>JAFGJR010000179.1 GCA_016928975.1 Sedimentisphaerales bacterium | reverse complement strand
CAAACGCCGTCTGGATAGACGGCGACTACCACATGAAATCTCTGGCCGGCCGGTGGGACCCGAATCAGCAGAGATGGGTGATGGACGATGTCAGCAGTCCGTGCATCGACGCGGGCGATCCGAACACCCCGGTGGGCGAGGAGCCGCAACCCAACGGCGGGCGGGTCAACCTCGGCGCCTACGGCGGCACCGCCGAAGCCAGCAAATCCCTTGAATCCGAGGACAGGGCCCTCCTCTCTCGTCCCTTACGGGACCTATCTTATCCCTGAGCCCCGGTTCCCCGGCGATGAAGCGGCGGGCAATTCTGCGTCGCCCTTGGTATCACCGTCGGAATCGCCTACACGTTCTGAGATGGGCAGCAGCCGTCCTGAAGGCTGGTGTGAGCACAGGATCTGACGTAGAATGTACCCGCGAAGATCGGTAGAGCAGAAAGGGCCGTGACCGTGACAACGAAGACTGCAATGAGGCTGACGCGTTCGACCATGTCTGTGCAAGTTCTCGGGCACCATGTCGGGTGGCAGCGGCAAGCGGCAGCTCGCCGATGGTTCTCGGGACGCGTAGCACCATCGGCAAGCTGTGGAGACGCAAAATCTTGCGTCTCTACGGCTTGCCGCTGCCGCCCGATTGCCGGATTATGCTCACGGACGCGTCTGACTCTGGTTGTCCTGCTATCCGGCCTTGTCGCTTGCGGCGTCGCCCGGGCGACGCTCAAAGGCGGATGCGCGAAGGTCGACATCACGCCGCCGCTGGGGATCCCGCTCATCGGCTCCTACGGCAAGCCGAGCGATGCCGTCAGGGACGAACTGTACGCCAAGGCGATGGTCCTGAGCGACGACTCGAACACAGTCGCGATCGTTTGTGCCGACCTGCTGTACACGCCTCTGGAGGAGATCACGACGCCGGTGCGTGCGGCGATCCAGGAGAAGCTCAGCATACCGGCGCAGAACGTCATGGTCTGCGCCACGCACACGCACTCAGGCCCGGAGGTCTTCACGCGGTCGAAGCTGCCTCGCGAGGGCCGGCTGGAGCCGGCGAGCGTCGATCAATCCTATCTCCAGGTCCTCGTTCACAAGATGGCCGACGCCGTGGCGATTGCCTTGCGCAACATGCAGGAGGTGCAGATCGGCGCCGCGATGGGCAGGCTGCCCGAGGTCCTGTACAATCGCAGGCCGACGGACAGCGAGGGCCACGCGACGATGGCGTTCACCCTGCCGGCGGACGTAGCGGCGACGCGAAAGATCGAGACGACCGGCGAGGGTGACACGAGAGTGACGTTCACTCCTGCACCAGCACAGACGCAGATCGAGTTCGGCCCCATCGATCCCACGGTGTTTGTCCTGCGGATGGAGAATGCCGACGGCCGGCTCATCGGCTCGATGATCGGCTTCGGCTGTCATCCGGTGTGCATCTATCCGCACCTGAGCACGACGGTGTCGGCCGACTACCCGGCGTTCGCAACACGGGGCGTCGAGCAGGTGGAAGGCGGGACATGCCTCTTTGCCCTGGGACTGGCGGGAAACGCGGTGCCCCTGGAGAGAGGGCCCAAGGCGTGCGAGCAGATTGGCACGGCCCTCGGCGGCGAGGCGGTCCGACGACTCCAATTGCTCGCGACCACCGGCGACGTCATCCTCAAGGCGATGCGCAGGGAAGTCACACTCCCTGTCAAGCCATCGTCTTGTCCCGGTGACCGTGTCACCACGGAGATTCAGGTCTTGAGGCTGGGAAGCATCTACCTCCTGGGTCTGCCGGGCGAGGTTCTGGTGGAGGTGGGACTGGCGATCAAGAAGCGGGCCGGCATCGATGGCCTGTTCATTGTCACGCTGGCCAACGATGCCGTCGGGTACATCTGCCACCGGCAGGCGTACGAGCAAGGGGGCTACGAGCCCGAGGCAGGGACTCATCTGGCGAAAGGCGCCGCCGAGATCCTGGTCGAGGAGGCGCTGGCTCTGATCAACGAAGCGAAGCAGCCGGACGGCGGCACGTTCGTTCCCCGTGTCCGGACACGGCCTGACCGAGCCGGTGTGGATGGTCGCCGGGCCGGCGAGATCAGGTAATCATGGGTCCACTTGTCGCTGGCCAACACGGCGGCGATCTCGTCCGCCTTCTCCGAGGGCATGTGGCGCACGAGCCGGTCGCGCACGCCGTCTTGGATCCGGGCAATAGCCTTGCGCGACTGGTCGGCCAGCTTCAACGCGGCACATCCCTCACACGTTGCGGCTGTCCCGCGCGCGGACAATCCGCACGGCAACAGTCCTGGCGAATCGCAGCGCCCCGGGCTTCTCGACGATCACCTCGACGCGCACGATACGCTCGCGTGTCAGACAGATGTCTGCTACGTTCTGCGCCAAGGCCTCGACGAGACGGAACCGGGAGCTCTCGGCCATGCGCAGGATGTCCTTCTTCAGCGCCCGGTAATCGACCGTGTCTTCGATCGCGTCGGTCCGGCACGCCTTATGCAGATCGACGTCCAGCGTGATCTGCACCTTGATGTCCTGTTTCTCGCGGCGTTCCTCCGCGTCGACGCCCACGATGCAGCGGAACTGCAAGTCGCGGATGAGAATCTGGTCGAGCGGCGGTTCTTGCCGGGCGTCAGTCATACAAGTGCCCTCTCATGTGGTACCCGCCGTCGACGTAGAGGATTTGTCCCGTGATGAACCGGCTGCGCAGCAGAAAGAGCACAGCCTCGACGACATCGGCCGGACTGCCGTGACGCTGCAACGGCGTGGTGGGCGCCAGCTTGTCCAGGTACGTCTCGTCCTGCGCGGCAGGTGGCAGGATCAGCCCTGGCGCCACGGCATTGACGGCGATCTTCGGCGCAAGCTCCAACGCCAGCATCCGGGTCAGCGTCAACAGCGAGCGCTTGCTGATGTGATACGCGGCGTGGTCCTTGTCATACGAGACGACCCGCGTATCCAGAAGGTTGATGATGTGTCCCGACCTCTGTTGCCTCGCCAGAGCCCGGGACAGGATCAGAGCCGCCATCGTATGGAGACGCATGTTCCGGCACAAAGACTCGTCCGTCATCTCCCAGATCGTCTCCACGTCGAAGATCGAGGCGCTATTGATCAGAACGTCGATGGCGCCGGCCCGTTCCACGGCCTCTTTGAAGACGGCTTCCGTCTGGCCCGGCTCGACAAGGTCGCCCCGGACCGGCCAGGCCGATCCTCCCATCCGCTCGATCTCTTCACACAGGGCCTCCGCTTCCCCCCGCGAGCGGTTGTAGTGCGCCACCACGCGAACGCCATTCTGCGCCAGCGCCAGGGCCACCGCCCTGCCGATACGCTTGGCGGCGCCGGTAATCAAGGCCGTCTGACCCGACAGAGACATCCCTGAGCCGTCCATAGACCTGATCCCCCCTTCTACATCCATCCGTTCAGTACACCCCGGTCAGCCATTCCTCGGCAAGGATGGCCAGATCGGGAAATCTCACGTCACCGGACCCGTCGAAGTCCGCCCACTCGCAGTCCCAGTTCGCGCCGCCGCAGTCGTCGCGCCGCCACTGGATCGCAAACCAGGCAAAATCTGTCGCATTCACGCCGTCCGGGCAGCGCAGATCGGCCGTGGGGATCTGCCACAGAAACACCGGATAGTTCCGCCCATCGCAAATGGTCCACGTGTAGATGAAATCCCACGTGCTATAGGTGTCTGCCGACCACATTTCCGCCGTGGTCTTGCCGGTGCCGGCGCCTCCGGTCTGGCCGCTCGTCTCCGCGTCCCAGAACGACGCCATCACATCGCCGAGAATCTTCAGGTTCCCCGTCAATCCTCCGGCGGATTGGCTGCCTTTGACAGCTCCGGTGGAATAGCACTTGTAGACCCTTCCGGTGACTACCTGCCCGGCCAGTCCCCCGACGTACAGGGTCCCGGTGACGCTGCCATTGGCGTAGCACGAGTCGACGATCGCTTCCTGGTTGAGCGTCGCGCCGATGAGTCCGCCGACACTTTCGTTGCCCGACACGGACGCCTTCGAGTACGACGTCTTGACAATCGCATCGCCGACGCCGCCGACCAGGCCGCCGACGTACCATACACCTGCAACGCGGCCCCGGGATGAGCATTGGTAAATGCCCCCATCGGTGTTTCCAACCAGGCCGCCTACCCGGGTATTGCCCATGACATCCACGCCGACGACGTGGCAATTGACGATGCCGCCGCTGCCCATCCGGCCGACCAGCGCCCCCACGTCCACGCCGTCACTCACGATCTTCACATTCTTGAGGGTCAGGTTCCTGACGTCTCCTCCGTGCACGTATCGAAACAGGCCGATCCCATTTCCCTTCATGTCTCTGTATCGCAGGTTCGAGATCGTCCGCCCATTTCCATCGAAGATCGCTCGATACGGCTGGTTGGCGGTGTCGCCATACGACACCCAGGACCCGATGAGGTGGAAGTTGGTCTCATTGTAGCCCTCCAGGTCGATATCCTCCATCAGCCGGAAGCACTTGTCCCAGTCACCCGGACTGTTGCCCAGAGTGTTCAACTCCTCCGCCGTACGGATCAGATACGGATCCGTCGATATGCCGCTGCCGCCGCTGTACTTGCCTGCGGCGACCGAAAGGAGAAGGCTCGCCACGACCGGTGCGAGCGTGAGATGGTGAAACCAGTGGATACCGGGCATGTCACGGAACTCTGAAGGACGTCTTGCCAGCACCATACGAATCCTCCTGCAAAAAGGTCCTACCCTCGATGGTTCTGCCTCTTTGGTGTCATTGTACCAGATGGGCCGGCGGCGCCACAAGCCTTTACCTCGCCCATGCGCAAGCTTATTTGATGCCGCACAGACTCGCCTGTGCAACCGGCTGCGCGTTATGCTACTATATCTGTCGCCTGCGTGCCGCGCAGTCTGGAATGTCAGAGGCACTGATGCCTGAGAACGCTCTGAACGATGGCACCATGCTTGTCGTGTACAAGGATGAAGGGATGACTTCGCACGACGTCATCGATATCGTCCGACGATGCACCGGCCAGAGGCGAGTCGGTCACGGCGGCACGCTCGACCTCTGCGCCAAGGGCGTGCTGGTCATCGGCGTGGGCAGGGCCGCCACGCGGACGCTCGCCAGTGTCGTCGCGAAGGAGAAGGAATACATCGTCCGCATCAAGCTCGGGTGGCGCAGCACGACGGAGGACCGCGAGGGCGACAAGACCCAGGTCCCCGTCAGCCGGATTCCTTCGGAGGACGAGATTCGCCAGGCGATGAAGAGCTTTGAAGGCAGCATCCACCAGCATCCTCCGGTCTTCTCCGCCGTCAAGGTGCGCGGGCGGATCGCCTACAAGGCCGCGAGGGCCAGAAAGCCGCTGGAATTGGCCGTCAGACAGGTCGAGGCCAGGCAGATCGAGCTGCTCGCCTATACCTGGCCTTACGTCAGTCTCAGGCTCGTGACCAGTCCGGGATTCTACGTCCGATCGCTCGCACGGGACCTGGGGGAGCAGCTCGGCACCGGCGGATATGTTGACGAGCTCGAGCGGACCCGAGTGGGCGCCTTCACGAAAGACCAGGCACTGCGGCTGGCCGACCTGAAGCGTGCGTATTCAAAGCCTTGAGCCGGCAGCCGCGCGACTATCTGTCGCGATGAAACGTATATTCCCCCGCTTCCGCCAGAGCGAATGCGCCGTCCATTCTCTCCTTCGTCTCCGCACGCCAGCCGGGACCCAGAGCGATTCTCAATGGATCGCCCGGCGAGCCCTTCAGCGTGATCTCCACTCGCTCGTTGCTCGCCGCCGCGTCCATGCGGACGTTGTGGTAGAGGAGATTGCACCGGTTCATTTGTGGACAACCTTGGGGCAACTGTGGGCGAATGTGGAGGATGCCATTTCATCAACTCCGCGACAACGCCTTGCGCCAATGCGCTCGTCGGGACGGCCGACACTATCACGCACAGAATGCAGATCGTACTTGCAGTCTTCATCGCAGTCGCCTCACAGCAGGTCTCTATGCAGACACTCGCTCGCCACCGGGCAGCCCGACAGCCGGCAGCTCACGGAACCGGCGGACGGACTCCGGGTGCTGGCGAAGCACGTAGTAGGCGAAGATCGCCGAGAGAAGGTAGCCCGCAGGCGTGAGTTTCAGCACGGGCTCGGTCCCCACCAGATCCGCCACGGCGGCAAAGACCAGATAGACCAGCATGGAGATACCCCACGTGCCCCCGACGATGAGGGCCATGCGGTGGCCCAGATTCAAGCCCTTCGCCTCGCGGGCCAGCGTGACGGTCAGGATGTACGCGGACATGGAAGAGAAGCCCACGCCGAACAACAGCCAAGCCGCCGCAGGCCGGTCGTCAAATATGAGGTACAGCACCATGAACGGCACGGACAGCAGGAAGGCCCAGACCGAGCATGGCAGATCCCCCTTCTTGTGTGCAAGGACTGCCCAGAGGAATGGCCCGACCGCGCCGCCCCAGCCGAAGACAGCCGTGGAGAAACCGCCGAAGGTCAGGTCAAAGCCCATCTCGTGCAGGTACGTCGGAGCCAGTTGCTGGACGATGGTGGTCGAGACTCCGGCGGGGACTCCAATGAGCAGCACCTTCCAGAAAGGCACGGCATCCAGCCTCTGGATCGGCTGCCCGCCGTCGGCTGACACGGCATGGCCATCGGCCGACAGACGAACCCTCGACAGGGCTACCGCGATAATACCCGCAACGGGAAGAACGACCAGTGGAAACAGGCCGTCCAGTCCATAAAAGGAGACGAGCAGGGCCGAGATCATCCCGCCGCAGGCGAAGCCGAAGAAGCCGGTGGTCATGAACACCGCTGTGCTCAGGGACGGCGAGATCCGGTTCAATGTGTGCACCGCGCGCAGGGCCTCCGGGTGGGCGACGGCGACCCCTGTCCCACTGACGACGCCAAAGACAAACAGAAGGACAATCCCGGCGGATGACCTGGGCGCCAGCGCGATCAGGCATATGCTCGCCGCCAGGATCATTCCGACGTGCAGGAAGAGCGGCGTGGTCTTGTCCGACCTCATACGACCCGTCACGATCTGCACGCCGTTGGCGGCCAACGACAGAAGGATGGGGATCGAGACGCCTACGAGCAGAGTGATCCCATACTCCTTGAGCAGGACCGGCAGAATCGCCGGAATCATGTTCCCCAGCATGTCCACCAGGAAGTGGACGCCGGACAGAACGGTCAACTGTGTCCATTGGACCTTGAGAGATTGCTGATTCATACCTACCCTGTCGATCTCCGAAAGCCCTGATGCGGGCGGAAGCGACAGAGCATACCGAATTCGCCACAAAGTGCAATGGGCAACGACAGACCGGGTGCATGACCGCTGTTGCGAGGCCTCGTGTCTGTGCAAGTTTCAGGGTGTTGTGCCGGGTGGCAGCGGCAAGCACCAGCTTGCCGATGGCCCCTCAGATGCGTGGCACCATCGGCAAGCTCCGAAGATTCCGCTTGCCGATGCCACCCCGTCGCCAGGGTATTTCCACACACACCCGGTCAGCGTCCTGCCACTTCGAACGTCCCGGTCAGGCGGATGTCCTTTGACGAGCGTCCCACCATGACGCGGAACTCGCCGGGCTCGACGACCCATTCGAGATAGCGGTTCAGCAAGGCCAGGTGTTCCGGCGTGAGGACGAAGCGGACGGTCTTGCTTTCCCCGGGCGCAAGCAAGACCTTCTCAAAGCCGCGCAACTGCTTCACAGGCGTCACGACGCTGCTGATCGGATCGTCGATATAGAGCTGGACGACTTCAGAGCCGGGACGATCCCCGGTGTTCTCGATATCCACGCTGACGTGAACCGATCCGCCAATGCCGGGATTCCTGGGTTCGATCTTCAGGTTGCTGTACTGGAATTTCGTGTAGCTCAGGCCGTGACCGAACTCGTACAACGGTGTGGGATTCATGTCCACGTACGGCTTGCCCCAGCCGTGCTCGACCCAGTGCGCCTTCGAGGGCTTGCAGTTGTAGTAGACCGGCAACTGACCCGCGTGACGAGGCACCGTCACGGTAAGCCGGCCGCTGGGGTTATGGTCGCCAAAGAGCACTTCCGCCACTGCCTGCCCGCCCTTCTCGCCCGGCAGCCACGCCTCGACTACGGCGGGAACATTCTCGGCAACCCAGCGAATCGCCAGCGGACGACCGTTGATGAGAACGACCACCGTCGGCGTCCCCGTCTCATGGACCGCCTTCACCAGGTCCAGTTGCAGGCCCGTCAGCTCCAGCGTCGCGGCGTCGTACCCCTCGCCGTCCGTGCCGGTCTTGTTGGGGCTGCCCCACTCGTTCTCGCCGACGACGACGATGGCAACCTTCGCACGCCTGGCGGCCTCGCGAGCCTCGTCAATCTCATTGTTGCCGGTGCCCACGACATCGCAGCCTTTGACGTACTCGACCTTTGTCCTGGGTGAGACGGTCTTCCGGATGCCGTCAAGAACCGTCATGATGTCCTGGAGGATCGCACGGGACACGTAGTCGCCCAACTGATTCTTGGCGTGGTCGGCGTTTGGCCCGATCACGGCGATAGACTCCACATCCTTGCTCAGCGGCAACACGTTGCCCTCGTTTCTCAGGAGGACGATGCTCTCGCGAGCGGCCTGCAAAGCCACATCCTGGTGTTTGGCGTTGTGGACGACCTGCTTCGCGCGCGTCGCGTCAACGTATGGACTCTCAAACAGTCCCAGACGGAACTTCATTCTCAAGATTCGAGCGACCGTACGATCAAGCAGTGACTCCGGGACGAGGCCCTGCTCGACGCTCTCGATCATGTCGCGCATGTACGCCGACTCGTAGGAGATGCCCACGTCCACGCCGGCCTTCAATGCAATGACGCCGGCGTCCTTGTAGTCCCTGGCCAGGTGCTCATAGATGATCGTCTCAATGCCGCTGCCCTCGCTCAACACCAGCCCCTGGAAACCCAGCTCCTCGCGCAGGATCTTCGTGAGGATCCACTCGGAGGCGTGGACGGGCGTGCCGTCGATGGTCGGATAGGTCGCCATGACGCCGAGCGCGCCGGCTATCTTGATACCCGCCACCCAGGGCACCAGGAAGACCTCCCTCAAAGTCCGCTCGGAGATCTCCATCGCGCCGCGCTCGAAGCCGCTCACCGGCTGGCTTTGGCCGGGGTAGTGGCACAGGACCGCGACGACGTGCTCCGGGGAGCGGATGTCGTCGCCCTGCACCGCCTCGACGATGGTCCGGGCCATGCAGCCGCAGAAGAACGGGTCCTCGCCATACGCCTCCTGGTTTCGACCCAGGCGCGGGTCGCGGATAGGCTCGACGACCAGCGTGCACAATTGGTGGATGCCCACGGAACGGGCCTCTCTGGCCGCCGCGGCGTAAATCTGACGAACCAGGTCCAGATTCCACATGCTGCCCAGCCCCGGACCCTCCGGGAAGATCGTCCCGAGCGAGCACATCAGGCCGTGCGTGCCTTCCTCCGTCTGCAGAAGAGGGACGCCCAGCCGTGTCTGCTGGATCGCCATCTGCTGCAACTCGTTGAAGAAGGCGACCTGCTGGCCCGGGCCTTCGAGCAGGATCGTATTGGCCATGGTGAAGAAGCCACCCGCCGGCCCGACACCCGGCTCCAACTGACCCAGTGTGAACTTCTTGCATCCTTCCGTCTTTCCGGCCACGTCCCGCCCAAGCCCGCCCACGTAGACGCACGGCATGTTGATCTGCCCGACCTTCTCGGCAAGAGTCATACGGTGCAGCAGGTCCTGGACTCGGGACTCGACGGGCTGGGTTGCGTCGCGATACAGCAGTGAATCCGCTTGCGCAACGGCGTTCCCGCAAAGGGATACGATCACGAGGAACGACAACTTCGTAGCCATGTTCTTCCTCCCAACTGCCCACCGGTGTGGCGGGATCATGCACGTCTACTCACAATAGAATGATCAAAAGCAGCCGATGATGTCACCCCGGCGCAGGCGGGGGTCCAGAAAGACCACGGCGGCTACTGGATTCCCGCCTTCGCGGGAATGACAGGGTCGGTTCCATAGTTCAACTGACTATTCAATCATCAATAATTGCGAGCGGCTTGTTGGTCCCGGACGTAACGTGCGACGTTCGCCACGGTATCGATCCAAAGGCCGTTGGCGGGATCGCGGGCGTATTGGCAGAACGCTCGCAGCGTATCGACACGTGTCGTCTGGCGGCCGCCCGGACCGATGTCGTGGCCGCAGAGAACCAGCCAGAAGCCGTTCTTGGCCGTCTCATCGACCAGGACCTTGAGCTGCTCGAACGTCAGGCCGTCAAACTCGATCGCCATCAACCGGGC
The DNA here is from genome assembly GCA_016928975.1 of Sedimentisphaerales bacterium. Next base: position 65,723 of record JAFGJR010000179.1, on the reverse strand, counting down.
CGGATCGCAGAACGCCGGGTCGTTGGCCGACTCGTCGCGCCAGCCGCGGCCCGCCAGGAATCGCTGGGCGACCAGCGGCACGTAGCTTCTTGTGCGCTCGCCGCGCCCCACGTATTTCTGGCCGCAGGGATAAGCAAACGTCAGCGGACGAACGCTCAGCAGGCTCTCCACTTTTGCGCTTGCCTCATCGAGTTCCGCCGCCATCTGGGCCAGCGTGTAGTCCTCCAGAGCCTTCTGCCTGGACCATGGGAAGTTCCCGGAGCAGGCGTGTCGCATCGAATGATTGCCGATCTCGTGGCCGGCGGCCACGACGGCCTTCCAGCCATCGAGTCGTTTGACGACGGAGTCGGTCGAGACGTAGAAGGTCGCCTTGACGCCGTACTCATTGAGAATAGGGATGCCGGCGTCCAACTGGCTGGCACGGGCGTCATCGAAGGTCAGACTCACCGCCGCCCTTTCGCCCTGCGGCCAGGCAAAGGACGCCACAGCAGCTTCTTGCCCGGTGGTGGGCTGCGGGCGCGGAGATTGACAGGACAGTTGTACCAGGAGACAGATGCAGACGACCCCTACAAACGCGGCATTTCTCATGGTCGAGCGGTTCCATCCCTGTCAAAGACCGTACAATTCCTCATCCTCGAGCACGGTGAACCCGGCCGCCTTGATCACTTCCTCGGCCTTGGCCATCTGGGGCTTGTCGATCTCCATGCAGCAGACGCCGGTATTGTGCGGCTGCAAAACGAATCCGTACGCGTCGAGCACGTTGATGCTGTTCTCCGCCAGGGCGGACGTGAGTCTATGGAAGTTCCCCGGCTGGTCGGGCACGGAGACCGCCAGGATGTCTTTCAATGCACAGGCACAGCCGACGTCCGCCAGAGCCAAGTACGCGTCGTTCGGCTTGTCCACGATCAACCGGAGCAGGCCATAGTCACCGCGATCCTGGATCGTGAACGCGCGAATGTCGATCTGGCTCCTGCACAGGTTCTCCGAAATCGACTTGAGCCGGCCCGGCCGATTCTCGACGAAGATAGTCAGTTGTTTTGCCATAACACCTCGTAGCATGGGCATCCTGCCCATGTACTCAAGACCACGGGCAAGATGCCCGTGCTACTTTAGTCCTTGGGCCTCTCGTCCACGACGCGTTTTGCCTTGCCTTCGAACACCGGCAGCGATCCGGGCTCGTGGAGCTCGATCCCCGGGGCAATCACGATGGACGCCTGCAACTCCTGCTTGATCTTGTCCCTCAGCATCTCCAGCTTGGCCACGTCGCCGAGGAAGAGCTTGGGATAGATTTCCACCTTGACCGTGAGACGGTCCAGGGCCCCTTTCTTGTCGACGTGGATCTGGTAGTTGGTCGCCACCTCCGGGATCTTCATGATCTTCTCCTCGATCTGGGAGGGGAAGACGTTGACGCCGTTGATGATGAGCATGTCATCGGTGCGGCCGAGAATTCGAGAGAGCCGCCGATGGGTCCGGCCGCAATCACAGCCTTCGGGGTGCAGAAACGCCAGATCGCGCGTCCGGTAGCGCAGAATCGGCATCGCACGGCGGACGAGGTTGGTCAATACGAGCTCCCCTTCCTGTCCATCCCGCAGGACTTCGCCGGTCTTGGGGTCGATGATCTCGGCGATATAGGCGTCCTCCCAGAGGTGCATATCCTTCTTGCAGACGCACTCGAAGGCGACGCCGGGCCCGTTCAGCTCGCTCAGGCCGTATGAATTGTAGGCATCGATCTGCAGCAGGTCCTGTAGCTTGCGGCGGGTGTTCTCCGAGTGCGGCTCGGCTCCGATGAAGGCCTTGCGCAGGGCCAGGTCCTTGCGGCCAATCCCGTCCTCGCCCAATTTCGTATGCATGTGCAGCAGGTAGCTGGGCGTGACGTGGACGACCGTGGTCTGGAAATCCCGCATCGTCTGGATCTGCCGCTTGGTGTTGCCGCCGCCGATGGGGATGACGGTCATGCCGACGCGCTCCGCCCCGTAGTGCAGGCCCAGCCCGCCGGTGAACATGCCATAGGTCATCATGTTCTGAAAGATGTCGTCGGGTACGGCGCCCGTGCCCACGATGCTCCGCGCCAGCAGATCCGTCCAATTGTCGACGTCGTCCCGCGTGAAATAGATGACCGTGGGGATTCCCGTGGTGCCGCTGGAGGAGTGAATCCGGATGACCTCCCGCATCTCCACGGCCAGCAAACCCCTGGGGAAATTCTGGCGAAGATCGTCCTTCGTGGTGAAGGGGACGCGATGAAGGTCCTGGAGGCTCCTGACCTCTTCCGGCGAACGAATGCCGGCCTGACTCAGTCTCCTTTTATAGAACGGAGTCTTGAGGGCCCACCCGATGATCGTCTTGAGCCGCTGAAGCTGAAGCTCCTGGAGCCGACTACGCTCCGCGGTCTCGACCTCTCGATTCCAGAATGGAATATCCACCATACAATTGCGGATTTTGGATTGCGGATTGTGGACTGAAACGCTGATCTCAATCCGCAATCATCAATCCGCAGTTCTCAGAGCCCTTGAATGTCCTTCTCGGCGACGACGTGGACACTGTGCTTGGCGAGCATCTGCTGGGCGAAGTCCGTGTCTTCGAACCTCATGACCAGCAGGGCCTTGTCGCTGAACTTTTCCACGAAGCCGTACATGTACTCGATGTTGACGTTGCTCTCGGCCAGGATCTTCAGAATGGAGGCCAGTCCGCCCGGCTTGTCCGGCACCTCGATCGCGATCACGTCCGTGAAGTTGGCGACGAACTCGTTGTCGCGAAGCAGCTTGATGGCCGCGTCCGACTTGTCCACGACGATCCGCAGCACGCCGAAGCTCTCGGTCTCCGCGATCGTCAGCGCCCGGATGTTGATGCCGTTTTCCCCCAGGAGCGAGCAAACATCGTAGAGCCGACCCTGGCGGTTCTCCAAGAACACCGATATCTGTTTGATCCTCATCTGCTGCCCCTTACAAGTGGAATTTTGCAGAATGGAAGTTAGGCTTATATTCTTCAAGAAAATCCACTTGGGGATTTCCTTGAAGAACCCACCGAGCTCATTGTGTATCCGGCACTTGCCGTTTTGAGAAGGAAAAATCGTCTTTGAAAGAAGAGGTCAAGAAGGCGATTTTTCCTTCTCAAAAGTAAGCCTAACTTCCATTCTGCAAAAACTCCTATTACAACTTTCGCTTATCCACAATGCGCTGCGCCTTGCCTTCGCTCCGCTTGATCGTCTTGGGCTCCACCAGCGTCACCTTGACGCCGATCGAGAGCACGTCCGCGATCTCCCTCCGGATTCTCTCGCGCAGCTCATTGAGGTGCTTGATCTCGTCGGAGAAGAACTTCTGTTCGACCTCGACGAGCACCTCGACCTCATCGAGCTGGTGCGCCTGGCGATCCACGACGATCTGATAGTACGGCTGCGTGCCTTCGATGCCGATGAGGACGTGCTCGATCTGGGATGGGAACACGTTGATGCCGCGAACCACGATCATGTCGTCGGTGCGTCCCTTGATCTTGCTGATGCGCGGGCTCGTCCGGCCGCAACGGCACTTGTCGGTCCGCATACTGATGATGTCCCGCGTGCCGTAGCGAATGAGCGGGATGCCCTGCTTGGTCAGCGTGGTGATGGTCAGCTCGCCGTCCTCGCCCTCCGCCGCCGGTTGGCCGGTCCTGGGATCGATGACCTCGGGATAGAAGACGTCGCTGAAGATGTGGAGGCCGTCCTTGTAGGTGCATTCCTGGGCGACGCCGGGGCCGATGATCTCGGACAGGCCGTACACGTCGGTCGCCAGCATGTTCCAGACCGACTCGATCTCCTGCCGCATCGACTCGCTCCAGGGCTCGGCCCCGAAGATTCCGATCTTCCAGTTCCCCTTGGTGGGGTCGATGCCGAGCTCTTTGGCCTCCTCGGCCATGTAGAGCACGTAGCTGGGCGTGCAGGCGATGATTCGCGGCTGGAAGTCCTGCATCAGCTTAAGCTGCCGTGCCGTCTGACCCGATGAGGTCGGAATGATGCGAAGACCCATTTCCAGGGCGCCGTAGTGGAATCCCAGGCCGCCTGTGAAGAGGCCGTAGCCGTAGGCGATCTGGATCGTGTCGCCCGGCTCGGCCCCGGCGCAGCACAGCACGCGGGCCATCACGTCCCCCCAGAGCTTCAGGTCGTCCTTCGTATAACCCACGAGGGTCGGGTTACCCGTTGTGCCGCTGGAGATGTGAATCTCGTTGATCTGGTTCTGCGGGCAGGAGAACAGGCCGTAGGGATAGTTGTCCCGCATGTCCTCCTTCGTCGTGATCGGCAGCCGGGTGATGTCGTCGATGGACTTGATCTTATCCGGCGTGGCGCCCGCGGCGTCGAGCTTGCGCTTGTAGACGGGGCAGTTGTTGTAGACGTACGAAACCAGCTTCCTCAGGCGAGCCGACTGCAATTCCTTCAAATCCGTCGGACTCGCGCATTCGACCTCTTGTTTCCAGATCATGATTGACCTATCTTCCTCCCGTCGAGGAACACCTTTTTGTTTTCTTCGACCCCTTTGCCCTTGAAGACCGCCTCGATAGCCTTCATCCAGAACTCTTCCTTGATGGGCAACCTGGCCGAAAGCACGCCGACCAGACACGTATTGAGGCCGCGAGGATTCTCCACGGCCTTCTCGGCTCTTTCCAGATACGCCGTCATGTCCGCGCCGTCGGGCTTGAGAAAGTCCAGGAGTCTCGGATGCTCTTCCTGGTGAAAGCACACGAGGAAATCCGCGCCGCCGGCGGGGACCAGGGGCGAGAAGACTCGCTTGCCAAACCGCACGTGCGACTCAACCGAGCCGCCGCGCTGGGACATGCCGTGCACTTCCGATTTCTTCACGTGGTATCCGGCGAACATGGCGGCCCAGCCACAAATCTCCGATGCCTTCAAGACCCCCTGCCCGCCGATGCCACCGAACGTGATGCTACACACTTTGTTCTTCATAACCGTCTCTGCACAGAAACCCGAAGCACGAAATCCGAAACCCGAAACAAATTCAAAACTCAAAATCTCAAGCGGATTGGCCGTCGTGCGGCAGCGTTTCGTTCATTTGAGTTTTGGTCATTGGGATTTGTTTCGCATTTCGTGCTTCGAATTTCGGATTTCGTCACTCCTGCACAACAGGACTACCTTCTAAGCAATTTGCACGGGTGCCGGGAGATGATGACGGACAACGCGTCCTCATTCACCCGCTTTTCGAGAATCGTCCGGAACTCCGCCAGGTTCTTCGGGTCCACCACATCCACGTTATCGACGCCGCACGCCCGGCAGAGGTCTTCCAGGACGAGCTTCTTCGTGGGCTCGTTGCGGATGGTCAGACCCGTAGCCGGGTGCTGCTGGCCGCCGGTCATGGCGGTCGTGGAGTTGTCGAGGATCAGGATGACGCCTTTGGCCTTGTTGTAGGCGGCGTTGATCAATCCGGTGATGCCGGAGTGAACAAACGTCGAATCGCCCAGGACGCCGACGATCTTCTTGCCGGGGGCGCCCTTGCGCCAGCCCTCGTTGAAGGTCACGCCCGCCCCCATGCACAGGCACGAATGCAGCGCCGACATGGGCGGCAGGCAGGCCAGCGTGTAGCAGCCGATATCGCCGGCCACGTACAGGTCCAGCTTCTTCAGGGCCGCGAAGGTCGCCCAGTGCGGGCAATCGGGACACAGCCGGGGCTTTCGCTTGACGGACTTCACCTCCTGCTTCGCCCGACCCGCCACGATCGCCGGGATCAGCTCGGGACTCAGCTCCCCGATGCGGAACGATGGGTCTTTGGCCTTGCTCTTCACGCCCAGCGCTTTGACGTGCTCTTCCAGGAATGGGTCCAGCTCTTCCACGACGAACACTTTCTTGACGCTCTTGGCAAACTCCTTGATCTTGTCGTCGCAGAACGGGTAACTCATCCCCAGCTTCAGGTACGAAGCGTCAGGGTAGTTCTCCTTGAGGTACTGGTATGTCACGCTCGACGTGATGAAGCCGAGCTTGCCGTCGCCTCGCTCAATGCGGTTGAAGCGGGACCGCTCGGATACCGCCTTGAGCTGTACGAGTCTCTTCTCGACGAGGATGTGCCGCTGGTAGGCATTGCCGGGGACCATCACGTACTTGGGGATGTTCCGTTCGAACTGTGGCCTCGGCGGCACCTCCCGCTGTCCCAGCGTCACGTTCTCCTTGGTATGCGAGACTCGCGTGGTCATCCGGACGATGACCGGCGTGTCGAAACGCTCGCTGATCTTGAACGCTTCCTTGACGAAATCCTTCGCCTCCGAGGGACTGGCCGGTTCGAACATCGGCAGTTTGGCATACAGGGCCACCCAGCGGGTGTCCTGCTCGTTCTGCGAGGAGTGCATGCCGGGATCGTCGCACACGACCACCACGAAGCCGGCGAGCACGCCCGTATAGGACGCCGTCATCAACGGGTCCATCGCGACGTTGAGACCCACGTGCTTGCACGCAAACAGACTGCGGGCCCCTGCAATGGCCGCTCCCAGAGAAACCTCGAAGGCCACCTTCTCATTGACCGACCACTGCACGTCCACATCGGGCAATTGTGCGAGGGTTTCGAGAATCTCCGTGGACGGTGTCCCCGGATAGGCACACGCCACGCTCACGCCGGCCTCATAGGCTCCCTGGACTAACGCTTCATTTCCGGATAACAACGCCTGGTTGGATCCACTCTTCTTGGCCATAAGCCCTTCATTATACGTAGCCAGCCGGCAGATTCAAGAGAAAGTCCCTGGTTTCCGGGGACCCGGGGACCAGGGACTTTCTGCCTTTCTATGTATACCCCAACCAGGTCACATCAGAAGACGTACTCCAGGTTGAATCGCAGAAAGAAGGCGTCGTCATTGCTCGGCGACTGGAAGTAAGGACCGGGAATGAAGTACTCGCCCAGCAGATGACCGTACAACTGGTCGCTGAACTTGTATTTTGCCCACCCGGTGAACAGACTGCCGCGGAAACGTTGCCCCTCGTGAAACTCGTTCCGGTCGGCAACATTGAGCCCCGTGGGCCCCTTCGCGATGGAGTCTCCCGGTTGGTCCGCCCAGAGGGCGTGATAATCGAGCGTTATTGTCCATTGCTTGGTCAGATTGAACCTGTGGCCAATGTTGAGGCGGTGCAGATTCGTCAGTTCGGCGGGGGATGTCTCCAGCGTGGCCGTGTAGATCAACAGCTCGCTCCATCTCGGCCACTCGCCCCACAGAAGGTCGAACTGCTCATTCCTGCCCCCGGTGCCCGGGTCATCGCCCGACGCGTACTCGTACGTGACGTGGGTGGCGTTGTCGTGCGCGTCCTTGAACAGGTACTCCAGAGTCGCCAGGGCGCCGTAGGCGTTATTGATGCCCTGGGACTGCCCGGTGTATTCATTCTGCCTGTGGCCCCCTTGCAGCGCGCCTTCCGCCCTGTACCGCCAGTGTTCCTCCGGCGTGCCGGCGATGGCGGCGCCGTACGTGAAGATCTCCGCCTTCCTGCTCCAACGCCGCTCAAAGGCTTTCGGTATGTTCGAGAGATGCCCATCGAACGCGTTGTCATCTCTATAGATGAAGAAGCCTTCGAGCTGCATCTTGTCGATCGACTTGTTCTTCAAATAGAGGATTGCGCCGTGCTCATCCTGCTCGGTGACGGCCCGATCCTGATCGCAGATCGGCTTCAACCACCGGTCGGATTTGGCGGACTGATCCACGTAGATGAGGTCCAAGACGGTCTTCGCATCCGTCAAGTTGAACGTGAACCGGGCCGCATCGAAGTACAGAGTCCTGGACCCGTCGAGGGGCGTCCCGTCCATGATCAACCAGCCGACGCCGAACGCTGGCCTGCCCTGGTCGAACATGTCCTGACGACCGATCGTAGCATTCACGGGCAGGCCGAAGACGTTACGCCAACTGATGTTGAACCAATCGAGCAGTGCCTCGTCAAGGTTCGTTTCTCTCAAATTGGGATTATCATCTCCTGGCCTGGTATAACTGTACCAGGTCTTGTGCTCCGGCTCATCCCAGGTCCTGAACTCCCACGTGAGTCGTGTGTTGATGCTGAAGTCCTCGCCGAAGGCCCACTTCGTCCACCACCGCGTGCGGTAGCGCTCGTACTCAAACTCATGATTGTCGTCGTCCATGGCATCAGGACCGTCCGAATCGTTCAGGCTGTTCCAGTTCTCGCCGTACTCGATGCGGAACCGGAAGTCCAGTCCCATGCTCAGCCACGGGGCCGGATTGTGCAAGAACTTCATCATGGGCGGCCAGAGCAATTCCTGATGTTCCGGGGCCGTAGACGCTTTGACCGGCTCCTTGGCTGGGGCGGCAGCAGCCTGGGCAGGCTTCTTCGCCGGCGGGGCGCCGGCTGCGGCGCCTGCCAGAGCCACCGAGCCGGCCATTGCCACCACCAATGCCACGATCCATCCGGCTTTCCACTGTTGCTGCATCATTTCTGTCTCCTTTGTCACTGGCGATGTACGCTACAATCGACCGAATGCCCCCCCTACTGCGAAACCTCCGGGGCCACTTGGCATATCGGTCCATCCAACGTTATCGGCTCAAACTGACTGTGCTGACGGCCACACGGAAGAAGAAAGGGGATGAACCGGCTGCATCTCCATCAGCCAATTGTCCGAGAAGACCTTCTCTTCTCCCCTGGGTACGCCGAATCCGGGCGAGTTGAACACTCCTGTCGTGCCCCGGACACTCACGTGTCCGCGATTCCGCGCGCACACTCTCTTCTCCCACTACCTCCTCACGGATTCTCTGTTGCGGCCACGAACAGCCACCGCCGGTGAGATGACGCACCGGCCTCCAACAAGAATTTAATCGGGCGATTATGCGCATCGCCAGCACAAAAATGAAGCATCTTTTCGGACAATTCTGTAAAATTCCCCCGACGTGGTATCTGACGTGTCACAACGTCTGACTGCCAGATCGCGATCCACTCACTTGTGCAGAGCGGAGAATGGGTGTCTAACTCGTTGTGCGAAAGGCATTTAGGACAGTCTGACGCGAGAGACTGTGTCTCAGGTCCGTCCCAGAAGCGACAGTGCGTTGCCCGCCAGGATCTGCGCCAGCCTCTCCTGTGAAAGATTCAGATTTCTTAACAGAGAAAGTGTTTGACTTTGATCCGTCCAGGGAGAATCCGTGCCGAACAGGATGCAGCCACTCGGGTGTTCCAGGATCATCTCTCTGGCCTGCTCGCGGCCTAATTCGTCGATGCCAAAGGAAATCTCCATGTGGATCTCGCGCCCGATGAGGTGCTGTCGCACCTCGTCCCACTGCCGCCAGGCGCCTAAGTGTGTGGTGATGAGCTTCAGCGCCGGCAGGGCCTCTTTGATGCGCCGCAACTTCTCCGGGTCCGCCCGCCGGATGCGCGGAAATGCAATGTCGTACCCCGTGTGCATCGTCAAAAGCAGCCCCTGTCGCGACACCTCCTCGTAGAAACGCAGCATCCGGTCCTCATCGGCAAAGAAGTTCTGATAGAACGGATGCAACTTGATCCCCAGGAACCCCTCCTCGCGGATGCGCCGGATGCCATCGAGACAGGCGGGATCGGCCGGATGCACCGACGGAAAAGGAATGAGCCGGTCCGACCGGATTTGGGTACACCATCGCAGGATCGGCTCAGACTGCTCCGGCCTGGTCGCGATGCAACAGATCACGCTCTTGTCAATCCCGGCCCGATCCATCGACCGCAACAGGTCGGCAATGGTCCCGTCCAGATACGCCCGCGCCTCGGGCGCCTCGTCCAGCAGCACCTTCATCGCGCGCGGCGCCAGGACGTCGGGAAAGGCGTGAGCATGAAAATCTATGATTCGATCTTCCATAGCTGAGAATTTACTATCTGCGATTCATGGTTTACTATCTGCGACAGTGAGCAGCAAATCATAAATCATAAATCGCAAATCGCAAATGGAAACGGGGTCGTCATGAAGGCCATCTGGGACTTTTTCAAGAACGACAGGTTCGCACAGCACAGCGGCATCGAGCTGCTCGATATCGGCGAAGGCTATGCCAAGGCGAAGATGGCCATCAAGGACTGCCATCTCAACGGCGTGGACGTTGTGCACGGCGGAGCCATCTTCACCCTGGCCGATCTGGCGTTCGCGGCCGCGTCGAACTCGCACGGCACTGTGGCCGTAGCCATCAACGCGAGCATCTGGTACGTCAAGGCAGGCCGGCAAGGCACGCTGCACGCCGAGGCGAAGGAGGTGTCTTGCAATCCCAAGCTGGCAACCTATTCGATCCACGTCACCGACGACTCCGGCGAGCTCGTCGCCATTTTCGAGGGAATGGTATACCGAAAGAAAGATCAGATCGGCCCCCAGGCGGGGAAATCCGAAATTCGAAGCTCGAAATCCGAAACTAACGCCGAATGACCGAAGTCCGAACCCCAAACGGCTCCCGCCGGCCTGCGACGGCGTTTCTGTCATTCGGACTCTGTGCTTTGAACTTGTTTCGGATTTCGAGTCTCGCCACAGTCCCCCAGGAATGAAGAAGTACGAGCGAAACATCCGAATGCAACAGGCCCTCCTGGACTGGTTCGCCCGCCAGGCACGCGACCTGCCCTGGCGAAGAACGAAGGACCCGTATGCCATCTGGGCCTCCGAGATCATGCTCCAGCAGACGCGAGTCGCGACGGTCGTGCCCTACTACGAGCGGTTCCTGAGGCGATTTCCGACAGTCGAGAGCCTCGCCCGCGCCCGGCTCGACACTGTCCTCAAGTTGTGGGAGGGACTCGGTTACTATTCGCGGGCGCGCAACCTGCACCGTGCGGCCCAGGAGATCGTCCAACGATTCGACGGGCAATTCCCTCACACTGCGGAGGACCTGCTCACCCTGCCGGGCATCGGCCGCTACACTGCCGGCGCGATCGCCAGCAATGCATTCGACGAACGCGCGCCTGTCGTGGACGGCAACGTCGAGCGAGTTCTGTGCCGGGTGTTTCGCATTCACGGCGACCCCAGGGACAATGCGGTGCGGAAGACGCTCTGGTCACTCGCAGATGACCTGGTGCCGACAAACATGCCCGGCCTGTTCAACCAGGCCTTGATGGAGATAGGCGCCGAGGTCTGCACGCCGCGAAAGCCCCGGTGTGAGGACTGCCCCTTGAGTCGGGCGTGCCAGGCCAGGCGCCACGGCGAGCAGGCCACCCTGCCACAGCGCCGCGTCAAGAAGCCCTTGCCCAGCCACACCGTCGTCGTGGGCGTCATCTACAAGGCCGGCCGGATTCTGATCGATAAGCGCAAACCCGATGGCCTGCTCGGCGGCCTCTGGGAATTCCCCGGCGGCAAGAGGGAACCCGGCGAATCTCTCCAGGCCGCATTGCGACGCGAAGTGCGTGAGGAGCTGGCCATCACGGTCCGAATCCAGCGGCCGCTGGCTATTGTGGATCACGCCTATTCGCACTTCCGCGTCCGCATCCGCGCGTTTGAGTGCGCCTGGCTGTCGGGCAAGCCCCGCTGCATCGCCTGCGCCGATCTCAGGTGGGTCCGCCCTCAAGACCTGAGCCGCTACGCCTTCCCGGCCGCAAACAACAAGATCATCCAAGTCCTGCGATCACGGAAGCACGCCAAATCCTGAGAAGATCGGATACGACGCGCCTCACCATGTCACCCCCGCGCAGGCGGGGGTCCAGTACCATTCGATGCGTGGCTGGATTCCCGCCTTCGCGGGAATGACATGCGGCGACCTTGCCATGCCTTCGTTACGTCGGAGACGTTAGGACGAGAGCCACGTGTTTAGATTGGCCTGGACAAACTCATCGTCGGTCAGGTGTGGATACCGACGGATGATGTCGTCGATCCGGTCGGTTTGCCCAGGCGAGAGCCGGTCGGCGGGATCGAGAACGCCGATGTGACTCATCAGGCCCTGGCGTTTCAGGATGTACGATATGCCGGGGATGCAGCCGGCAAAGCTATTGTCGGCATCGAAGATCGCCTTATTGGCGAGCGCCATCTGGCCGGCCAGCGTGAGCATTCCCTGCGGGACAGGCTCTTTGGCCTCGCGAACCTGCTTGACAACCTTGAGGTGCTCCACTGCCCTCTCGGTCCAGCAGGCCCACTGGCCGAGCAGGCCGCCAACGATCTGAAGCGATACCTCGCCTCGCTCCGTGCGGAACACGTACGGCGTCAGCAGATCGATGAGGATGTTGTCGTCGTTGCCGGTATATAAGGCGATCTCCTGGTGGCGTCCCGACTGCGCGACAGCTTCGAGCACATCGAGCGTCTGATAGCGATTGAATGGAGCGATCTTGATCGCCCGCACGTTCGGTATCTCGACCAGCCTCGACCAGAACTCCTTTGGCAGGACCATCCCGCTGATCGTCGCCTGAAGGTAGAAGCCCATGACGGGAATCACGTCGGCCACCTGCCGTGTGTGAGCGACAAGCTCATCGATTGACTTTCCTCGCAAGGCGGTCAGTGAAAGCAGGCCAAGATGATAACCCAGCTCGACCGCCAACCGTGCTTCACGAACGGCCTGCGCGGTGTCGCCCACGAGTCCGGCAACCATGATCGGCGGCTCGGACCTGCACGAGCGCGCGGTCTCTGCAGCCAGTTGCAGCACCGGGCCGTAGAGACCCACTTTGGGATTGTGGATGGCGAATTGCGTCGTATGCACGCCCACGGCCAGTCCCCCTGCCCCGGCGGCCAAGTAGTATCGCGTTAGCGCCCGCTGACATCGCTCGTCAAGCTTGTTCTCGCTGGTGAGCGCGAGCGGATGGGCGGGAATCACGCAACCATCGCGCAGCTTTTTGAAGACCTTTGAATCGATCATCGAACATCCTCTCATACCGATTCCAGACGAGAAACTCATATAGCTGGGTGGCAACGGCAAGCGCCAGCTTGCCGATGGTCTGCCCGTTCGCCATCGGCAGAGCCTTCGGCCTTGCCGCTGCCACCCGAATCTGACGTTTAACGAGGAACTCAAGCAAAATCGGTATCAGAACCGGCCGTCGCGGACACCATACTTGGTCGGCTTGCCGAGCACCGGTTTGCCGGCAGCGACCCACGGGACAATCGTGCGGATCATCTCGTCCAGGCTCATCGCAGGACGGCCGAACCGCTCGAAACACACAGACGCATTGGAGAGCAACGCGGTCGTCGCCTCCTGTGAGGTGAAGCGAGGCTCTTTGCCGAGCAGCCTTCCGATCCGGCCCGCCAGGTCGCGGATGGCCACGGCCTCCGGGCCCGTTACGTTCAAGATCGTCGGCGGGCTCGCGGCGATGCTCAACGCGCGGAGGATATAGTTGTTGGCGTCGGCTTGCCAAATCAGGTTGACGGCTCCCATTGTGACGTCGACCGGCTCGGCGTGCAGAATCTTGTGCGTCAGATCGACAATAATGCCGTAACGGGGCTCATTCGCATAGTTGAGCCGAATCAACGTCACGCAAGTGCCGAGACGCTCGGAGAAGTGCTGGAACATCCGTTCGCGGGCGAGACAGGATTGCGCGTATTCGCCGACCGGGCCGCACGGGTCCTGTTCGCGAGAGCCGCCGCTACGCGGGTCGGTGAACGGGTAGACATTGCCGGTGGAAAGGGCCACGATGCGCGAGCGGGCGTACCTGCGAGCCACCAGCGCCGGCATGTAGGCGTTCATGGCCCAGGTGAGTGGCTGATTGCCCGAGGCGCCGAACTTCATGCCCGCCAGGTAGAAGACATTCGGGACATCCGGCAGCCGGTCGTAGACAGACTCATCAAGCAGGTCCGCCTCAACGGTCCCGACACCACTGGCCTCGATACGGCCCCTCACTCGCTTATCACTGAATCGCGAGACCGCATAGATCCTCTTGCCCGGTGCGGCCTTCTTGAGCATCATCGTCAAAGTCGGGCCCATCTTGCCGCCGGCGCCGAGGACAGCGATATCGCCGTCGATATGGCTCAGCGTCTCGCGGCTGGCGACCTGCGGCTGACTCAGCAACTCCTCCAAACCACGTTCATCTACGTCGATCAGGTCCATCATAAACGAGCGATCTCCGAAACACAGTGACTCCCCGTGACCTCGTGTACTCCGCCAGATTGCAGTTGTCAAGCGTCTGCCCGACGTTGACAAACATGGTCTGTCGCTCGATAATCGCGTTCGTCCGGCGTAACGAGTCGATGGAAGATGCCCTTAAGGAGGCCAGCGATGGTAGGCAACCCCCTTAGCTCACTCGCGTCGATGATCTTGTGTGTCGGCGTCTGCCAATCGGCGGTCACAGGAGACGAGGTCCGCGACTTCTCGCCCAAGCCGCAGGAGAAGCAGTTGCCCACAGCAATGCACTCGGCGATGACTCAGCTCCCTCGTGTCACGGTAGGCCATGCAAATGCGGACCTGATTGGAAGCGACAATCGAGTCTTGCAGGCCGGGGTCGATTACGTAGCGGCACTCGGAGGCGGCACCGTCGAGATCGGCGAGGGCGAGTACCTGATGCGGGATTCGCTGCACCTGAAGTCGAACGTGACGGTACGTGGCGCGAAAGGCAAGACCGTCCTGCGAAAAGCCGCTGGAGCCGTCTCCGCGCTGGCCATCGACGGCGATTTCGGAGAGGAGCAGATCACCGTCCAGGACCCCAATGGATTCGCCGCAGGCTGCGGCGTCGCGATCTGGGACAAGAACGCCGGCGGCTTTCACACGACCGTCGCTCGCATCACCGGGCAGAGCGGAAACACCTTCTCGATCAACAAGCCGTTGATGGCCGACTGCATGGTGGACGGCGGCGCCAAGGCGGCCACCGTCTTCCCGATCGTCAGCGCCTACGACACGGAGGATGTGCGAATCGAGAATCTGGTCATCGAGGGCAACAAGGAGGCCAATGTCCCCCTCAACGGCTGCCGGGGAGCGGGAATCTTCCTCTACCGCGCGTTCGGGACCGTCATCAGCGGCTGCACCGTGCGGAACTACAACGGCGACGGCATCAGCTTCCAGCAATCCAACGATGTCACCGTCGTCGATTGCGTCAGTGAAGACAACGCCGCGCTGGGCATTCATCCGGGCAGCGGCTCGCAAAGGCCGACGGTCCGCCACTGTGTAGCCGGCCGTAATGGGACCGATGGCCTGTTTCTCTGCTGGCGCGTCCGACACGGCCTCTTTGAGGACAACGTCCTGGAGGCAAACGGCCGGTTTGGCATCTCGATCGGCCACAAGGACTCCGACAATGTGCTCCGCCACAATCTCGTGCGGCTGAACAAGCAGCACGGCGTGTTCTTCCGCAACGAGTCGCTCGGCATGGCGCCGCATCGCAACCGTATCGAGGAGAACACCATTGAGAACAACGGCGGCGCCGAGATTCGAATCCGCGGCGAGGTGAACGACCTGGTCTTCGCCAGGAACACCCTCCGAGACACCCAACAAGGCGGCGACAGCGCGGACGTGGGAATTCTCATTGAGGAACGAGTGGGCAAGGTGAATCTCCAGGACAACACGATCCAGACGAAAGTGCAGATCGAAGACAAGCGCCCGTCGAAAGGCCAGGAGCCTCCGCCAAAATGAAGAACGTCGGCTAGATTGCTTCCGCGTCATGCCGAGCGCAGCGACGCGACGTTGTAGAGACGCAAGATTTTGCGTCTCCGCCTTCCGGCATGAGAGGTTGCTTCGTCGCGGCACTCCGCGCAATGACATCGAGACGTTCCGTTTGTCCGAGGCTCTAAGGAGAACACAATGGGACCGGTGAATCGCAGGGACTTTTTGAGAGGCTCACTCACAGCAGCAACGATGGCGGCAGCGCTGCCGCAGCGGCCCAGCCGTGCCGCCAGCGACAAGGTCGTCATCGGCGTCATGGGACTCGGCGGCCGGGGAACACAATTGGCAAAGATGTTTGCCGCACGCGACGACGTGGAGATCGCCTATCTCAGCGACCCGGACAGCAGGAGGCTCCCTCCGGCGAGCAAAGCCGTCACCCAGGCGCAGGGCAAGCAGCCGCAGACGGTGCAGGACTTCCGCCGGATTCTCGACGACAAGAACGTGGACGCCCTGATCAACGCGACGCCCGACCACTGGCACGCGCTCGGGACCATCCTCGCCTGCCAGGCGGGCAAGGACGTCTACGTGGAAAAGCCCATGGCCCACAACGTGTGGGAAGGCAGGAAGATGATCGAGGCGGCACGCAAGTACAAGCGGGTCGTCCAGGTCGGAATGCAGACGCGAAGTGCGCCGTATGCGAAGGAAGCGGCCGAGCGGATCCGCAGCGGCAAGCTCGGCGACGTGCACCTGATCCGCGTCTTCAACGTGATGCAGCACTCGGCGATGAGGGATGGGTCCGTGCAGCCGGTCCCGCAGGGATTCGACTACGACCTATGGTGCGGCCCGGCCCCGAAGCTGCCGTACAACCCGAGCCGAGCGTGGCTGAATCAGTGGGAATATAGCTGCGGCCCGATCCCCGGCGACGCCATTCACCAACTGGACCTGGCACGCACCCTCTTCGGCGACAAGCCCTACCCGGATACGGTTGCCCACAGCGGCGGGGTCCGAGCCCTGCGGGACGGCCGCGAGGTTCCCGACACACAACTGGCGCTCTTCGATTACGGCGACTTCACCCTGCTGTTCGAGTCCGCGCTCTGGACACCGTACATGAAGAAGATCGCGATGAACATCCGAGATAGCGATTTGTTCCCCGACTGGCCGTTCTGCGCCACGCGGATCGAGGTCCTGGGGACGAAGGGCTTCATGTACTTAGGCCGTCACGGCGGCGGATGGCAAATCTACGATGCCGACCACAAGGTCGTCGATTTCCGCTACGGCCGACAGGGCGACAAGTGGCACCAGGACAACTTCCTCCAGTGCGTCCGCACACGCGAAATGCCCAACGCCGACGTCGAGCAGGGCCACTACTCCGCCCTGCTGTGTCACATGGCCAACATCTCCTATCGCACCGGCAACCGAAAGCTAACCTTCGACCCCAAGACCGAAACCTTCCCCGACGCCCCCGAAGCCAACCAATACCTCAAGCGAACCTACCGCCCCCCCTGGGTCGTCCCCGAAGAGGTCTGAAAGCGAGAACTCGAAGCCCGTGTAGGGTGTGCTCCGCACACCAACATAGAATGTTGACGCGAGAGCGACGTTCATGCCTTCTACAGGTCTTCTATTTCGGAACCCGCGCACCCCACGTAGGGTGTGCTCTGCACACCGGTACAGAATCCGGATGGATCGGCGATCCGGTTATGGGGAGATGATCTCCACGTCGTCAATCCAGACGGTATCCGCGCCGGCGGAAAACGACTCATCCTTCTGGTAAGACCATAAGAAGTACTTCTTCCCAGCCCACGTGATCGGGAAGGAGACCTGCTGCCAGTCGGTCTCGCCAGAGACCTGTTCCTGTTGCACCCCATTGATGAAGAAGCGATACCAATCCCGGTTCTGCTCGCAAGAGGTCCTTCGCCAGAAACGAATGGTCCCCTTTTGGCAGTCGCGAGTCAAGCGAAGCTCGCTTGCCTGGTTATCGCCGACCAGCCCTGCTTGGATGCATTGGCTTCCCGCATGGGCTACGGCAGAGGCGATCTGCCAGGGGGCATCTCCTGACACGGACCAGTCGCTTGCCAGGGGTCGTTCAAAGCCTTCGACTGAAGATGCTACCGCACTGGAGCACCTTGCCTTCTCCTGCTCGAAGGCCAGCAGGTCGTTCTGATCGACCCTGCCGTCCGGGATGCCCAGGATGATCTTATCGTCCTTCTTACTGGCGATATCGGAGGCAGACGGGCCTGTCTTGCCGTAATCCTTCACCCAGAAATCGTAGTCGTTTGCATCGACGAACTTGTCGCCATTGTAATCGGCGATAGATACCTTGTCCGTGCGAAGCTCGAAGAGTGCATACGCCTCCTCCAAGACTACCCTCTTCTGGACCATATCCGCCAGAGACACGATGCCCACTTTCTGGCCGAAGTTGGTGGAGTTGTTGACCTTGTCGACGGCGCCGGCCTCAATGACCCGCCTCAAATCCCACGGCGGATAAGTGACGTTTGGGTCGCTTGATACCTGCTGGAGGGTGACCAGGCTTTTTCCCCCGCCGAACTTGCCCACGGAGGGCATACTCACCTTCAGGTAGTTGGACGTATTGGGTTGGATGGTTCTATGCCCCGCAGGGTACTCAGGACCGTACACCCAACTAAGGTCCAGCAAGATGGCCCCTTGATGGCCCTTCGGTCGGGCATCCCTCTGAAGTTTGACATCCTCAACGACGGAGATGACCGCCAGTATCATTTTGTTCGGATATTCAAACGTGACATCGTAAGGATCGATCCCTTCTGAAGCTCCCACCCTGTACCACAATTCCCACGAGAGTCCCACATGTTCTGGGGACCCTGCATATTGGGTCTGCCAACTGCAGTTTATGATCCTCAACACATCCGGAAAGCTGTCCAGATCAACAGGCTCATTAGGGTCATTTGGGTCATTAGGGTCAGGTGTTCCACTTCCAACATAAGTAACATAAACATTCCAGTTTGCAGTTGAATGCTCTCCCTGGCCAAAAGTGCCAGATATATTACTAAAGTCTAATCTGCTGTTTTCACGGGCATTTACCCCATTAATATAAACATCACATCCCTCTAATCCACTGATAGACCACGTCAGATAACTTTCAGCATCTTCCAAACTAACAGATTTGCCCTCATTTACAACAATGCTTCCATTGAAGCCTTCAGAAGCAGAATCTCCAACAACATCAGTAATAGGAGGAAGAGCAATAGATCTTGCCTCTCTTCCTTCAATGCTTCCAACACCCTTAACATGAGCATTATCCGGAGAAGGAACTTCATCATATAAATGATCAAAAATATCAAGTCCATCTGTAGCCCCTTCGATGAAATCTAATCCGCTATGATGTCCGCCAATTCCATCTATCATATAGGTTATAGCAACATATCCTTCAATATCTCTTGCACTAGCTTTTCCTGCTATTAATGATGGGGAAACTAAAACCAAACCAACTAATCCCAATTTAGCATTTATTCCAATAGAATCCTTAATAGCCAGGTAGGGTGTGCTCTGCACACCGATACAAAAGAGGGAGATTATAACGTGAATAGGGGAGGCTCGGTTTTCTGCTACGCATTGGCGTGACATATTCTACTCCTTGTGATCGTTGCATCCGGCGGCGTTGGCCGATGGATGGTGGATGGTGGGCAAAGCCCACCGTACGCATGGGTTTGACGGCGGTTGCGACCATGTGGATTCGCGGTGGGCAGAGCCCACCCTACGTGTGCGTCCGGCGTTGGTTGAGACCACGTAGGGTGTGCTCGGCACACCGATACCAAACGCAGGGGCGGTGGAGGCGACCGATGGCGCGGCGAGGTCATTCGCCGCAGACGGTGGCGGGGAAACAATCCGGCGGGACGATTCCCCGGCGGCTCCCACAATCGCAGAGCCAATTGGCATGGTAGTAGCCCTCCTTTACCCATCGATGGAAACTCGAATGCGGCCAGGCGTGCGGACAGCGCGCCAGGCCGTGCTTGACCGCGTTGTAATGAATGTAGTTGACGTGGTGGATCAGGTCGTTCTCGTCACGGATCGTATGCTCCCAGAAACGCTTCTGCCAGACGCCTCGCTCGCGATGGCTGTGGCGGGCCTGGGAAACGACCACCTCATTGCCACCATCGGCCAGCCACTGCTTGGAGAACATCATCTTGATGCAGGCCCAGCGGATGGAGAAGTCGCTATCGTCCTCGGGGAGCTTCCAGATACAGTGGAGGTGATTCGGCAGCAGGACGATAGCCGTCACCTCGAATGGGTAGCGGGCCTGGACCTGGCGGATGGCGGCCCGGAGGCACCGCCGCGCGGAGGGCTCCAGCAGGAAAGGGCGTCTCCGCTCGGTCACGACCGTGAAGAAGAACATGCCGCCGGGATAGAATATCCGTCGATAGTTCGGCATACCAACATCCGCACGTGCATGATGATTGAAATGGTGGGCACAGCCCACCGCAGTGCAAATCCGTTTGTGCCATAGCCGAAGTCTCCCATATCATACCAGAAACAGGGTTGCAAGGCCAGAGGAAAGGCCAGAATTGGTGGTGTGTGCCGGGATACCGCCGGCCCGCGGCACCCCTCATGTAGGGTGGGCTCGGCCCACCGATCCATATCCACGTGCGCCCGGGTTGATGGTCCGTACAGGGAAACGGTGTGCACAGCACACCCTACGATCATTTCGGCGGTGCGGGGGCAGGGGCCGGTGCCGGAGTCGCTGGCGCAGGCGCAGGTGTCGCCGGTGCGGGTGCCGGTTCGGCCGCAGGTGCAGCCGGCGCCGGCGCTCCCTTCTGGGCTTCTTCGAGCACGGAGCTCAGCGTGACGCGAGCGCCGTTCTGGGCTTTGGATTCGTCGGCGGCGCTCATGAAGGCAAAGATCTCGATCGTCTCCTCCGCAGGGACGGGCGGCTGACCGGTCTTGAAGAACTTCACTACCTCATCGATCAGAGGTTCGTAACCGGCGGCGTTGCCGACCCGGACGATGCCCTTGGACCCGAAGACCAGCGCACCATAGTCCAGTCTGCCGGCGCGCAGTCCGCGGAACGTGCCGATGCGACCGCCCTTCCAAACGCCGACGACGTACTCATAGCCGTCGGTCTGCACTCGCTGCACGGACTCGCATCCGGTACCCATGATCGCGAAGAGAATCTCCACTCCGTGGACGCCGTACCAGTAGAGATCCGGATGGTGCGGCTCGAGACTGCACGGACTGAACGCGCTGCAACCAAGAATGTCACCGACCTCCTCGCGATTCCTCACCCCTCGAATGGCGGGAGCGTACCGCAGGGACGAACTGGACCAGCACGGCACGGCGGCTTCCTTGGCCAGGCGGAATACTTCGAGCACGTGGGGCAAACTGCCGGCGACGGGCTTGTCGATGAAGACCGGCTTCTTCGCCGCGAGCACCGGCCGAACCTGCTCCAGGTGCGGACGACCGTCCACGCTCTCCAGCATGACGCCGTCCACTTTCCGGCAGAGCTCCTCGATGGTGCCGACGATCTCCACGCCATATTTGTCCTTCATCTCGGTCGTGTATCCCTGGACGCGACTGGCGGAGGCCTCGACGTCGGCGGAGCCGCCGGGGTAACCGACCACGACTTTGCAGCCGGTGTTCTTCTGCGGATCGTTGATCAACTTCGTGAACTCCGTGACGTGCGACGTGTCGAGTCCAATCATGCCGATCCGGAAGAGCTTGGCTTCCTCCGCCGCCCACAAGGGGGCGCCGACAAGACAAATCACTACAGCGACCAGAACACTCGTGCGAATCATTTCCTGTCTCCACGTTCTCTCAGAAGTAGGGCTATTGCCAGGATGGCCCCACAAGCCACAGGAGTATACCAGAACCCCTCTGTCAATGACAGATGGATCGCGGCAGTTTCGTGATTTTTCTGTTTTTCGGCGGGCCGGCGCCGGACTATACTCGTGCCTGTCGTGGGGCACGGCCCCCTGGCAGCGCCCAACACGGCCGGAAAGGACCGAGGATATCCATGTTTCGACGGACCATCAGGTGGCTTTCAATCATTCCAGTCCTCGTACGCCTTGCAGGGGCAGGCCCGGAGCAGGTCCCCGGCGTCGTGATCCACCACATCCCGTCGTCGTCAGGGGTCTACGTAGGCTCTCCGGGGATCGCGATTCTCTCAGACGGCCAGTACCTGGCGAAGCATGATGAATTCGGCCCTGGATCGACGGAGCACGGCGAGGCCGTCACCCGTGTCTTCCACTCGACCGACCGGGGGGCGACATGGCAGCCTCTGGCGACGGTCAAGGGCATGTACTGGGCCAGCATCTTTGTGGTCGGTGCGGATGCGTACCTTATGGGCACGAGCAGGAACCACGGCTCCGCCGTTATCAGCCGCTCGTGCGACGGCGGGCGAACCTGGACGATCCCGAAAGACAAACACTGCGGCCTGCTCCTGGACGATGCGAAGTATCACTGTGCCCCGGTGCCTGTGGTGATTCACCAGGGGCGGATCTGGCGCGGTATGGAAGATGTCATGGGCCCGGGCGGCTGGGGAAGCCATTTCCGTGCCTTTATGATGTCTGCACCGGCCGACGCCAACCTGCTCGACGCGGACAAGTGGATCGCAAGCAACCGCCTGGGCCGCGACCCCCGGTGGCTGCAAGGCCAGTTCAGGGGCTGGCTGGAGGGCAACGCCGTCGTGACGCCCCAGGGGTCAGTGGCAGATATCCTCCGCGTGGACTACCGCCCGGAGGGCGAGAAAGCCGCCATTGTCGCGGTCAGCAACGATGGGGAAGAGGCGACGTTCGATCCCGGCACGGGTTTCATCGACTTCCCAGGGGGCGCCAAGAAATTCACAATCCGCCATGATCCCGTTTCCAGGGCCTATTGGACACTGTCCAACCCTGTCCTGCCCGGGCACGAGGACCCGGACCCGGGACGCGTACGGAACGCGGTAGCTCTGATGCGATCCGCGGACTTGCGGCGATGGGAGATCCGCTGCATCGTTCTATACCACCCTGACGTGGACCGGCACGGATTTCAATATCCGGACTGGCTGTTCGAGGGCGAGGACATGATCGTTGCCTCTCGGACGGCGTATGGCCAGGGCGCCGACGCCGCGCCCCGCCAGCACGATGCCAATTACCTGACGTTCCATAGATTCAAGAGCTTCAGAACGTTGACAATGAACGATTCCGCGCCTGGCGGGCGGCCGGGCGACCCAGTATGGTCCGGAAGGACAGCGCCGTGACGGATGTGTCGCCGGCGCGCATATGTCTTCACAGGTTAGAGGAGAATGGCATGAGAGTCTCGAGAGCAATTGCAGTCATTGTAGCTGGCATGACGATCGTCCTGGCTCTGGTCGCTCATCCGGCGGCGGCCCAGGAAAAGACGGCACAACTCACCATCCGGGCCGACGAGGGCAGAGTGACCATCAACCGGAACATCTACGGCCATTTCGCCGAGCACCTGGGCCGCTGCATCTACGGCGGCTTCTGGGTCGGCGAGGACAGTCCCATCCCGAACACGCGGGGCATCCGCAACGACGTCGTCCAGGCCTTGCGTGGAATCAAGATCCCGGTTCTCCGCTGGCCGGGCGGCTGCTTCGCAGACGAATACCATTGGAGGGACGGCGTCGGACCGCGGGAGCAGCGTCCCACGATGGTCAACACCCACTGGGGCGGCGTCACCGAGAACAACCATTTCGGCACGCACGAGTTCATGGATTTGTGTGAGCAGTTGGGCTGCGAGCCGTACATCTGCGGCAATCTGGGCAGCGGAACCATCGAGGAGATGGCGGACTGGGTCGAGTACATCACGTTCGACGGCAAGAGCCCGATGGCGGACCTGCGCCGGCAGAACGGCCGCGACCAGCCGTGGAAACTCAAGTACTTTGGAGTCGGCAACGAGAACTGGGGCTGCGGCGGCAGCATGCGGCCGGAGTTCTACGCGGATCAATATCGACGCTACCAGACCTACGTTCGCAACTTCAGCGGCAACCGCATCTTCAAGATCGCCTGCGGCCCGAGCGGAGGCAACTACGACTGGACCACGGTCCTGATGGAGCAGGCCAGGAGGCAGATGGCAGGCCTGGCCCCCCACTACTACTGCGGGTCCGGTAGAAGGAGCCGCTCGGCCACGCAGTTCACCGAGATCGACTGGTCCTGGCAACTCAGGAATTGTCTGCGGATCGAGGAGATTCTGAGCAAACACATCGAGATCATGGACAAGGCCGATCCACAGAAGCGGGTGGCCATCATGTTCGATGAATGGGGCGCCTGGCACGCGGTGGAGCCTGGCACGAATCCGGGATTCCTCTATCAGCAGAACTCCCTGCGTGACGCCATGGTCGCCGGCCTGACGCTCAACATCTTCAACAACCACTGCGACCGCGTCAGAATGGCGAACATCGCACAGACCGTGAACGTCCTTCAGGCCATGATTCTGACGGACGGTCCGAAGATGGTCCTGACACCGACCTACTACGTATACTACCTGTACACCGTCCACCACGACGCGACGATGCTGCCGACGGAGCTGAGCGGTCCCGACTACACGTTCGAGTCCGACACGCTGCCGGCGATGAGCGTATCCGCCTCACAGGACGGCAACGGCAAGATTCACGTGTCGCTGTGCAACATTGACCCGCACGCCGCGGTGAGTCTCAAGGTCCAGGTCCAGGGCTTCACGCCCAAGCGAATCACCGGACAGATCCTGACAGGCGGCGAGATCACCGCACACAATACCTTCGAGAACCCCGGTGTGGTGCAACCGGCAGCGTTCAACGAGGCGAAGGTCACGGAGGGCGGTTTCGAAGCGACGCTGCCTGCGAAATCGGTCGTCGTGCTGGAGATCGAGAAGTAGCCCGGATCGTACCGTATTCAACGAGGCAATGAAGACACTTGCGGCAGGGCGATTCACGACCGCCCTGCCGCAAGTTCAAAGCATATCCGCTGCTGTATCTGCCTGCCCGAATGTGTTACGGGGCAACCTTCAGGCGCACGTCGTCGATATAGAGCGTATCGACATCTCCACTCGCCTGGCCGGAATCGGAGCCGGACCCGGTGCCGAGCGTCACCTTCTTGACGGCTGCCAGATCCACGCCGGCAAAGTCGGCCAGATCGATATCCCACGTGCGCCAGGGTTCCGACTGGACCGCGTAGGCGGCCGGATGCGCGACCCTCGCCGTGTTTCCGGCGTCATCCTCGACGATCACATACAGCGGCTGTTCCACGTTGTCCTTTACGCCGCGGAAGTCCATGGAAAGCTGGGTGGGATTCCCGATCGTCCAATCCTGAGCTGTGGCGAATGTCCGGGTAGCCTCGGTGATGAAGGGATCAGCTCCGTTCTGGTAGGTGAACTTCATCGCCTTGGCGCCCTGGCGGATGGTGCCCGTCTCCAGGAAGATGTAGTCGTAGCCCGTGATATTGTGAGGCCATGCCGCCGCGATCGCGGCGCTGTCGGCGTAAGACTCGAAATCGTCTACCGCCAGAGCGCCGCCGGTTGTGAACCGCCAGGAGTGTCCCTGCACGGCGCCCTTGGCGCCAACTTGATCGACGCGCCACTCGTAGGTTGTGCCGGCCTGGAGCAATCCCGGATCGAAGCTGCCCTTCGCCGGGTTGGGCGACACCAACTGCATGTTCCCCGCCGGGCCGAACCAGACCTCTCGGTCGGTGGCGAAGGCAGCCTCAACCCAGCTCATGTCCGCGTTCATGGCGACTCCGGTTGCGCCATCGGCCGGGCTCATGAGCACAGCCGTCGGGCCGTCGGAGACGGAGGAGATATCGTCCCAGGTGGTGTAGAAGCCCACTGGCACGGGGTCCTCATTATCCGCAAACACGGCGCTCACCCCCTCGGTGAAGACCTTCTCCTGTGGGCCCGCGTCTTCCCACCAGTCCTTGGCGTCGGTGTCAACCATCGTAGGCGTCTGGGCCACCAGTGGGCCGCCCTTGAACTCATAGAGGCGTCCCGTCACATAGACCGGGCCCGCTCCAAGAACCTCGAGCTCCGCGTAGTAGCTTCGCGCGTTCTCCAGCCGCGGGACCATGACGTCAATGTCCTTATCCATGACGTGCTGGTTGGTCTTGATCTTCTGCAATTCAAGCCACAGGTTCGCCGGACCATACTTGTAGCCGATGAACATGATGTAGCCATCGGCGAAGAAGCCCGGCGCCAGGCCGCTCAGCTTGCCGTCCGGGTCTACGAAATAGGTGCAACGTGCAAGCAAACCGTAGATGTTCTGGCAGTCAACGCCGTTCACGTTCACCACCGCGCCGACGCGAACATCCTTGAACTTCTCCGGGGAGCCGAAGGCCGCACCGAAAGCCGCCCCCAGAAGGGTCGGTATGTCGGACGGACTGGTCTCTTGCAGCACCAGGTAGCCGTTGCCGTCGTCGGCTGTCTTCGTGAACCCTTTGTAGGTCTTCATTACATCCGGACACGCCGCAAACTGCCACGTCGTCAGCGTCAGGTTACCGCCGTCGAACGAGTCCGCCCAATTGGCGAAGCCGACCCCGGTGAAGACGACCACAATGACCAGTGCCCACATGATTCTCTTTGGTGTGCCCATTGCTGTTCTCCTCACTTGAACTTTCAAACCCTCTAACTCTCTGTGCAAAACGATTCACTGCCCCCCAGGCTCTGTCGCGCGTCCGTTGAGTTGCACGCCCTTTTCCTCCAATACGCTGCGGAGAATAACCTATCCTTATTCTACCGGCCGAAGGCAGGCATATCAAGAGCAGAGACGGAATTTTTTGGCCCTCGTCCCCCCCGGCAAGACCACGAATTATTGTTGACATGCCGGGCTCCTTGGTGTTGATATCTACGTCGTGTGTTGCGACGCCCGGGGTCGGTGCCGCGCAAAGCCCAATTCACACCATGAGGGTCAGGAGAACGACATGCCGAACATCGCTGCAGTACTCAAGGAGGAGATCTCGCGACTGGCTCGCAAGGAGGTTCGCCGACAGACCAACGCTCTCCGGAGGGCATCAGCCCAGTACCGCAGAGACATCGCTGCGATGAAACGCCGAGTATCCGAGCTTCAACAGAAGGTCAGTCCTCTGGAGAAGCAAGTGCTCAAAGAGACATCCGCGCAAGTGCCCAAGCTCGACGCAGACGGTCTGCGATTCACGGCCAAGGGCCTGCGTTCGCAGCGGCAGCGGTTGGGGCTCTCCGCCGCAGACTATGGCAAGCTCGTGGGCGTGACCGACCAGACCATCTACAATTGGGAGCACGAGACCGCCCGGCCGCGCAAGCAACAACTGGCGCTCATCGCGACCCTTCGCCACATCGGCAAGCGAGAGGCCCAGGCTCGCCTTGAGCAATTGGCCGACGGACGTCGCAAAAAGGCGAAATGACCGCCATCCTCCCTTGCTGCACCGGTGCTGTGTGATGTTACGGCCGAACTGAGTGTTGACGGCTTCTGTCCTGTTTTCGATCTCAAAGGGGGGGCACGATACATTATGGGACGACCGGCTACATCGAGCATTCTGCTCACCAGCGTTCTTGTTTTGAGTCTCGCGATGGTTGCCAGCGCCGAGTCCTGGCCTGGTTGGCGAGGCCCGCGCGGGGACGGCACCTGCCTGGAGCGGGATGTCCCGACCAACTGGGACCCCGCCAACGCACTGTGGATGACGGAGCTGCCGGGCCAGGGACATGCCTCGCCGATCGTCTGGGGCAGCCGTGTGTGCACCGCCACCGCCGTGCCCGGCGACCAGAAGCGAATGCTCCTCTGCCTGGACCGTGCCAGCGGAAGGACTTTCTGGCAACGAACCGTCGTGGAAGGTCCGTTGGAGAAGATCAACAGAGAGAACAGCTATGCCTCGGGCACACCGGCCACCGACGGTCAGCGCGTGTATGCCGCGTTCCGCGTCGGCGACGAAATCGTCGTGGCCGCACACAACCTGGCCGACGGAAAGCAACTCTGGCTGGTCCGGCCCGGGACACACACCGGTGAGTGGGGGTTCAGCAACGAGCCGGTCTTGTTCCGAGACAAGGTCATCCTGGACGGCGACAGCAAAGGTGACTCCTTCCTGATCGCCCTGAGTTGTACGACCGGTGCAACACTCTGGCGCGTCAACCGTACCCATCAAGGCATCAGCTACAGCGCCCCGCTGATCCGGGCCATGGCCGGGCGGACCCAGTTGGTTCAGTGCGGCGACCGCTGTGTGACGAGCTTCGACCCCGAGACCGGCAGGCAGATCTGGACAGTAGACGGTCCCTCACAGGAGTCCGTGTCTACGCCCGTTTACAGTGAACGTGCGGGACTCGTGTTCGTCAGCAGCAGTTGGCCAAAACAGATCCTGTTTGCGATCCGACCCGACGGCAGCGGCAACGTCACCAACACTCACGTCGTCTGGCGCGACAATGCAGGAGCGCCCTACGTTCCTTCAATGATCGTCGCCGACGACTTTCTGCTCAGCGTCAATCACGGCGGGACGGCGTTCTGCTACGAGGCCGCCACGGGCAAGGTCCTCTGGCAGGAAAAGCTGGGCCGGCATCACGCCTCCCCGGTTCTGGTGGGCGGACTGGTCTACTTCATCAACGACAACGGCCAGGTGAACGTGATCAAGCCCGGCGCTGCGTTCGAACGCGTGGGACAATATGAGCTCGGCGAACCGTGCTACGCCTCGCCGGCGATCAGCAATGGCCAGGTCTTCCTGCGAGGCTTCAAGCACCTGTTCTGCATCGGCCGCAAAGCCTCGTCCAGATAAGGTCCGCCTCTCCGCGTAGGGAGGGCGTCCTCGCCCGCCCTCGCGAAGCGACTGGCCGCCCCGAAGTCTGGTCGCACACATACGTCCGGAAGTCGCAGGCGCGAGCGGTCAATCCAGTGTCCGGTGGTAGCGCTTCACGCTGATCGAGAGGGCCACGGCGGCGAACAGAGCGATGGGCCAAAGCTGTGGGAGGATCTCGGGCAGGCTGTTGCCCTTGAGCAGGACACCGCGGATGATCCGCAGGAAATGGGTCAGTGGCAGGGTCTCCCCGATGATCTGAGCCCAGCGGGGCATGCCCTGAAACGGAAACATGAAGCCCGAAAGCATGATGGACGGCAGGAAGAAGAAGAACGCCATCTGCACCGCCTGAAGCTGGTTGCGCCCCACGGTGGAGATTGTGATCCCCACAGCCAGATTCGCGACGATGAACACCAGTGCGACCGCCAGCAGCAGAACCAGGCTCCCGACCATCGGCACGGCAAAGACGAAGCTCGCTGCAGCCAGGATCAGGCCCACCTGGATGTACCCCACGAGGATGTATGGAATGATCTTGCCGATCAGCACCTCGAACGGTCGGGTGGGCATCGACAGGAGGTTCTCCATCGTGCCCCGGTCACGCTCCCGCGTGATGGCCAGACCGGTGATGATAATCATAGTCATCGTGAGCACAACGCCCATCAGGCCGGGCACGATGTTGTACTGCGTGATGCCTTCCGGATTGTACATCGGATGGATGCGCAGGTCGATGGGACCGTTGACGCCCGCCAGGAAGGCGAGCGGGCCCTTGAGGTCGTTCCGCAACGCCGAATTCAACAGGACCCGCAAGGCGCCGAGCGCGTTGCTGGCGGCGGCAGGATCGGTGGCGTCGGCCTCCACGAGGACCGCGGGCCGCTCGCCGCGGAGAAGATCGCGAGTGAAATTCTCAGGAATGTTCACGACGAACTGGACCTGGCCGCGGGCGAGCGCCTCCCTCGCCTCGAGCTCGCTGGTCACGACCTTGGCGAAATGGAAGTAGCCGCTGTTGCGAAGCGCGCAGAGCAGAGTCCGGCCCTGGGGCCCCCGGTCGGCCAGCAGTACGGCGGTCGCCAGGTGTCTCGGGTCCGAGTTGATCGCGAAGCCGAAGAGGACGAGCTGCACGAGCGGGATGCCGATCATGATGGCGAAAGTCACGCGGTCCCGGCGCATCTGGATGAACTCCTTCACGACAACCGCCCAGAATCGCGACGGGGAGAATCTCCATCGGGTCATGACAGCCCCCCCTCCCCCGGCCGACCCATGAGGTGAATGAAGACGTCTTCGAGCCCGGAGTCGATGCGCCGCCACTGGTGGGACGGCGTGCGAAAGGGCGAGATCGCCTGCTCCAGCGCGGCCGAGTTGTCGCCACTGACATGCAGCGCGTTGCCGAAAGGCACCGCCTGCTCTACGCCTGGACGACCTTGAAGCTGCTTGGCCAGCTCGACGAGATCCGGGCCGGCGACCGACCACGTGACCAAGTGTGATTGATCGATCACCCCGGCGACGGTGCCTTCCGCGAGGAGATTTCCCCTGACGATGAACGCAAGCCGATGGCAGCGCTCTGCCTCATCCATGTAGTGTGTGGCGACCAGGAACGTCAATCCCTGGGCGGCAAGCTGGTGAATCTCCTGCCAGAACTCGCGGCGGGCCTTGGGGTCCACGCCCGCGGTGGGCTCATCGAGCAACAGCAATCTCGGCCGGTGGATCATGCACGCCGCCAAGGCGAGCCGCTGCTTCCAGCCGCCCGAAAGATGGCCGGCAAGCTGGTTGCGCCGCTGTGCCAGGCCAAGGCGCTCGAGGCTCTCGCCGACGACTCGCCGGCGGTCTTTCATGGAGTACATCCGCGCGACGAAATCGAGGTTCTCCGCGATGCTCAGGTCCTCCCAGAAGCTGAACCGCTGGGTCATGTAGCCGACCTGGCGTTTGATCGCCTCGCTGTCGGAGATGACATCGTAGCCAAGACACGTGCCACCGCCGGCGTCGGCTCGCAGCAAGCCGCACAGCATGCGGATGAACGTCGTCTTGCCGCTTCCGTTGGGGCCGAGAAAGCCGCAGATCTGGCCCGTGCGAACTTGAAGACTGACACCATTGACCGCCGTGAGGACACCGAACCGCTTGGTCATTCCGTGGACATCAATGGCCAGGTCATCCGCCATAGATCAGGACCCGAACTGCACGTCTACCGGCTGGCCCGGATGCAGTCTCGCCGCTGTCTCCGGGTCAAAGGCAATTTCAATCATGAACACCAGCTTCTCACGGTTCTGGCGGCTGTAGATGACCGGCGGGGTATACTCCGCCTGGGGCGAGATGAAGCTCACCCTTCCAACGAACGACTCGGGCAAACCGTCCACCGTGACCTGTGCGCGGTCGCCCGGCTGAATCGCGGCCAGCCAGGTCTCGGGCACAAACGCACGGACTTTGACGTTCTGAGGTGGCAGGAGCATGACCGCGGGCCGGCCCGCCGCAACCCATTCACCCGAGCGATAGAGCGTATCGAACACCAGGCCGCTCTGGGGTGCGGCCTGCTGCTTCTGCGAGAGACTCCACCGCGCCCGCGCCAGCGCCGCTTCCAGCGCCCGAACGTTCGCCTCAGCAGCGGCAATCTGATCACTGCGAGCGCCAAGCTGCACCGTCTGCAAGTCCGCTTCGAGCTGCGCGACGCGCTGGCGGTCCTGATCCCGCGTGGCGCGAGCCCGGTCAAGGTTCTGTGGCGTCGTCGCCCCGGCGGCGGAAAGCTGCTCCTGACGGGCCAGCTCATCCTGCGAGAGCGTCAGTGCCGCCCGGGCCTGGCCCAGTTGTGCTTCAATCGCCTCGACCTCTGTCGGGCGCTTGCCCTTCTTCATATCGTCCAGCGTAGCCACGGCCTGCGCCAACCGCTGGGCCGCTTCGTCCACAATCGCCTTCTCCGGCTCGCGCTCCAGCGCAAACAGCGGATCCCCTTGCTTGACCTGCGCGCCTCGCTGCACGTACAGTGTCTCCATCGCGCCGGCCAACGGCGATGCGACGTACACGAACTCGCCCTCGACGTACCCTTGCGCCTGCTCGGGCTCAGGAGGCTTGCAGCCGGCAAA
This sequence comes from Sedimentisphaerales bacterium, assembly GCA_016928975.1. The sequence continues at coordinate 34,582 of JAFGJR010000179.1, read as the reverse complement.
GACGCACAAGGCCACCGTCATCGCGGCGGCCCTGACAAGATATGTGGACGCTCTAATGACCATATGGTCCGTCAACAACTCGCATTGACTCTCGACGGGGTGCGCTCAGCAGCGCGCCATCCGCAATACTATAGCAGCTCTTCTCGCTTTCAAACAGGTCTACGCTCGCGAAACGAAGGGATTGCCCTTGATGTAGAACCGCAGGAGCCTCCGGGCCCAGGGGCCGGCGTAGGCCACGCCAATGCGGGGCCGTTTCACAATTCCGAAGCTCTCAGACTTGCTCGGGGCAGCGATGTGGAAGTCGTCGCTGAGCAGGTCATGACCATTCAGACGCCTGTCGATGTGCATGGCCCGACAGAGCAGCCCGGGTCCCTGCGTCCGCCCCTGGATGTTCCCGACCGGTTCCAGCGCTCGAAGCAGGACCGCCGACGCGACTCCTTCGGGCTGCGTGACGACATTCATGCAGCAGTACATGCCGTAAACCAGGTACACATACGCGTGGCCGGGTGGTCCGAACATGACCTGCGTGCGCCTGGTCAGGCCTTTGGCCGAATGAGCTGCCAGATCGTGCGGCCCGAGATACGCTTCCACCTCGACGATCCGCCCGATCCGCTCCACGCCGTCATCCGTGCGTACAAGGTGTTTGCCCAGCAGTTCCCGGGCGACCACAACCGTATCGCGGTCATAGAACGACCGCGGCAGCTTAGCCATGACAGACCCCGCGCGAATGCGGAATCCGCCGCATTGGTCCGAACGCACATACCGACAACATGCCGGGCCAAGTCCGAAAACATGGAAGCGCAGTGTGACAAGGAGGGCTGCTCATGCTACCCTCGGTCCCCGCCGGGGTGGCGGCCATAGGTGTATTGTCTCTCGGCTTTGCCGTCCCGATCATGCACAACGAGCAGACTGTACTCATGAGTCTTGGCCATGTCCCGTCCGGCAAGGATCGCCTCCGTCCTTGACGGATGGCTGCTGACAACTTTGCCCGAGTTCTCCTGCTGGACATTCCAGCCGCCGTGCTCGCCGGGCATCACGTGGTAGGTCACGCGCTCGGCCATTTCGTACCTCCATTCGTCCGTTTCTCAGCGACCGACGGCCGCTACGGATCGACCCTCGGCTCCAGGGCGCGCCGGACACCCGGAATCACGCGTGGCGCCGGCCCATGCCCATTTTGTGCATTGTCCAGACGGCTTGAGGAACGTCAATAGGATTCTGTCGCGAGAATCCCGGCATCAGGCATACACGCTCTGCCCGCGATTGGATTCGTCAGTGGCGGTTGGTCGAACGTCTTCATCTGATCCGGGCGACGATCCTCCTGCTCCTGCCGCCGGATGTATTCCCGAATCACCTTCTCGTCCCGACCCGCCGTGGACGCAAAGCAACCGCAGGCCCAGGAGTGCTCCCCTGTGACATCCCTCTGTCTGCCGCTGACCCACCGATTCTGTGGAACTTCCCGGCGACCTGCTTGTATAACAGGGCAAATGCAGGCGTGCGTTGTGGGCCCAATGGCACAGGAATCCGACATTATCCGGCGTGTCCTGGAGGGGGATGGGGAGTCGTTCCGGCGGCTCGTCGATCGCTACGCCGGGCCGGTGATGCGGATGGTCCGCAATGTCACCGGGGACGACCAAACCTGCGAGGACCTCGCGCAGGAAGTCTTCTTGACGGCGTACGGGAAGCTGAGGACGTTCGATCCGGCCCGAAGCCGGTTCTCCACCTGGCTGTTCACCATCGCCCGGAACAAGAGCGTCAACGCCGTCCGGAAGAAAAGGCCGCTCTGCATGGCGGAGCCGCCCGAAAGGACGGGACCGGACAGACCGGAGGACCTCGTCGCCCGACACGAATTCCTCGCCGCCCTGGACCGGGAACTGTTGGCTCTCCCGCTCGAACAGCGGACCGCCTTCGTCCTGGCCGAATTCGAGCATCTGCCCTACGAGCAGATCGCCCAGATCGAAGGGGTACGACTGGGAACGGTCAAATCGAGAGTCAGCCGCGCGCGAGACAAGCTGGCGGCGCTTCTTTCTTTCATCATGGTGGGGCTGGGGCAGGTGTACGCCGGCCGGCTGGTCCGAGGCCTGATTTTCAGCGTGGCGTTCAGCGCGGCGATTTCGGTGTCGATTCTACTTCTCGCCTTTGCCGGTCCGCTCCCGACCGTAGCGTTCGGAGTGCTGGTCGTGGCGGCGAGTCTGGGCCTGACGCTGGTCGGCGCATGGGACGCATATCGGGTCGCCGCCCTGACGAGACCCGATTACGAATTGAAGACGTACAACCAGCCCGTCGTGTATCTGCTGCTGGGTCTGCTGGTGATGAGCAATTGTCTCGGCTTCGCTCTGCACGTCCGCAGCAGTCTGTTCCAGGCCTTCCGGGTCTCTGCCGCTTCCATGCGGCCCACCATCGGCGTCAATGATCGCATCCTCGTGGATAAGACGGCCTACCGCCGCGCCCGGCCGCAGCGCGGCGACATCGTCGTCTTCCATCCGCCGACAGCCGCTGGTACGGCCCCATTCCGTACGCCGTCATCATCGGCCGGGTGGATTATGTCTACTGGCCCGCCCGTGGCTGGTCCCGCTTCGGCCGGCTCGAATGAGCCGGGATCAACAATCCACAATCCCCTCGTGACTATATCTTTTGCCGTGCTGAATCTGCAAAACATGAGACTGCTATGTAACACAGTCATCAATAGCAGTTGTTCCAGCGGAGAATAAGGATGGTATAGGCAACGACAACCCACCAGCAACCAACCTGGGCCAGGCGACAAGACCGAGCCACGAGGAAGACGATAGCTGCGCCGACAGTCAGGCTCAGCTTGAACACCACGACGCTCGGCCCGTGTGTCAATAGGGGCACGGCCAGCGGATTGAGCTCCCAGAGACTACCCAGATCACGATGGAAAAGAGTGCACACCAGATCGAAGACGCTCAGGACGACCATCACCTGCACCAAGCGTATTACATGGTGCTCCCAGAGGCCGGACGAATAATGTGCGGAGCCGTCGCATCCGAGCGGCGGACGGCATCTTATCAGCGTGCCAAGCGCCCACACATTCAGGACAAATCCGGCATATGTCATCGCCGAGATGACTGTCCGCGGCGAGGACACGTTCCCTACGGCGCAAAGAAGAAACACTCGCATCAACATACTCTCTCAAATTCTGTCGGCGATTGGTTCAGGTTATCGATACGATTCGGGCAGATGTTCCTTGAGTTCCACCCAGTAGATGTCAGCCGTATCGGTAGCGCGATTTTGATTCCACCCGTTGCTGCGATTGAAGAACATGTATTTCTTGTCGGGGGAGATCCTCGCTCCGTGCTCATAATGCCTGGAATTGATTCGAGGCCCCATATTGCGGGGTTTGGTCCAGGATCCATCCGGCCGTCGCAGGGTGAGGTACAGATCTGTTTCCGTTCCGCCCGGTGCTCCCGGTCGAATGGAGTAGAATACCATGAAGGAGCCATCCGGGGCAATTCCTGGACAGCAGCCTTTTAGGCCGCCCTGCTCCACAGGGATCTCGACAACCTGAGGCCAGGCGCCGCCCACAAAAGGGGCAACCCGGAAATTCCCTCGGCCGGCAGTGAAGTAGACACTATTGTCCGCTGCCACGGAGAATCCACCATACGCTCCCGAGGTGCTGAAAGGGGGCCCCAATTCCTGCGGCAAAGACCATCCCTGAGACGTGCGCATGCAGCGATGAAGACTGTAGGGTCTGGACGGATCGTAGCTGTATATGAAGTAGACGGTATTGGCATCCGGAGACAGACAAACCGACCCGGTCTTGTATGGAATGCTCTCAATACGCTTGAGTGCTGTCCAGCCCTCGTCCCTCTTCTCTGTGATATAAACATACCCACACCGGCAGAAACAAAAGGTGTTCCCGTCAGCAGAGAACTGCCCTGGGGATTCCCACTGGTGTGGCCGTGTATCACAGATCAGCTCCGGGGCAAAGATTTGAGCTACAGGTCCGGGCGGCGTCTGTCCGAAATACGGCCCCTTGGCTAACGGTTCTGCGCATAGGCCAACGGAGCTAATCGACAATAAGACCATGAGCGCCGCAATCTGATTCTTGATCTGCTTCATGGCAGATCCCCTTTTCACTCGCTCGATGCTTCTTCAAGCTATCGATAGGATTCCGGTAGATATTCCTTGAGTTCCACCCAATAGATGTACGAACGCACGCTGTGTTTCCTTGGATCCCAGCCGTTGCTGCGGTTGAAGAACAGATACTTCTTGTCCGGGGAGATCCTCGGTCCGAATTCAATATACGAGGAATTGACCTTTGGGCCAAGATTACGAGGTATGGACCAGGTCCCATCCGGCAAACGTAAGATCAGGTTCAGGTCGAAATGCCCATACCCTCCCGGCTTATCCTTGTCGGCGACTACCATGAATGACTCATCCGGGGCAGGCCCCGGATCGCACCCTTTCACTGGGATATTGATGACCCGGGACCATGTACCGTTTTCATAAGGAGCGCAAAAAACTCCATCTCTACCTCCACGAAGGATGTAGATACTGTTGTTCGCTGCGATAGAGCAGGTAAGTTCGGGATCCGGAGAACTGAGTGGCGGTCCGAGGCTCTGTGGCTCGGTCCATCCGTGTGCCGTCCGATCACTGCGATATATGTTGCGTTTGGACACCGGTTCCACAAAGGCGAAGGTGAAGTAAATACTGTTGGCATCCGGAGACAGACAGGGCCCCCAAGCCGCATGTTCCTCTCTAATACTTGCTATGAGCTTAGGTGCTGTCCAACCCTGGTTCGTGTTTTCCGTGATAAAAAAACTCCCCTCTCCGGGAGAACGGTGGACAGAATTGCGGACATAACAGAATGTGTTCCCATCCGCAGAAAAGTTTCCATTGGATTCCCACACTTGCGGCCGCGTATCGCTGATCAGTCCGGGGGCAAAGACCTGAGCGACGGGCCCGGGTGGAGTCTGTCCCAGGTAGGGGCCTACAGCAAAAGGCTCGGTGCACAGGCCGATGGAGCCCATCCCAAAGAAAACCATGAGCGTCACAATGAAATCCTTTGTCTGCTTCATAGTAAATCTCCTTTTCACTCGACGGATATTCCTCCAGGCTATCTATAGGATTCGGGCAGATATTCCTTGAGTTCCACCCAATAGATGTCGGACGTGTCGCGACTCGAATTCTCGAACCATCCGTTACTGCGAGTGAAGAACATGTATTTCTTGTCCGGGGAGATTCTCGCTCCGAATTCAAAATACCCGGTATTGATTCGAGGACCCATGTTCCGTGGTTTGGTCCAGGTCCCATCCGGCCGTCGCAGGATCAGGTACAGGTCCGTTTCCGTTCCACCCGGTGCCCCCGGTCGCTTGGAGTAGAATACCATGAAGGACTCATCCGGAGCAATTCCCGGATGGTGGCCTTTGAGGCCGCCGGCCGTATTATCCACAGGGATCTTTATAGCGCGAGGCCAGGTGTTGTCCACAAAAGGGGCCACCCAGAAGCAGCCTCGTCCGTATGGTATTTTGCTGCCCCAGAAATAGACACTGTTATTCGCCGCCACAGAGAATCCCCACCCCTGACCCGAGGAGGTGAAGGGCGGGCCTAACTCCTTCGGCAAAGACCATCCCTGGGGTGCGCGCATGCAGCGATGGAGACTCCAGCCTTTGTACGGATCGTTGCTGTTCGGTGTCGATTTGGCTGACGAGCCGCACATGAAGACGTAGACACTATTGGCATCCGGAGACAGGCAGCACGAGAATGAGTTGTGTGGAATACTCTCTATGCGCTGAGGCCTCGTCCAGCCCTGGTCCGTGTTTTCTGTGATATAGACATACCCAAGGGCGTTATAACAGAAGGTGTTGCCATCCGCAGAGAAGTGTCCATGTCCTTCCCCCTTGTGAGGCCGGGTATCGCAGATCAGCCCTGGGGCAAAGACCTGAGCGATAGGCCCGGGCGGGGTCTGTCCCAGGTACGGTCCCACGGCGAACGGTTCGGCGAACGCCTGGACGCACCCGACTGAGAATAGGGTCACCATCCAATACCTTGTCCCGTATTCTCGTTGCATAGAGCATCTCCTTTGGCCGAGAGAACACTACCGGCTCTGTCTACTGTGGTCATCCCGCAAAAAGAGATTTGTTTCAAAAGAGATGGATCAACGTTCGGTTCGCAGGATGCGTGCCCGGACTTCGAGGAATTCAACACCGTGGTGGCGACCGAAGCGGTCGAAGAGCCCATGGAGACGCACCGCACGCGGTTCAAAAGGCAGATCCAATCCATCCAGGTCATAGTCGATGATATGTTCGTTCCGGCAGATACCCAGCCGCCAGCACTGAGGGGGAGGCAACGTGAACGATTGGCCCCTGCCGTCCGTCAAGAAGACCGCGATGGTGCCGCGGCAGCCCCACTCGCGCAGCAGAATGTCCGGACCGGGGCCATCACGAAGCGGTCCGTCAAAGCCGACCTCGATCCAATGGCCCTTGGACAGCACGAGGCCCATGCGCGGCTGGTTCACCAGATCGATGTGGATTTGATCCGCAGGCAATCGTTGGACCGGCGTCCGGGGACGGTCCTGATCGATGACCAGAAAGCCGTTTCTATCAGGGTCGCGCACCCCGATCACGTGGGATGGTTTCACGAATTCCTCGCGCTCGAATAACGCATACAGAGGGGCGTAGAGTTCCTGGACGCCCATGCGTGCGCTGGGCTCTGGTTTCACCATCCTGGCCATGAAACCTGCCAGGCAGAATACGCAGACTGCGGCCAATGCTGCTTTCACGCTCATCAAACCCGCGAAGCTGAGGCCCAATCCCGCTTCCAGAGAACTGGGCAAAACCACCTCTTTGGCGGCTGCTTTCTTCCCGCTTCGCACCGTCAGGCCGGCGAAAATGGCCAGGGCGGCGAGCAGGGAATCACGCTTGAGACCATGTCGTTCCAGTTGGCTTCTCAGCGAGTGTTTGGCCCGGCAGAACAACAGCCGGGCCTTGAGCTCGCTGCCGCCCATGATTCCGGCAATCTGGCCATAGGACAGATTGTCAAGACAGCGCAGAACCAGGATATTGCGGTATCTGCACTTGATGGCCAGCATGGCGCTCAGCACCGCATCCTTGATCTCTTCGTTGACGACAGCATCCGCGGGATCGTTGTCTTCGGCGACACGGGATTCCAACGCGCCAGTGTCGGCCGTCGTTCTTAGCTCCACGCGCCGGGCGCCCTGGGGACGAAAGTGGTGCTGAACCTTGCCGAGGGCGGTACGGAAGACCCAGGCCCAGAAACCATTCATGTGGGGCACGTTGAGCTGACCAAGAGTCCTTATCATCTCCAGGACCGTCTCTTGAGTCAGGTCCTGGGTCAGATGGTAGTTAAGGGTCAGACGGTAGATATACGTATAGACCTTCTGCCGGACCTGCTCGGCCACAGCCGAAAGGCTCTGCATATTCCCGGCCTGTGCCTGCCGGATCGCCTGGATATTCAGCTCTTCCGCCATTTGAAACGTCACGCAGCGCAAGCGGCTGCCGTTTCCCCTTCTGACAGCTTGCGCCCTATTCAGTAGACGCGATTGGCGGCTGAGGCGTTTCAGGAGTTGCCATTTTTTGCTGTCCACAGGGCAGAAGCACGCCTCTTTTCCTGACGCGGGCGGGACCGACTTCGCGCAACAGCCCATTGAGTTCCGAGCCGGTTGGCTTTACACTGACGGCCCGGAGTGCTGTGAGTGCTTCGAGCTTCCATGAACGGTACAGTGTATTGATGATGGAGGAACCGCCATGAGCAGATGGGCAACGCTGATCTTCGTCGTGGGTGTCGTGCTATCCGTGGAGGGCACGGCGCCGGCTCAGGATCTCCCGCAGTTTCGGGACCTTTTCAACGGCAGGGACCTGTCGGGCTGGGTCAACGTCAACACCGACAGCGACACGTGGCAGGTGCAGGACGGCATGATCGCGTGCACGGGTCAGCCGATCGGCGTGATGCGAACCGACCGGCAGTACGAGAACTTCATCCTGCAACTGGACTGGATGCACCTGGAAGCCGGCGGCAACTCCGGCTGCTTCGTCTGGTGCGAGGGGACCGTCCCGGAAGGCAAGCGGTTGCCCAAGGGCGTCGAGATTCAGATCCTGGAGCTCGAATGGGCCGTCCAGCACAATCAGACCGACGCCTACGTGCACGGGGAGGTCTTCGGCACCGGCGGGATCAAGACGCAGCCCGACAACCCACGCGGCGAGCGGAGCAAGTCCGCCGAGAACCGCTGCAAAGGCAAGGGCCAGTGGAACAACTACACGATCGTCTGCGTGGACGGCACGATCAAGCTGGCGGTCAACGGCAAGTTCGTCAACGGCATCAGCCACTCGTCAATCAAGAAAGGCTATATCTGCCTGGAATCCGAGGGCGCTCCCCTCCGCTTCCGCAATATCCGGATCCTGGAGCTGCCGCCGGGCATTACGCCGCCGGAACGGTCCGCACCGGTGGTTGAGAACAAGTCGGAAGGAAAGGCATGACTCCCATGCACGATCGCACCACTCGACGTGAGTTTCTCGGCAGCGCAGCCACAGCCGCCGCGATGCTTGTAGCCCCTTCGGTCAGAGGACAGACTGGCGGTTCTGAAGAGCAACAGCGGATCGAAGCGGCGATTCCCGCCAGGGCATTCGCCACGCCGCGAAAGCCGCGAAAGCTCTTGATCTTCGACTTCAACGTCAACTACGGCGGCCACCGCTCCGCCAGGACGGCAAATGTCGCCTTCACCCTGATGGGCCAGCGGACCGGCGCTTTCGAGGCCGCGGTCAGCAAAGACCCAGAGGTCTTCGCACCGGCGAGCCTGAAGCAATTCGACGCCGTCTTCCTGAACAACAACGTGGGCAACCTCTTTGAAGACCCCGTACTGCGGCAGAGCTTAGTCGAGTTCGTCTACGGCGGCGGCGGGCTGATGGGCGTGCACGGGACATCCGTCGCCTTCACGAAGTGGCCCGGCGCGATCGAGGACTGGCCCGAGTTCGGCGTCATGCTCGGTGCCCGAGGCGCCAACCATCGTGCCAGCGACGAGCACGTGTTCATCAAGTTGGACGACCCCACGCATCCGGTGAACCAGGTCTTTGCGGGCCAGGGCTTCGACTACCGCGACGAGTTCTTCCGCATCCACGAGCCGTATTCGCGAAACCGCGTGCGCGTGCTCCTGAGCATCGACACGGCCAAGACGGACATGAACCAGGGTCCATCGTATGGCAAAATCGAGCGACCAGACAACGACTACGCGCTGGCCTGGGTGCGCCAGTACGGCCGGGGGCGAGTCTTCTACTGCTGCTTCGCGCACAACCCTTACGTCTTCTGGGACCCGAAGATGCTCCAGTTCTACCTCGCGGCCACTCAGTTCATCCTGGGCGACCTGCCTGGACCCACGACGCCCAGCGCGAGATTGACGCCGGCCATCCGCGCACAGGAACAACTCGGCTGGCGGCTCGGATGCGAGTCGAAAGACCTGACGCTCTTTGAGGCCATCGATAAGGCCGCGGGGCTTGGTCTGCTGCATATCGGGGCCTGGAGCACGCAAATCGTCAGCAACGATATCGGTAAGCCCTTCGACGGACGACTCAGCCCCAAAGAAATGGAGCAGGTGCGATTGAAGCTGGATGCCGCCGGCGTGCGACTGCTGACCTATCGCGTGGACCAGATCCCGACCGACGAGGCAGCCCGGCGCGGCACATTTGGATTCGTCCGAAAGATGGGTATCGAAGCCATCATCGCGGAGTCGCCGGTAGCCATGCTCGACACCGTCGAGAAGCTCTGCGATGAGTACGACATCTGCCTGGCGATTGCCGGTACGCAAGAGCACGGCGCACCAGATGAGATCTTGAGGTCCTGCCGAGATCGAAGCCGGCGGATTGGCGTCTACGGAGACATGCCGGCCTGGATCGGCCACGGCATCGACCCGGTGGCTACGGCACGCATGCTCGCCGACCGTCTGACTGTCGTGCAGTTGGGCGGCAATGACGACAAGGTCGGCGCGACGCTCCAGAAGATTCGTCGTCTCGGCTGCAAGCCGGTCATGTTCGGCGTCGAGCCCTCCGGCGCCGCTCGAATGATCGACCTTTTCAATCCGACAACTGTGCGATTGGCAGGTGGAGGTGTATCGTGACTCGAGTTCATCAGATCACAAGACGTGAGTTTCTGGGCTCTGTGGCCTGCACGTCGGGGGCTGTCGCCCTGCCGTGGGTCGTGCCGGCCTCGGCAAGGGGGGCAGATGGGAGCCTACCGCCGAGCGAGCGGATTACGGCGGGCCTGATCGGCCACGGAGTGATGGGCCGCGGGCACCTGCACCGGTTGGTCGGTGACCGCGAATTGCAGGTCCTGGCCGTGTGCGACGTGGACGCGATTCGCCGGGAGGAAGCCAGGAAACGCGTGGACGAGACCTACGCTGCAAGAGCCGGCGGCAAGTACGAAGCCTGTGCGGCATACAACGACTATCGCGAGCTGCTGGCCCGGCCCGATATCGACGCCGTGGTGATCGTCACGCCGGACCACTGGCATACTCCCATCTCCATTGACGCCGTCAAAGCAGGCAAGGATGTCTATTGTGAGAAGCCGATCTCTCTGACGATTCGCGAGAGCCGGCGTCTGGTGGAGACGGTGCAGCGATATGGCCGGATCTTCCAGACCGGCACTCAGTACCGGTCCATCTCGACAATCCGCCAGGTGTGCAACTTCGTGCGAGGCGGAGGGCTGGGCAAGATCAAATCCGTCTTCACACTCTGGGGCAAGCTGTCCGGCAGTCTCGGCGTGGACTCCTATGCGCCGCTGCCTTTTGCCCTGGCCGCGCAGCCGGTGCCGGAAGGGCTCGACTGGGACCTATGGGTGGGCCCGGCCCCCTGGCAGCCGTACAACAGCGCCTATCATAGGAACCCGATGCCCGGCGTGGTGCCCTGGGCGTTCCACGAGGATTTCGGCGCGGGGGCGGTCACCTGGTACCACTCTCACGCCGCCGATGTGATTCAGTATGCCCTGGGCATCGAGAACAGCGGACCTGTCGAGATCATCCATCCCAGCAGTGGAACGTACCCGACGCTCACCTGTCGCTATGCCAATGGCACGCTGCTCCACCTGGTCGACCACTGGGGCATGGTGAAAGATGTCTACAAGGCAGTACCTGCCACCGCGCGTCTCGCGGGCAATTTCGGCGGCATCTTCGTCGGCGAGCGAGGCTGGGTCACCTCGATGTCCACCGGCGGCCCCGTCGAAGACGGACCCGACGAGATCTTCAAGGAGATGAAGCTGACGACACGCGAGGTGAACATCGGCGACAACGACCACCATGCGAACTGGTTCGAATCCGTTCGCACCCGCCGGCCGCCGAGCTGCCCCGAGGAGATCGGTCACCGCGGCGCCTCACTCGGCCACCTGACGATCCTCGCGTACAAGCTGGGACGGTCGCTCCGGTGGGACCCGTCTCAGGAGGCGTTCCCCGGCGACGAGGGCGCAAATCGCCTTTGTTCTCGCGCAATGCGTTGCCCGTGGCGAATCTGACAGCCCTGGGATCGATACGGATGCGAACGATGCGGAACGCGCGCAGGCACTCACGGGACTCCCGAGCGAGATGCGCACGTTACGGCACTGGCTCTACAGGTTGACCGGCTCGTTGCCCGGCGCTTCGACGCCGCGACGATGCAAGAGGGAACCTTCCAGCCGGTACAGCGTGACGAGGGCCTTGAAGTAGTTGGCGAGCGCCTGGATCTCTGCGATCTGGCTGGCGACCAGGTCCCGCTGGGCCTGGGCGACGAGCAGCGAGGTGGACTTGCCCACGCGGAACTTCTCCGTCTCGACCCGGAGCTTCTCTTCCTGGGACTCGCGCGTGGCGGCGGTGGCCGTGATCTGCTCGTGCGCGCGGTTCACCTCGCTGTACGCGATGCGAACGTCCACCTGGGCAAGCTGGATCAGGTTCTCCATGGCCTTGATCGACTGCTGTCTGGAGACGACGGCCCGAGTATGCTGCGATCGCGCCGCTCGGTTCCGGATGGGATAGGCGAGGATCAAGCCGCCTTCGATGTCGTAGCTGACGCCGTCCAGCTCGTCGACGGCGTCGGAAAAGGCCGTCGCGTAGCCTGACTTGCCGTAGTTGATGAACGCATCCAGCCGCGGGAGAAGGCCGTTGCGGGTCCGCACGACCTCCAGCTCGCCCCGCCGGATCAGCAGGCGCGCCTGGTTCAAATCGGGCCGCATCTTGAGGGCCACATCAACGTGGGCGCCCACCGGATCGAGCGGCATGTCCGGCGGCGCCATCGGGTGTTCGAGAACGATCTCGGTGTCCCAGTCGATGACCTCCGAGGGGTTCAGCAGGCGCAGCAGATTGAGCCGTCTGGCGGTCAGGTTGGCGCGCGCATTGATGAGATCCTCCCGCCGCAGCGCGACCTCCGCCTTGGCGGCGGCCAGCTCCGTCTCCGCCAGCGTGCCGACCTTGATTCGCTCCTCGGCTTCGTCCATCTGCTGTTGCGCCAGGCTCAGCGAGTTGGCGTAGATCTCAATCTGCCTCTTCGCCAGCGCATAATCCCAGAAGCCCAGCTCGACGGACTGCACGAGCGCCTCGGTGAATCCACGCAGCTCATACTCGGAGATCTGGGTGTCGATCCGGACCTGGTGGACGCGCGCCAGGTTCGCACGAACGTCCGCGCCCCGCAACAGCGCCTGGGTGACGGAGATCCCGAGCCGGTTCGCGATGAAGGTGTCGCTGTACAAGGAGGAATCGGTGTAGCTCGAGGTGGCGTCCAGGGCCACGGTCATGCCGGTGGGAAACAGCGTGTCCAGCGAGATCGCGCCTGCCGCCGAATCGACGATCTGGCTCTCGATGCCGGAGCCTGCGCGCGAGAGCCGGTCCGCAACGCTTCTTCTGTCCGAGCCCTGGATTCCCAGAACCGGGTCGAACACCGCGCGCTCCTCCTGCTCGAATGTTCGGCGGATTTCCGGCGTCAGTCGTTGAACGACGAGCGACCGGTTGTTCTCCATCGCCAGCAGGATGGCGCGCTGGATATCGATCGTCAGCGACGCGGGTGCCTGCGCGACACTGTTCGCATCGGGCGCCGGTCCGCCGACTGCCGATAGGCATGGGACCGCCCACAGAGCAGTGACTGCCAGAATGGTCATGCGAAACGCCGGGCACAAGTTCTCGACCCACATAGTCGGTTCTTCAAAGGCTATACGCTTGGAACGTTCCGGGCGTCGCCCCGACCGCCGGCTTCGGTGCGCCAGGCGTGGCGCTCGAAGAGCGAATAGACGACGGGGACGAACACGAGTGTGATCAACGTGGAGCTGAGCAGGCCGCCGATGACGACACGCGCCATGGGCGCCTGGGCTTCGCCTCCCTCTCCAAGGCCGAGGGCCAGCGGCACCAGGCCGATGATGGTGGTGGAGGCGGTCATGAGAATCGGGCGCAGGCGGCGGCGTCCGGCCTCCTCGATGGCCTCGCGGATCGGCGTCCCGTCCCGGCGGCGAAGCAGGTTCGTGTGATCGACCAGGAGGATGGCGTTGTTGACGACGATTCCGCCGAGCATGATGCAGCCGATGAACGACTGAATGTTGAAGGTCGTGCCCGTGTAGAAGAGCATGAGGGTCACGCCGATGGCCGCCAGAGGCACGGAGAACATCACGACGAACGGATCGCGGAGCGACTCGAACTGACAGGCCATCACCATGTACACGAGCACGAGGGCCAGGACGCAACTGAACAGCAGCTCGTGGAACGATTTCTGCTGCTCCTCGTAGTCGCCGCCGAAGCCGACCGTGAACTCGGAAGGCACGGGCACGGCGTGCAGCCGGTCGCGGATGTCCGCGAGGACCGAGCCCATGTCACGTCCGCTGATCTCGGCGGTGACGGTGATCATACGCTCCTGGTCCTTTCGCTCGATGAGCACCGGTCCACTTCGCGGAGCCACGTCCACCACGTTCCTCAGGACCACCGGCTGACCGTCCGAATTGGTCAGGGTCAGATCGAGGATGTCGCGCAGGTCGCTCTTCTCCGCATCCCTGAGCTTCACGAGGATGGTGAATTCATCGCCGGCCTGGCGATAGTAGCCTGCCTCTGTGCCGGACAGGATCGTCTGCAACGTGTTGGCGATTCGGGAGACGGTCAGGTGCATGTCGGCGGCTTTCTGCCGGTCGATCATGATCTCCTCTTCGGGCCCGCCCGGGTCGCGGCTGATTCGCGTATCCGCCACGCCCTCGACGCCGACCACGATCTCGTTGACCCGCTGGGCGAGCAGATCGGCCGTCGCGAAGTCGTGGCCCCGGATTTCGACGATCACCTTGTTCGCCTCGGCGGTCCCCATGCGCATGATGAACAGGCCCTGGCCGGCCCGCGTGCGAGCGATGATGCCAGGGATTCCGCTCAGCCGCTTCCGCAAATCATCGGCGATCTGCTGGCTGGATCGCGTCCGCTCCGATTGGGGCTTCAGAGCGATCCGGATGTCGCCGGTGTGACCGCCCCCGCCGTACCATCGGGCGCCGCCTACGTTCACGACGATATTCCGGATCTCCGGCACGGACTCCGCAATGATCTGCTCCATGACCCGGAACTTGCTGTCCAGCAGGTCCAGACGGGTCCCCACCTGCATCTCCGCCTCCATGCGAACCTCCCCCTCGTCCGAGGCCGGCATGAGCTCGACGCCAATGTAGCGGACCAGCAGCAAGGCCGTCCCCATCGCGACAATCGCCGACAGGACCACCGTCACGCGGTGGCTCAACGCCAGGTGAAGGAGCTTCTTGTAGGTGGTTTCCAGGGTTACCAGCAGCCGCCCACTGCTCTCATAGAGCCGGTGTCCGAGCGTTCCCTTGCCGGGCGTGCTCCGCGATTGCGGAGGCAGGATCCGGGCACAGAGCATCGGCACCAGGGTCAGCGCGATCGCCAGAGAGCACAACAGGGAGAAGGCGACGACAATCGAGAGCTGCTTGAACATGACGCCGGACATCCCGCGCATGAACACCAGCGGAAGGAACACGACCAGCGTGGTCAGGGTGCTTGCCATGACGGCAGCGGTCACCTCATCGGCGCCGTTCACGGCGGCGTGTTCCAGCCGACTGCCCGACTCGCGCATGCGATAGATGTTCTCGAGGACCACGATCGCGTTATCGACCAGCATCCCGATTCCCAGCGCCAGCCCACCCAACGTCATGATGTTCAACGTCAGATGCCCGAAATACAGCAAGGCAAACGTCGCAATGATGGAGACCGGAATGGCGGTGGCAATGATGATCGTGCTGCGCACGCTGCGCAGGAACAGCAGCAGGATGCCGATGGCCAGGATTCCGCCGTAGATCGCGGAGCTGCCGACGTTCGAGATAGCACGCTTGATGTAGTCGGAGGTGTCGATGATCGGGACGATCCGAATCTGGGGGATGTCGCGGTTGATGCGCTCGAGCTCTTTCAGCGCGCCGCGCGCGACATCGACGGTGTTCTTGCCGGACTGCTTGCTCACGGCCAGGCGAATCCCCGGTTCGCCGTCGACCCGCACGATCCGGGTAATCCTCTGCCAGGAGTCCTCGACGCGGGCGATCTCCTTCAACTGGATGGGCACGCCCTGGCGCATCGCGATCACCGTGTCCTGCAACTGGCGCAGGTCCGTGTACTCGCCGGGTGTGCGGATCGTGATCTCGAAATTGCCCTTTTCGACGGTCCCGGCCGGGACATTCACGTTGCCTTCGCGGACCTGCGCGATGATCTGGTCCAGCGGAATGGCCAGGGCGTTGATCTTGGCCGGATCGAGGCTGACGTGGATCTCGCGTTCCAGACCGCCGTAGATGTCCACCGCCGCCACGCCGGGGACGCGCTCCAGGCGATACTGGACCTGTTGCTCCAGAATCAGACGGGTCTGCACCGGATCGAGCCGGCTCGACGCGCCGAGGATCAGGACGGGGAAGCTGGCCAGGTCGAACTTCCGCAGCGTGGGCCTCTCGGACTCATCGGGCAAACGGGCGATGATGCGATCCAGACGATCCCGGATGTCGTTGGCGGCCGTGTCGAGGTCGGTCCCCCAGGTGAAGGTCACGCGCACGTTGCTCCGGCCTTCCACGGAGGTGGAGGTCACCTCCTCCACGCCGGGCACGGCGCTCATGGCCTGCTCGATGGGACGCGTGATCAGCTCCTCGATCTCCTCCGGTCCGGCGTTCTCATACGTACACGAAATGCTGATCGTCGGGTAAGAGATGTCCGGCATCAGGTCGATCGGCAGCCGCGAGAGGGAGGTCAACCCCAGGATGACGACGATCAGGACCACCATGATCGTGAAAATGGGCCGGTGAACGGAGAGATGCGAGATTCTCATCGCGCTGCCCCCGGCCTGGCGGGGTCCTGGGTCTTGCGCTGGGACCCATCCGGCGGCCGTCCGCCGGTCGGCGGACTCCCGGCCGGCAACAGGATGCGCGAGCCGTCCTCCAGAAGATGATTGCCCAGCGTGACCACGTCGCCTGTGATCGGCGGCTCGACCACCTCGACGACTTCACCAGCCGCGATCCCGGTGGTCACGGGAACGAAGCGAACCCGTCGCACGGAGGCCGCGGGCGCGGTCCCAACTCCGGCGGGCGCAGTCTTCGGATCGCCGGAGGCGGCATCGTCCACGAGAAAGACCCCCTCCTTGCCATCCCGCTTGACCATCGCGCTGAACGGCACGAGCGTAGCCTGGTCGTGCGTGCTGAACTCCACCTGGGCCCGCACGAACATGCCGGGCTTGAGCAGGTGACCGGGATTGGCAATCTCGATCTCGACCCTCGCCTGCCGGGAGGTCTCCCGCAGCAGGGGAGCGATCCGCCGGATATGGCCGGCGAAGGTCCTGCCCGGCCAGGCGTCCGTCGTAATCGCCGCCGACTGGCCCACCTTGATCTTGGGATAGTCCCGCTCGATGACGAAGACGACCGCCACCAGCGGATTGTTCTCCAGGATGGATACGATAGGCTGATTCATCTGCACGAGCGCCCCCTCGTCGACAAACCGCTCCCCTACCACGCGGTTTGGATCGCCGGATTCCCAAAACGCACGGACCTTCGTGTAGGATAGTTGCAGCTCAGCCCCTTTGTGGGCCGCCTCTTTCTGGGCCACCTGGGCGAGGGCCACTTTCAGTCGGGTCTGGGCGGCGCTGAACGCGGCGGCGGCGGCATCCAGCTCCGCCGCGGAGGCGATCTGCTTTTCGCGAAGCGCCTGGATTCGCTCGTACTCACGCCTGGCCAGATCGAGATCGCTGCTGGAGTTCTCGACGTTGGCCTTTGCCACCTGCAACTCCGCCTCGGCCTGTTCCACCTGGCGAGTGAACTCCTCATCGTCCAGCACAGCGATGACGTCGTTGCGGCCGACCATGTCTCCGATATCGACGAGCACCTCCCTGAGCCAGCCAGCCGCCTTCGAGGCGACCACGAACTGCGACTCCGGGACCAGCGAGCCTGTGAAGACGCCGATATCGCGGATCGCGCTTCTGCGGACCGGCTGCGTCTCAACGGCCACCGGGATGTCCCCACGCGCGGGCTTGTTCGCTGCGGCCGAAGCGGCGACGACTCGCCGATACGCCTGCCAACCGGCCAACAGTAGAACCGCAACGACGATGATCGCTACAAGCGCTTTCTTCATCTTCCTTTCCGATCGTCCACAAGGGTGTTTCCTGCCAACGTGCGCATCTGACCGGGCCTTATCGTACCAGAATCCCCTGTGGCGTCCATGCTTTTGTCCCCTCTCCAGGCGGAGCACAGCCCCCCGCGCGTATCGGGGCCCAGGACAGAGCCTGCGCGTAAGGACGAATGCCACGACGGAAATATTCCACGGAAGCGGGCGGGGTCCTATAACCGATTGGCTGCGGCGACCGGCCAACTCAAAGCAGGTGGAAGGCTTCGCGGAGCTCGTCGCTGATCTTCTGGGACATGGCGACGTGGCCGCCGATGGGCTGGGCATCGAGCACGGCTTCTGCGGAGTGCTCCAGGACTTCGAGTGTGTCGAAGGCGGAGAGCACGCTATCGCCGACGATCATGACGCCGCTGTTCCACAGGACGGCCGCAGGGCTGCTCAGGGTCAGCGTCCCCTTGCACCGGTAGATCCGCTGCATCGTGAGCACCAGCTCATCGCGCGGATGGAGACACTCGTATCGCATAGCCCGCCCCAGCTATCCACATTTTCTGTCACCATCTCAACGCGAGATACGGCTTGTATACCGCCACAGTGCGGGGATTTCAACGCGCAGTATTGAGCAGCCCAGGCCGGCACAGTATACTTCGGGAGACTCGGAATTCATGAAGGAGCTCTGGATGACAAAAGGCGTGACAAGGCTATCCGTGCTGCTGGTGTCGCTCGTTCCGCTGGCGGCGAGAGCGGATGGGATCGATTTGGGTGGAGGGATGTGGTCGGTCCGCCTGGATCGCGAGGATCGAGGCGAGGCGGAGAAGTGGTTCGAGCAGGAGCTCACAGATCGAGTCGTTCTGCCCGGCGTGCTGACGGAGCAGGGCTATGGCGACCCGCCGTCGATGCAGACCCAATGGACGGGGGACATCAACCCCGTCTGGCAGAGCGACCCCTACTACAAGCAGTACCAGACGCCGGACAACTTCAAAATGCCGTTCTGGCTTCAGCCGCAGCGCCACTACATGGGGGCCGCCTGGTACCAGCGCCAGATCGAGGTCCCGCCGAGGTGGCAAGGCAAACGCCTCACACTCTACCTGGAGCGGCCGCACTGGAAGACCACGGTCTGGCTGGACGACCGCGCCATCGGCTCTCAGGACAGCCTCGGTACACCTCACGTGCATGAGCTCGGTACGGACGTGACTCCCGGCAAGCACCGTCTGACCATCCGCGTGGACAACCGCATGATCGTGGACGTCGGGCGCAACGCCCACAGTGTCTCCGATCATACCCAGGGCAACTGGAACGGAATCGTCGGACGCATGGAGCTGCGGGCAACCGATCCGGTCTGGATTGACGACGTGCGCCTGTACCCGAACGTCAAGGATCGGACGGTCAGTGTGAAGGTGAGCTTGGGCAACGTCACGGGCAGAGCCGGCAACGGCACCCTCCAGATCAATGCCACGGACTCCAGGCAGGAGCACTCGATTGGCAGAGTATTGTCTGCGCCGGTCGTGTGGCGGACACGGCAGGGAGGCAAAGCGGAATTCACCTTCGACATGGGCGATGACTGCCAGTTCTGGGACGAGTTCCGGCCCACTACGTATCTGATGCACGTCACGTTTATCGCGGACCAGTCGCGCTACCAGGATGTGACCTCCGTCCGGTTCGGCATGCGCCAGGTCGGCACCGAGGACACGCGGATCACCATCAATGGCAAGCCCACCTTCATTCGCGGCACGCTCGAATGCTGCATCTTTCCACTGACGGGATGCCCGCCGGTCAGCGGCGAGCGATGGCGGCGGATCATCCGCATCTGCAAGGCCCACGGCTTGAACCACGTCCGCTTCCACTCCTGGTGCCCGCCGGAGGGAGCGTTCGACGCCGCCGATGAGGAAGGATTCTACTTCCATGTCGAGTGTTCCGCGTGGGCGACGGTCGGCAGCGGCGGGCCATTCGACAAATGGCTCTACAAAGAGAGCGAGGCCATGGTCAAAGCGTACGGGAATCATCCATCCTTTATCATGATGGCCTATGGCAACGAGCCGGCCGGACGCAATCAGAACCAGTTCCTCAGCAACTTCGTGACGTACTGGAAGAAGCGCGACCCGCGACGGCTCTACACCTCCGGCGCCGGCTGGCCTCTGCTGCCTGTGAACGACTACTACAGCACATCTGCACCGCGAATCCAGCAATGGGGCCAGGGCGTGCACAGCCGGGTCAATGCCAGGCCGCCTGAGACGATGACCGATTACAGCGACTTCGTCCGGCAGCACGGCAAGGCTCCGGTGATCAGCCACGAGATCGGCCAATGGTGCGTGTACCCGAACCTGGACGAGACAGGCAAGTACACCGGCCCACTCAAGGCCAAGAACTTCGAAATCTTCCGCGAGCAGCTTGAACGCAATGGAATGCTCCACCAGGCGCACGATTTTCTGATGGCCTCCGGCAAGTTGCAGACCCTGCTGTACAAGGAGGACATCGAATCGGCCCTCCGCACACCCGGCTTCGGCGGTTTCCAGTTGCTCGACCTGCACGATTTCCCCGGCCAGGGCACCGCGCTGGTCGGCGTGCTGGACCCGTTCTGGGACTCGAAGGGCTACGTCACCGCCGAGCAATACCACCGCTTCGCCGGCCCGATCGTGCCATTAGCTCGCCTGGAACGGCGCATCTTCAAAGCCGGCGACACATTGCACGCCCGCATCGATCTGGCGCACTTCGGCCCGTCGGACCTGGAGCACGCCATGCCACAATGGACACTCCGCGATTCTTCCGGGTCCATCGTGGATGGCGGCCAGCTCCCTCACGGCCCGATCCAGTCCGGAACTCTCAGCACGATTGGCGAGATCGATGTCAAGCTCGACCGCATCGAGGGAGCGCGGAAGCTGAACCTCGAAGTCACGATCCCCGGGACCGATGCCGCCAACGACTGGGACATCTGGGCATTCCCTCAGGATGTGCCGACTGAGCCGCCGGCGGACATCCTGGTCACACGGGAGATGAACGATGAGGCGGAAAGACGCCTCGCAGAGGGCGGCAAGGTCCTGCTGCTTCCTCTGCCGCAGACGATCCGCAGCGACGACAAGCACCCCATCACGATGGGCTTTTCGAGCATCTTCTGGAACACGGTCTGGACGAACTGGCAGCCGCCGCACACGCTGGGCGTCCTGTGCGATCCGAAGCACCCGGCACTGACACAATTTCCGACTGAATGCCACTCGAATTGGCAATGGTGGCAGCTGATGCACGATACAGCCCCGTTCCTTCTCACCGATCACCGTGACTTGCAGCCGATTGTTCAGGTCATCGACGACTGGGTCACCGCCCGCAAGCTCGCCCTGGTATTCGAGGCGAAGGTCGGCAAGGGCAAGCTCCTGGCGTGCAGTTGCGATCTGGTGAGCGATCTCGACAACCGCCTCGTCGCCCGACAGATGCGACACAGTCTTTTGGCTTACATGGCGGGTGCGCACTTCGACCCGCGGTACACCATGACGGCCGAACAACTGGCAGCACTGTGGAGGCAGCCTACGGCGATGCAGAAGCTCGGCGTGACGGTCACAGCGGACAATGCCCACCCGAGCCACGGCGTGGAGCTGGCCATCGACAACAACCCTGCGACGATCTGGCATACGAACTGGGAGCCGATGGCGCCGCCGCCGCACTACCTGATCCTGGACCTGAA
This sequence comes from Sedimentisphaerales bacterium, assembly GCA_016928975.1. Next base: position 13,376 of record JAFGJR010000179.1, on the reverse strand, counting down.
GAAATCCGTCCGCGTCTTGGGGCTAACCTACGTCCCTCGACAGGACATGACCAACGGCCGCATCGCTCGCTACGAGGTCTATATCAGCGATGACGGCCGGAACTGGGGCAGGCCCGTCGCGACCGGCGCCTGGCCCGACGATGCCGCGACAAAGACCGTCCGCTTCGACCGGCCGCAGGACGCGAGGTTCGTCAAACTGCTCGCCCTGAGCGAAGTCAACAACCGACCTTACACCTCTGCCGCGGAGATAGGCGTCATTCTGGAGTGATGCATTCAACTGCAAAGCGAGAGATCCGGAGGCGATCATGAGACGCGCACACAGAGCAACGAGATTAGTAGCGATCGCGGTCCTCTGCCTGGGCCTGAGCAACACCGCCACGGCAGACAAGTTGATTCGATTGAACGACCTGTCGATAATTCCACGGCCAGTCTCGGTCGAGTTTGCAGATGGCTCGTTTGCCGTCACCGAGTCGACGCAGGTGATTGCCGGGGATGACGCCGCGAAAGAGGGAGCGAAGCTCATCGACGCACTGGCGCCGGCCATGGGATTTCGCCTGAGCATAGTTGGGGACTCGTCCGCCAGGGACAGCATACGGCTGGAGACTGACGCAGCATTGAAGAGTCCGCTCGGTGAAGAGGGATACGAACTGGAGGTGACAACTGAGTCGGTCTCGATCCGGGCGGCCAAACCGGCGGGCCTGTTCTATGGCGTTCAGACCCTGCGGCAGTTGCTCCCGCCGGCCGTCTTCAGCAGCAAGAAGACCGACGGAATCCGGTGGACTGTGCCGCGCGTGCGGATCACGGACTATCCCATGTTTCAGTGGCGCGGGCTTTTGATCGACCCGGCCCGGCATTTCATCCCCGTGCGCGAGGTTGAGAAGTTCATCGACGCGATGGCCTTGCACAAGTTCAACAGTCTGCAGATTCACCTGACCGACGATGTCGGCTGGCGGATCGAGATCAAGAAGTACCCGCAGTTGACCGCGACGGGCGCGTGGATGGACTTCACAACGATCCGGAATGGAGGAAAGCCCAGGAGCGACGGCGAGCAGCCCGGCGGATATTACACCCAGGACGATATCCGCCACCTGGTTCGCTACGCCGCCGAGCAGTACGTCACGATCGTGCCGGAGATCGAGATGCCCGCCCACACGGGAGCGGCGATCGTCTGCTACCCGCAGATCGGCCTGTACCCGGACAAACTGAACAGCCTGCCGCCGGAGGCGCGGTGGACGGCCCACGAGGGAGTCCTGGCGCCGCGAAAACAGACCGTCGCCTTCATGCGGGACGTGCTGACGGAGGTGATGGATTTGTTTCCGAGCAGATTCATCCACATCGGCGGCGATGAGGCTAACATGGAGCACTGGAAGAAGTGCGAGGAAATGCAGAGCCTGATTCGCGAGCTGAATGTCAAGGACGAGGCGGGACTGCATAGCTGGTTCATCGCGCAGATGGATTCGTTCCTCACTTCGCACGGCCGGCGGCTGATCGGCTGGGATGAGATCCTGCAAGGTGGTCTGGCGCCGGGCGCGACGGTCATGAGCTGGAGAGGCGAAGAGGGAGGCGTTACCGCGGCCAGGGCGGGACATGATGTCGTCATGGCCCCGACCTCGCACACGTATTTCGATTACTACCAGGGTCCGCCCGAGAAGGAGCCGAAGGCCATCGGCGGACTCATTCTGCTCGACAAGGTATACCAGTATGAGCCCATTCCCGCCGTGCTCAATGCCGAGCAGGCAAAGCACGTCTTAGGCGGACAGGCACAGCTTTGGGGCGAATTCATCGCCAACGCCCGCCACCTCCACTACATGACCTACCCCCGGGCCGCCGCGATGAGCGAGGTCCTCTGGTCGCCGCGGGACAACCGGGACTACAACCAGTTTCTGGTCCGCCTGGGCGAGCACGCCAAACGCCTGGAGGCGATGGAGGTGAACTGCCGCCCTTTTGACAACGCGCCGGTGTTGCCCGGGCAGGCGGCATCGGCGGCACGCGCCCTGCTCGTACGACTGTTGCCCCAGCACGCCGACCGCTTCGCCTTCGAAGCGATCCCGGCAGATTCCGGGCGGGATGTCTTCGAGATCGAGACCCGCGACGGCAGAACCATCATTCGCGGCAACACCGGCGTGTCAATGGCAACCGGGCTGAACTGGTACCTCAAGCACTACTGCCACTGTCACGTCTCGTGGTACGGCCGCCAGCTCAACCTGCCGGACCCATTGCCGCCGGTCCAGCCGAAGGTCCAGCAGACAAGCTGGGCGAGGCATCGGTACTTCCTGAACTACTGCTGCTTCGGCTACTCTCTGGCTTGGTGGGACTGGACCCAGTGGGAGGAGCTGATCGACTGGATGGCGATGAACGGCGTGAACCTGCCGCTGGCAGTGACAGGCCAGGAAGCCGTTTGGCAGGCCGTGTGCAAACGGCTGGGCATGACCGATGAACAGGTCGCCGAGTTCTTAGCAGGGCCGCCCTATCTGCCGTTTCAGTGGATGGGCTGCCTCGACGGCTGGGGCGGACCGCTGCCGCAGAGTTGGATCGACCGGCACGAGGAGCTCGGGAAGGAGATTCTTACTCGCCAGCGAGAGCTGGGAATGACGCCGGTTTTGCAGGGCTTCACCGGCCACGTGCCATCGACCATTGCAGGGTTCTTTCCACAAGCGAAGCTGCACCGAATCCGCTGGATCGAGTGGGAGACGTCCCTGCTCGATTCGCTCGACCCGCTGTTTGCCAAGCTCGCGGTGATCTATCTGGAGGAGCAAGGCAAACGGTTCGGCACGGATCACCTGTACGCCGCCGATACCTTCATCGAGATGCAGCCGCCGAGCAATGACCCAAACTACCTGGCGAGCCTGGCGAAAGCGGTCTATGGCGGCATGACCGCCAGCGACCCGCAGGCCGTGTGGGTACTGCAAGGCTGGCTCTTCGTCAACAACCCAAGCTTCTGGAAGATGCCTCAGGCGCGAGCCATGTTCGGCGCAGTCGCCGATGATCGCATGCTCGTACTGGACTTGATGTGCGAGCAGACGCCCGCATGGGACAAAACGGAAGCTTTCTGCGGCAAGCCCTGGCTGTGGTGTAATATCGAGAACTTCGGCGGTGCGGTACAGTTGGGCGGAGCCCTGAGCAGGATCGGCCAGGACCTACCGGCCTTACGACATCAGCCTCGCTCCGGCCAACTGGTCGGAGTAGGCTTTGTGAATGAAGGTCTCGGGTACAACCCGGTCGTATATGACCTGATGTTCGAAATGGCCTGGCGTAGTGAGCCCGTCGATCTCAAGCAATGGATCAGCGACTACGCGCACCATCGCTACGGCCGGGACAATGAGGCAGCTCGTCGCGCCTGGCAGATTCTGCTTGATAATGCCTACAACCGCCCGTACCACATCCGCTCCATCGTAGACCACTCGCTGCAGATCCAGACCGGTATGTCGCTTCCCTACGACAACGTGCGATTGGCCGACGCGTGGCAGGCTCTGCTGGATGCGTCAGAGGAACTGGGCGAGGTCGACACGTTTCGCTTCGATGTTGTCAACGTCGCACGACAGGTGTTATCGAACCATGCCGCGATTCTCCATTGGGCAATGGTGAAAGCCGGCCGGGGAACAGACGTCTCGGCATTTGACGAGACGACAAGCCAATTCCTGCGACTGATCCGCGATATGGATGAGTTGCTGGCGACGCGTCAGGAGTTCCTGCTGGGCGGCTGGCTCGAAGATGCCAGGCGATGGGGCACGACCGATGCGGAACGGGCACGGTTCGAGTGGAACGCGCGGCGCGTGCTGACGCAGTGGGGTCAGACCGCGGCGCTCGATGATTATGCTCGCAAAGAGTGGTCGGGCATGCTCAGTGGGTACTACCTCAAGCGTTGGCAGATGTACCTCGGCGACTTCGGCGAGGCCCTCAAGCGCGGCAGGCCATTCGACGACAAGGCGTTCCAGAGCAAGGTCCGCAAGTGGACCGCCGACTGGTCGGACCAGCGGGACAGCTACCCGACACGACCCCGGGGAGACAGCGTCACGATAGCGAAGAGGCTGTGGGCCAGGTACGAGAGACAACTCATTGGAACCTCTGATAGAATGTCAATAGTAGGTCTCTCTCCTGTCACCCCTGCGAAAGCAGGGGTCCAGGAACGTCGCGGCGTAGGTGGATTCCTGCTTTCGCAGGAATGACAAGGACGGCGTCGGCCGCCGCGCGTACATTGTGCAAGAGGCTCTTGGGGATTCGCATGAAACCGACTTTGCTGGTCCTGGCGGCGGGCTTGGGCACGCGTTACGGCGGACTCAAGCAAATCGACCCTGTCGGCCCATACGGCCAGACGATCATCGACTACTCCATCTACGACGCCATCCGGGCCGGATTCGGCAAGATGGTGTTCGTGATCCGACACTATTTCGAGCAGGCGTTCCGCGAGATCGTCAGCCGCAAATTCGACCGTTTCGTCGAGACGGCGTACGCCTACCAGGAACTGGACGCTTGCCTGGCTGGCTTCCCGTTGCCCCCGGATCGCGAGAAGCCCTGGGGCACCGGTCACGCTATTCTCGTCTGCCGGGACGTGATCCACGAGCCGTTTGCCGTCGTGAATGCCGACGACTACTACGGCGTCGATTCGCTCAAAACGATCTCCGGCTTTCTGACGCAAGAGAACGTCACGACCGCCAAGTATGCGATGGTCGGATATGTCCTGCGAAATACCCTGAGCGAGCACGGACCGGTGTCCAGGGGGGTCTGCCAGTGCGACGAGCACACGTTCCTAAGAAGGGTCGTTGAGTGCAAGGGGATCGAGAAGGCGGGGACGGGGGCGCGATATCTCGACGGTGATGGAAAGGCTCACGCCCTGACCGGCGATGAAATCGTCTCGATGAACCTCTGGGGATTTCAACCCGCGGTCTTCTGGCATCTTCAATCGCAGTTCGGGCGATTCCTCCGCGAGCACGGCGGCGAAACGAAGGCGGAGATGTACATTCCCTCGGTTGTCGACTCGCTCATCGAAGGCGGCACGGCCAGGGTGAGAGTCCTGCAAACGCACGACACCTGGTTCGGCGTCACCTATCGCCAGGACCGCGATATGGCGATGCAATGTATCGACAAGCTGATCGCGCAAGGCGTCTATCCGGAACGGCTCTGGGGGCCATGATGGCACACGATCTCATGCACATCGCGAAACAGTTCCGCCTGTCCGGCGAGCCCGTGGAGATCACGCCCCTGGCCACCGGGCACATCAACGACACGTTCATCGTATCTGCCGAGAGAGACGGCCAGACCGTCCGGTACGTCCTTCAAAGGATCAATCACGCGGTTTTCAACGACCCCGTCGGCACGATGGACAACATCCTCCGCGTCACCGAGCACATCCGCGGCAAAACCGTGCGCGCCGACCCGGAGCTGGCGACCCGCCAACTGACGGTCTTTTCCACGCATGGCGGTCCCGGTTACCATCGTGATGTGGCTGGGAACGTCTGGCGGGCATACAACTTCGTCGAAGAGGCCGTCACACACGACACTCTGGGATCGACAGAGCCGGCCTATGAAGCCGCGCGAATGTTCGGCTGGTTCCAGAAGATGCTGATCGACCTCCCCGGCCCGCCGCTGCACGAGACGATCCGCGGCTTCCACGACACGCCGCACCGCTTGCAGGTCTTTCGCGAGGTGCTGAAGGCCGATCCATGCAACCGGGCGAAGAACGCCAAAGCGGAGATCGACTTCCTGCTCGGCCATGCGGAGCTTTGCAGCGTCCTGACCGATCTCGTGGCAAGTGGCGAGATCCCCGTCCGCATCGCGCACAACGACGCCAAGATCAACAACGTCATGCTGGACAAGCGGACCGGCCGGGGCGTGTGCGTGATCGATCTCGACACGGTCATGCCCGGCCTGTCGCTCTACGATTTCGGAGACCTGGTGCGGACCGCCGGTTGTCGAGCCGCCGAGGACGAACGCGATCTGTCGAAGGTGGTGGTGAGCATTTCCATGTTCTGCGCCCTCGTTCGCGGATTCGTGCGGGAGACAGGCGAGTTCCTCACCCCCGCCGAGAAGCAACATTTGGTCTTCGGCGCCAAGCTCATCACGTTCGAGCAGTTCATGCGCTTTCTGACAGACTACTTGGCCGGCGACGTGTACTACAAGGTCCACCGCGAGGGACATAATCTGGACCGCTGCCGCACACAGATGGTCCTGGTCGAGTCGATCCTGGACCAGGAAAAAGCGATGAACGCACTGGTCGAGAAGGTCTTTCAAAGCGCCGCCCGTGCACGCCCTGAAAGGAACGACGTATGAAGCGATGGTTCATTCATTCGACGGTTCTGCTCGGATTCCTTAGCCTGTGCAGCCTGCGGGCCGCAGGTGCTGTCGAATATCCCGGGCCGGCGCTCGGGAACACCGCAGCCGCCATCAAGGGCGATGAGATCAGTTTGAGCAATAACGTCATCATCTGCAAATGGAGCATTCGAGGTGGGCGCCTCAAGCCCATCTCCATCACGAACAAACACACGAGCGTCACACTGGACCTGCAAGACACGGAGTGTTTCCAGTTGCTGCTGACAGACGGCCAGATGGTGAAGGCATCCGATCTGAGGATTGTGCACAAGCCCAACCTTGGGCGGCTTCATCCGGATCGAAAATCACCTCGGATCGCCGCTCGCGAGGGGGGCAGGCAGATCTACGTACCTCTATCATCGTCCGGCTCGGGGGTCGAGGTACGTTGGCAGGTCAGCCTGAGCAACGGCTCAGACTATATGCGTCAATCGGTCTTTCTGCCGTATTTCATCCACGGGACAGCTATCCGAGAGATCACGCTGGTGCAATTGCCCGTCGCCCAGGCAAAGCCTGCGGGCACGGTGGACGCTTCGCCCGCCATCAGCGAGGACATGTTCTTCGCTCTGGAGCATCCGTTGGCAAAAGTCCCAACGCCGGATGAGAGCGGGCGCGTGCTTCAATGCAGCTTTGCCCGAACCCCGCCGAAGACGGTGGGCAGCGAAGAGTACAGTTCCGTGATGGGTGTCGCTCCGAAGGGACAGCTTCGACGGAGCTTCCTGTACTACATTGAGCGGGAGAGGGCACAACCCTACCGGCCGTTCCTGCACTACAATAGCTGGTACGACATCGGCTACGGCAACGCGAAAATACTGGAGGGCGACGCTCTTAAAGTGATCGATCTGTTTGGCAATGAGTTGATCGACAGCCGGAAAGTCACGCTCGACTCGTTTGTGCTGGATGATGGGTGGGACAATCCTGCGACGCTGTGGCAGTTCCATGAGGACTTGCCGAACGGGTTCACGCCTTTGCAGCAGGCGGCGGCCCGAAATCACTCGCGGCTGGGTGTGTGGCTGTCGCCGTGGGGCGGCTACGGTAAGTCCAAGGAAGCGAGGATGAAGTACGGCCAGCAGGAGGGCTTTGAGACGAACAGTCGCGGATTCTCCATGGCGGGGGCGAAGTACTACGGGCGATTCCGTGACGCGTGCATGAAGATGATTCGCGACTACGACGTCAACTACTTCAAGTTCGACGGCATCAGCTCGGGCGGCGCGCCAACCGGGGCCGAGCCAGAATATGCGGCGGATGTGGAGGCCTTGCTGCGGCTGACCACCGAGTTGCGAAAGGCAAAGCCTGACCTGTTCATCAACGTGACGACCGGCACGTGGTCGTCGCCGTACTGGCTGTTCTACGCGGATTCGACGTGGCGGTCGGGCAACGACTGGAGCACGTGCGGCTGGGGCTCCAAACGTCGGCAGCAGATCACCTACCGCGACAACGAGACCTATCACAACGTCGTGCAGCGGGCCCCTTTATACCCGATCAACTCGCTCATGACGCAGGGCGTCATGTTTGCCAATCACGGCTTGCCGGATGAGCCGAACGGCTTGATCGAGGACATTCGCGCCTTCTTTGCCAGCGGGACGAATTGCCAGGAACTGTATCTCACGCCCTCTTTGCTGAGCGCGCAAGCCTGGGATGCTCTGGCGGAGGCGGCAGAGTGGTCTCGCGACGACGCCGATGTCCTCGTCGATACACATTGGATCGGCGGCGACCCCATCAAAGGCGAAATCTACGGCTGGGCCTCATGGTCGAAGCGAAAGGGGATCATCGCCTTTCGCAATCCCAGTGACAAGTCCGGCACGATCACGATCGACATCGACAGGGCCTTCGAGCTTCCCGAGGGAGCCGCACAAAAGTACTCGCTGAAGAGTCCGTGGAAGAGCGACGTGTCGATGCCCCCTGTCGAGCTCTCGGCGGGCCGGGAGCATATTTTTGAGCTGAAGCCCTTCGACGTCCTCGTGTTCGATGCCATGCCGCTATAGGCGTCAAAGGTGAAACGTCTCGGCGAATTGCACCATCGTCTCGTAGTTTCGCAACGTCCGTGGCGCGACGTGCCTGCCGTTCGGGGCGGACGATGGCATCAGGACGAAGCCCCTGCCTTGTCCGCGCGTGCCGGCCTCAAGCGATCGGCCGACCAGGTCCTTGAACTCGGCCGGCTCCATCATCTCGATGGCCGACAGCTCGATATTGCCGAAGAGGACGAGTCGCCCGCCGTATCTTTGCCGGACGTAGTCCAGCTCCACGTCCCCCTGCGGAGGCGGCTCGATCGGATCGATGGCGTCCGCGCCCATGGCGACGATGTCGTCGAGGATGGCGTGCAGCCGGCCGTGACAGTGGATGCGGGCGAAACCGCCGTGCTTCTGGATGGCCTTGACCATCGGGCCCGTGTAGCGGACCACGTATTCGCGGAACAGGTGCGGCGGCAGGAAAGGCTCGCCGGCATACTCGGCGCCGTAGACCCGCCACAAATGCCCGGCAAATCCCTCGGACACGCGCTGCGTCCTGGCGAGCAGCGGCTGGGAGAGCTTCTCCAGAAGGCGGTGAAAGAGCTTTTGCTCCGTCAACGCGACGACGACGAAGTCCTCCATGCGGAACAACGCCGCCGCCGCACAGATGGGGTCCTCCGTATCCACCATCACGATGCCGCGGTCGCCCAGTGTGCGGTCCTCCTCGACGAGGTTCGCCACGTCGATCTGCTCGGCAAAGAACTCGTCCGGCAACTGGAGATAGGCAAGCAAGTCCTCCACGCTTTTGAGCAGAGGCTCGATCGTCCAGATCGTATCCACGGCGGGGTCGCGACGCCTCGTTGATGACAATGTCCGGCCGCCGATCCGAACCATCACGCGCGTGCAATGCCAGTGGTCCTCCACGTACTGGTGGATCTGTACAAGGTCGGACCGTGGACTGCGGGCCGTCTGTGGATCCCACGAACGGGACCTCACGGCACTGCACATGCGGATCAGGTCCGTCCGCTGCTCCGCCAGCTCCAGCAGCGGCCGCCACGAGGGATCGTTGTACACGTTGAAGGGATCAGGATCGGATGGATCGATCGCGAATCCGCCGAGCTCGTACAAATTGACCGCGGGACGATCCACGGGCCGGCCTTGCAGGGTGGCCATCAGTCGCTCACGTCGGCTCATCATAGTCATCGTGCACTGGCGGCCGGAGACTCCCGCCGGCACCGTCGGCTTCTCCCCTTCCACGGGCCTGTCACCGCATGTTCTGCAAAGCGGTGGCACACAGTTGTCGATGCTCATTCTGCACGCTTCCGCCTTCGACGCCGGCCGCTCCCTCTTCCCACGCCGCTTTTGCATCCTCCGGACGCCCAAGAAGCTGGAGCGCCCGTCCTTTCCAGTACAGGGCTTCGGCCTCTCGGGGCCGGCTCGACCGGCCGACTCCGATATTCTCGGGGTACGTTAGAGCGGCCTGGAAGTCATTCAGGGCCCCTCCGAAATCCTTCACATCGTAGCGGGCACGGCCGCGCCTCATGTGCGCCTGGTAGTAGATGTCCCACGTGATCGTCTGGCCCTCCCAGTTGACGAAGTACGGGGTCGATTCCAGCAACTCCAGTGTCCGGCTGTACCGCTTCTCGTCGAGGTATGCCTGGGCCAGCATGATGAGGATGTCCGCGCGAGGCAGCTTCACGTACGGCGTCGTTTCGAGGACTCGGATGGCGTCGAGCCGCCTGCCCTGGGCCAGGAGAATCTCCGCCAGGTCGCGGTACAACGTCTGATCCTTCGGCCGAGCCTCGATAGCCTTTCGGTAGAATCCCTCGGCCATTGCCAGATCGTTCGCGGCCGCCCAGGCACGCAGTCCGAGATTGCGATACGCGACGCTGAGCGAGGGGTTCAGCTCGACCGCCTTTTGCCAGTGTTCCACAGACTCTTGGGGGCGCCCCAGGTGCGCGTACAGATTGCCGATATGGAGCTGTGCGTACGCGTCGTCGGGATTCTGTGAGATCGCGTATTCGAGGATCGGCAACTCCTCCGGGCGGGACGGGAACACACAATCCCTGTAGGTCACCGCGGCCAGTCCCAGCCATGCCTTTGCCGCCTCCTGATTGTTGTCGAGAGAGGCGAACCACGCCAGGTAATAGAGAGGCAAAGGACTGCGCTGAGCGTGAGGCACCCCATCCACACAAGCAGCGCGCAGCACGATCGTCGCTTCCCGCACCAGTCCCACCTCCGCAAACGCCAGACTGGTCTCGAGCATCTCAAACTCGTCTTCGCCGACAAAGGCCTCGGCCTGTGCCACGAAAGAATTCACGTCATCGTCGCTCCGCAGCGCCAGCAGCGCTTGCGGCACAAGGTCCGTCGGGTGCTGTCTGTTGACCTTCTTCGCATCGTCGAACGCCGCACGAGTGTCACCCACGGCGTAGAGCGCCAGCAGCCGGTGGTCCCGCGACACCGTATCCCCCGGATTCAGGTGGGTCGCCTTCTCGAAGGCGTCGAGGGCCCTGGCATGCTCACCCAACGCCGCATGTACCCGTCCGGCAAGATCGAAGGCCAGAGAGCCGGTCCCAGCGCATCGGGTCGCCTGACGGGCGCATCGAAGCGATTCCATCAGGTCTTGCGTCCTCAGGTGAGCCGCGCCGAGGAAGTACCAGGCCAGACCATCGCCGGGGTCGCGCTCGACCGCCTTGGCCAGCCGCTCGATCGCCGGCTCATAGAGAGCCGCTTCCAGGTCGAGCACCGCCAAGCCGCGCAGCGCAGGGGAGTATCCGGCCTCGTCCTCCAGAGCCTTCTCGTAGTACTCCCGAGCCTTCTCGCGATTGACTGCCAGATCGTACTTCCGGGCCTTCAAGAACTTCTGCTCGACCGTCAGCTCGGCATCCCCCTTTTCCATCAGTCTCGACACGTGCGGCGGGTCTACCTTGGGGATGGGCAAAGGCGTCGTGAACGACGCCAGGACGGTCCCCCCTCTGGTCTTGACCGTCACATCGACCGGAGTGTTCGGGTCCGTCGCGACCGTGAGGACCTGCGGCGCCGTCGGAGACAGATTCACGCGCCGCGTGACCGCCTCCGCCCCCCTCGGGCAGATCGAGCAGGACGCACCGGAGTACTTGCCGGTCGAGATCATGCGCAACTGAAGCTGGCCGTCCTCCCGAGCCGTCTGGACGGCAAAGTCCTTCGTGGCGAACTCGAAGCCGTCGCCGAGCCCGTGAACGGGATACCACCACTCCCGCCAGGCAATCGCCTGCCGCGGCACGAGCATCCCGTAGTCGGACTGCGTCGGCAGCGGCCCGCTCTGGACCTCGATGTACGGCCCGTCCTCGTCGGTAAGGTTCTGTTGACAGACGAGGCCGAACTGCGATGTCCCCCAGGTCCAGGCCTTCTTGCCACTGAGCTCATAGTGGTCTGCGACCTGGACCACGCCGCGGTTGGCGTCCACGTCGTAGGCCCCGAAGAAATCGTAGGTGCAATCCACCGAGAAGATCGACGACGGCGAGTCGTAGTTCTTCAGCCAGGACAGATCCTTGCCGTCGTGGATCGGCCACGAGAAGAACCTCACGCCGTAGTGGTCTGTGCCGAGCGTCATGGGGTAGATGAAGCGAGTCCCCTCGCGGCATGGGAACGCGGTGCAATTCCAGAAGTAGTAAGGATTCACAGCGTCCACGGGATTGAAGATGCGAATCTGCTCGTCGAGATAGGCCCTGCCCGGATACAGCGTCACACGGACCGTCCAGCGTGTCCGCAAGGTCTTTTCGAGGTTGCTCACCTCCAGGTATGCCGATCCGTCTGAGTTCTTCCCCACGATGGCATCCACCGGCGAGACAATCGTCACGGTGTGCACTTGCGGCCCGGCGTTCCACTCGACCCCGCCGCTGATGAACGCCCCGCGCATGGCGATCATGCTCGGCTTGATCACCCGGTTGAGGTGAAAGGTCTCCTTGCCCTCGGTCTTGTCGTACACCGAATGGAGTCGCCCGCCCAATTCCGGCAGGCAGGTCACCTTCAGGTACTCATTCTCCAGGAACAGCGCCTTGTACGTGCGGTCTTTCTTCACGCGCAGAAGGTGGTCCTGCATGGTGTAGGGGTACACGATCACCCCCTTCACCGTCGTGGAGAGCTTGATCCGATCCTCCAGGGCCCAGAACTTCGGGTTGATGTCCTCCTCCCAGCCGTAGGTGGGGATCGTGATCGTCCCCTCCCAGGCTTTCGCTTTCCCCCACACCCGCGCCGTCGGAATCAGAACCAAGCTCACAAGGCAAATGCCGGCAATCGCACAACGTCGAAAGGTACTCATAGTCGCCGCTCCGCATCTCATTGAATGCATACTCCAACAACACTGCCATCCGGCAGGGAACGACCCGTTCCGGCCAACCCCGCCGGTACTCTGCGCAAAATCCTACTCCGAATGAACTCCGATGCAATGGTTTTTTGCCGCGTCACCTTCGCTTGCCCTCCTCCAATCAGATCAAGTCCGCGCTGCCGAGTTGCCGGTTGCAGAGCAGAAGGCCTATGTCTCTCCAGGCAAGGGCCAGTCCGTCCTGTCCCACAAAGCACGTCTCGAAACCTGTCCCTTTGTTGTGGATTCAGCCATGCGAAGCTGCAAGTCGTTCCCACAGCACGCAGTGGTGTCAACGGCGGCGCGGTCCCTTGCGTGACCTGTCTACTCGAATCAGCCGTGAACAAACCGCTGCTTCACCGGATTTCCCTTGACAGGCCATATGGTCAATTGTATAATTCTGTCGAGAGTATCGGACTGTCCGAAAGTTGAATCGTTGACCGCCGACCCGGAGGGTCGGATCATGACCGGTCACTGACATCCGCCGGCCACTGGCCGGCAGGTCGCCGGACTCGTGTCTCACGGACACCTGGCGTCGTGCGGAACAAACCCAATTGCCGGAGGTCGAGCGTGCGAAACAAAGCCAATTTGCCTCGCGACGACAAGAAGAAACGCCCTGCGGCGTTACTACAAGGGAGGCCGACGCCACGCGTTGCTCCCGCCGCGAAGTGGCGAACTGCCGGAGTGCGAAACAAGACGCGCCCGACAAAAGTCCGGGTCAGCCGACCTGATCCTTGGTATTGTCCCAGAAACGCGGGTCGAAACCTGACTTCGGGACTTTT
>JAFGJR010000178.1 GCA_016928975.1 Sedimentisphaerales bacterium | reverse complement strand
TCCGCGACGGCTGTCCCACTGCTGCCATTGAGCCACAGCTCGCGCTTGGCCGCGCCCAAGCCCGGAATCGTCGTGGTGAAGCTCCACACGTCGCCGACATGTTTGTCACCCAGGGCATCGATCTCATCGACAGCCCAGTAGTACGTCGTCTCCAGGGATAATGTAGGCAGCTCCAGCATGGCGTCCACCAGAGAGCCCTGGAATGCGGCTTCGGCACGATTGGCCACGTCGTCCTGATTCGTGCTGAAGTAGACGTCGTGAGTGAACGCGTTTTGTCCGATCGTCCAGGCCAGGTCGGCATCGACGCTCTGGTACAGGGCGCCATCGGCCGGGATGGGCGCGAAGGCCACCACCGGCGCCATCGTGAAGCTCCAGACATCGCCCGTCGAAATCAGCACGCCTTTGGCGTCCACCGCGTCCACGCGCCAGAAATACGTCTGGGCGGGTTCCAGCGGAGGGGCTACGACGTACACCATCTTGACCACGGCCGGCTGACGCTTGACGCGGTTGGCGGCGGTCAGATCGGGAGTCGTTCCTACGAAGACATCCACGAAGATGGCCGTGTCGCCAGGCGTCCAGGACAACATCGGCGTGCCCACGCCGGTCGCCCCATCCGCCGGGGAGGGTCTGCGCGCCTTGACCTTGGGCGGCGCCATCTCCTTGATCTCCGCCGCGGTGAGGACGACATCGTAGATCTTCACCTCGTCCATCTGCCCGGCGAAATATCGCGAGTCCAGAGTGTTGGCACCGATGTCCAAGAGCGATTGTGCCTCCAGAGGTCCGGTGTTGGAGTGGCTGACGGTGCTGTCGAGCTTGCCGTCGATATATACGCTGATGGAGGCTGCCTTGGTGTTGCGTACGGCGGCAATGTGCATCCACTCTTCTGTAACAACGTCGGCCTTGGAATTCACTGACGTGTCAGGGTTTCCGACGAAGAAGGACAGCTTCGTCCCGAGGACGGCGACGACGAAGTCATTGGCGACACCAGCGACGTCGGACCAGAAGATGCCGCTGCCCTCGTACGCCTGTGTGCCGCTCAGGCCGGGCCTGTCCGCCTTGATCCAGGCGGTGATCGTGAAGTCGTTCGCAATCGGCCTCTGAAGCTCGACATAAGAGTCCGATCCGTTGAACTCGAAACACTTGCCGAGGTAGCCCGCGTCGATCAGGGCGATGCCGCCGTGGGGCGTCCCGTCACGTCCGTGGCCTGACTGGTCCACGACGACCGTGCCCAGATCATCGAAGGCATAATAGACGACCGGGTCGGCCGCACTCGCCTGAGCCACCAACACTCCCACAGAAACGACCACACAAGCCATGACGACTCTTCGTGACATGCGCTTTTCCTCCTTCATCCGTTAGACATAGGTTCCTTTGATGTGCCCTGGTATCAACGACCGCCGACCACACGAGGTCGGTACGCTCACGCCTGTGGCGATTCGTCTGAGATGTGGACTCCTGACATGACGAGGCCCGACCGAACACGAACACACCTCCCGCCCTCGACGAGGACCGCGCTTTCGAAGGGACTGTGTGCCTACTGTGGCCGACGGGACATCCTCAGCGACAGGCCACGAAGAGCCACCTGACCGTCGCCCGCCGGCGGTGCTCTAAGCCTTATCGGCTTCTTCCACTGTGCCGTTCAATCCTCGGCAGCCCGCGCAGGATCGCAGCGCCGGCATCCAGGCTCGCGAACGATCGACCCACTCCATATCCTGCTCTCCGGGCAGCCATCAAACGGCAGGTGCCTGCAAACCGATGGGAGACACCCACAGGTCCTATAAGACCCTATGGTATCACCCATCGTGAGCGGGGTCAAGCGAATTTCGTTCTTTCGTGCGGGAGAGCTCGGAAGCGGGCCCCACGTGTCTGAGTCGCAGATGCTGCTGGGCCCAGATGGACAGGCCGGAACCCATCAGCAACACGATGCCGCAGAGCAATTGGAGGCCATTGAGACGTTCGTGGAAGATCACGCGGGACAGGCCGAAGACAAGCAAGGGTTGCGCGAGGACCACGAGCATCGGAATGGTTGCCCCGATGCGCCGGATGGCCGTGTAGTAGAACACGTGAGCCAGCGCGATGGCGGTGATCCCCGAGAACACGACGGCCGCCCACGGTCCCACGCCCATTCGCAGAGCCGCCCCGGGATCGCCCCATATCAACGTGCATATCCATAGTCCCACGACCGTGTAGATGCTGATCACGGAGAACCCCGCCCGCGAGTCGATGTCCCGCAGCGCCGTCTTCACAGAGACCGTGTACACCCCCCACATGAACGCCTGTGACAGCGCGAGGAGGATGCCGAGCTGGGTACGTCTCTCGGCGAAACCCTCCTTGAAGTACAGGATCCCGAACAGCCCGCCCAGAGAGAGCAGCAGGCCACCCCAGAAGCGAGGGCTGGCAATCAGCAGCCTCTCTTCACGAAACAGCACGAGCGAGAAGCCCGCGACCCAGAGCGCGGACGTGTTGGACAGCAGGGTCAGGAAGCCCGGGTCGATATGGTAGAAGGCGGCGGCATACAGGCTCTGCATCACTATGTTGGCCACGGACGGCGGCACGGCCCGACGCCAGGTCCGCGGATCCAGCGCTCCCCTATGGACGACATAGAGCAGGAAAGGCAACCAGAAAAGACACGCGACGGAGTAACGCAGCGCATTCTGGGACCACGAATCGATGGGTCCGGTCAGGTACTTGATGAGGATGGGCCCGGTGGACCAGAGCCCCACGGCGCTGAGGCACGCCCCGGTGGCGACCACGTCAATCCGGCCCGTCTTCGTCGAGCTACTCATGGACATCACGCCTGTGGGCAACGACGTCGGCAGCCTCGATCATCGCAACATCTCCGTGACAATGGCCGCCACCGCTTCACTGGCTTTCCTGTGCGTCAGCGGCTCCACCATGTCGATCAACTCGTTGCTCGTTCGCATCAGAAGGGTCCTGTCCTGCAAGTAGCTATCAATCGTCGAGAGGATCGGCTCGATGGACGTGAAGTACGGCATGAACTCCGGCACCAGTCGGCGGTCCGCGAGGAGATTGACCAGCGTGAAGAACTTCGGCCGGATCAGCCACCGGCCGATCAGGCTCCAGAGCACCCGGTTCGTCTGGTACATGACCACCATTGGACAGCCGGAGGAGGCCACTTCCAGGGTCGCGCTGCCGCTGGCGACGATCGAGAAATCCACGTCGGCCGCGGTGGCGCGAACCGTGTCCACGGAGTACTCGCAGACGAAGCCGGGAATCTGGGTCTGCTCCAGCAGGCGCCGCCGTTCGTCGCCGGCGGCCACCGCCACGAAGGTCATGCCCGGATACTTGCGCTTCAGACGTGCGGCGATCTCCTGCATCGGCCGCCACAGTGTCCCGATCTCCGCCGAACGCGAGCCCGGCATCAGCGCGACGCGAGCGTCCTTTGGCTCGAAACGAGAGTAGTCCTTGCGAAGGCCGGACAAGTCGCCGGGCAGCCTATCCAGTAGCGGGTTGCCGACGAAAACCGTGTCTACGCCCCTGCGGCGGAACCACTCCTCCTCAAAAGGCAGAATGCAGCACAGCTTGTCACAGAGCCGGCGAAGCTTGTGGATGCGCCACCCGCCCCAGGCCCACAGTTGCGGCGCCACGTAGAACAGAGTCTTGACGCCGGCTCGCTTGGCCGCGCGGGCTACGTGCCAATTGAACGAGGGTGAGTCGCATACAATCATCAGATCGACGGGACGGTCCCGCAGATAGTCGCGAATCCGTCCCACCAGCCGGTAGTAGTGCCCGATATGACCAAGGACATGGTAGCCGACCACGGACCGGCCGACCGTGCTGTCGAGCAGCTCGCACCCGGCCGACGCCATCTTGGGCCCGCCAATCCCCACGAAGTCGATCGACGCCCCAGCCCGCTCCAGCGCCGTGATCAACCCGGCACAGTGCGCATCCGCACTGGGATCGTTCACACTGATGAAAACGCGTTTGTTCTTCACGGCAGCCATAGCAAGGAATTGCTACGTCATACCATGCCCGTGCCGAAACATCAACCGCCAAGATGGTGCGATCATCATCTGTAGGCACAAGCGGGCTTGATTCCCTCTTCATGGGGTGGTAACATGATGCTATGGGAACGTTCAACACAAGCTGCAGGATCGAGAATCATAGGAATCGGAACAAGGCGGCACGCATCTCGAAACTCCTTGTCGATACAGGGAGCGAGTACACATGGGTTCCGACTGCGCTGTTGGAGAGAATCGGGATCACAAGGGAGAAGAAGGACCTGCAGTTCATCATGGCCAACGGCGAGATCGTCACGCGCAGCGTCGGCTTCGCCATTCTGCGGGTCGGCAATAACTTCACCATCGATGAAGTCGTCTTCGCCGAGCCGGGGGACCTCGCGCTGCTGGGAGCCCGGACGCTCGAAGGCCTGAACCTCACGGTGGACTCCGTCCGTAAACGGCTCGTCGCCGCCGGCCCCCTGCCCGCCGCATGACTCCAGGCAGCGAGGAAACTCCCGCGTGTTGACAGAGTATGTTGATGCCGCGAAGGCTCCGCCGATGCACGCGGCGTTCGAGGCACGGATCGGTTCATCCCCGGATCGAACCCTGCTGGAGAAGACACGACCCCTTCCTCATCACGCATGCCGATTGACCGTGCGCGATCCCTTTGATACATTGGATGTGGAACAATGGGATAGGGTCTTGGAGCCTTGGCGGCCCATGCTCGTTCCGTGAAATGCGCGTCAGCGTATCGCATGGAGACTTGTAGTATGAAGTTGAAAGTTGTCATCCACGAGGCAGAGGAAGGCGGCTATTGGGCCGAAGTGCCGGCCATACCCGGTTGCATGACCCAGGGGCAAACCCTGCAGGAGCTGATTGAGAACCTGTATGATGCCGTGCAAGGATGCCTAAGCATCGATATGAATAACATCCAGCTCCAGCAGAACGACAAGACCATGGAGCTTGCTTTCTGACATGAAGGCAATCAGCGGCAAACGGATGTGCAAGCTCCTGGAAACGAAGGGATGGAGGCTCGCCCGCGTCACGGGGAGTCATCACATCTTCGTGATCTCCGGACGGAACATTCGCATCTCAGTGCCGGTCCATGGGAATCAAGACCCCAAGATCGGTCTGCAGAAGGCCATTGTGGGCCTGGCGGGAATCGGAGAGGAAGAACTGTAGGACCGGTCACCTCACCCCACCGACAAGAACTTCTTGACAAAAACTTCTTGACTGTGGATGAACACTTTGTTACTATGTGAGTATATGCTCACGTAGTTATGTGGGGCGCCCCACCGGAGTGCGATGGCTCAGTCTGGGTTGCGGCTGGACGCAAGGGGAACGTGGTTGGAGTCGAAGCATGATAAACGAGAAGATGAGTCTATTGTTTGAGCGGCAGGCGGGGATTGCCAAGGCGGTGGCGCACCCGCTGCGGACTGCGGTGATCGACTTCCTCAAGGACGGCGAGCGGTGCGTGTGCGATATCGCCGAGCACGTGGGCTCCGAGCGGTCGAACATCTCGCGGCATCTGGCCGTCATGGTCCATGCGGGCGTGCTCACCTGCCGAAAGGAGGGACTGAAGGTTTTCTATACTCTCAAGACGCCCTGCATTGCCCAGTGCCTGTCGTGCATCACCCGAGTCGTCAAGCAGCAGGCTAAAGACAACGAGAAACTGCTGGCGGCACTTTGAGGGAGATGCTGAATGGACTGGAAGAGCGAGTTCAAAAAGCTGGTCTGGATCGCCGCGATCTTCCTCGGGTTCTTTTTTCTGCCGGTCAGGGTCCCTCGCTTCGACGGGGCCGTCACGGAGTCGCTCGAACTGGCCAAGTGGTACGCCCGCGAGCACGTGTTGCTATGCCTCGTCCCGGCGTTCTTCATTGCCGGCGGGATTTCTGTTTTCGTCAGCCAGGCGTCGGTGATGAAGTACCTCGGCGCTCGAGCCAACAAGGTCCTCGCCTACGGCGTGGCGTCGGTTTCCGGCTCCGTGCTGGCCGTGTGCTCGTGCACAGTGCTGCCGCTGTTTGCGGGAATCTACGGGATGGGCGCGGGGCTGGGTCCGGCTACGGCGTTCCTTTACTCCGGCCCGGCGGTCAACGTCCTGGCCATCATCCTGACGGCGCGGATTCTCGGCGCGGAGATCGGCGTCGCGCGGGCCGTAGGAGCCGTGGTTTTCGGTGTCGTCATTGGCTTGCTGATGCACCTGATCTACCGGCGCGAGGAATCCGCCAAGGCCATCAGCCAAGCGGGCGTGCCCGAGCCGCAGGTCACCAGGCCGCTGTGGCAGAACGCCGCGTACTTCGCATCGATGATCGGCATTCTCGTCTTCGCCAACTGGGCCCGCAGTGGTGATGTGCGAGCTGTCTTCCTCTGCTGCCCCGGCGGGCTCAGCGCGTACAAGGTCGAAGGAACGCTCGTCAACAGAACCCCAGAGACCGTCACAATCCTCGACACCAGCGGTGCGACCCGAAACGTTCCCACCGAGCTGCTGTTGGGCACGGAGGAGGTCCGCAAGAGCACACTCTACGAATGGATCTACCGGCTCCGCTGGGCCCTCGTCGCCGCTCTGCTGGCGGCCTTCGCCTTCATGGCCGGCGCGTGGTTCAGCCGGGGCGAGCTGCGAGAGTGGCTGGAGGCCACGTGGGGTTTTGCCAAGCAGATTCTCCCCCTCCTGTTGATCGGCGTGCTGCTGTCGGGTTTCCTGCTCGGCCGTCCGGGACCGGAGCACGAGGGGATCATCCCGGCGAGCTGGGTCAACGCGGCCGTGGGCGGCAATTCCCTGCGGGCGAATCTCGTCGCCTCGGTGGCCGGCGCGTTCATGTACTTCGCCACGCTGACCGAAGTGCCGATCGTGCAGGGGCTGATGGGCGCCGGCATGGGCAAAGGCCCGGCCCTGGCGCTGCTGCTGGCCGGTCCCGCCCTCTCGCTGCCGAGCATGCTCGTGATCCGCTCCGTGATGGGTACGCGTAAGACCCTCGTCTTCATCTCGCTCGTCGTCGTGATGGCGACAATCACCGGCATGGTTTTCGGCGCGTTGGCCTAACCAAGGAGACTCACATGACGAAGATTCAGATTCTGGGCACGGGCTGCCCCAAGTGCATGAAGCTGGCGGAGAACGCCGAGGCCGCCGTCAAGAATGTGAGCGTCCCGTGTGAAATTGTAAAGGTCACTGACATCAACGAGATCATGAAGTTCGGCGTGATGATGACGCCGGCACTGGCCATCGACGGGCAGGTGAAAGTCGTCGGCAAGGTGCCCTCGCCGGACGAAATCCAGAAATGGCTGACATAGGGAGGTCAACGAATGGGTAGTACGAATCCACACGAATGTGTGGGCGGCGACACGCTGATCTTCGCGTGCTCGGGAGCCGCCGACGTGGGTGCGATCAGCGATAGGGCAGCGCGCCAACTGACCCGGGACGGCAAGGGCAAGATGTTCTGCCTGGCCGGTATTGGCGGCCGGGTGCAGGGCATCCTGGACAAGACCGCGGCAGCGGCGCACATCGTCGCCATTGACGGCTGCTCGCTCGACTGCGCGAAGAAGACGCTGGAGCAGACCGGGTTCTCGGAGTTCGCACACGTGCGCGTCACGGACCTGGGCATGGAAAAAGGCAAAGCGCCCGTCACGGATCAAAGCACGGAAATCGTAGCGAATGCGGCAGGCCGGCTCTTGAGTTGAGCGAAGATCCGGTTCGTGGAAGACTATGAATATCGTGCTCCTTCAACTATATGAATGTCCCTGCACCGGCGGCACGAGCAGGCCTCTGCTATTGCTCGGCATGCTCGTCGCGGCCGCCATCGGTGTCCATTGGTTCTCGAAACGCTCGGCAAAGAAAGGCGGTGCATCAATGAATGCTGCATGGAAAGCCATCGTCATCGTGGCGCTAATCGGTGCGGTCGGCGTCGTCTTCGCACTGAAGCAACGTGACAAGGCCGGTAAGGAAGGCATCGGCGGCGACGTGCCGATTCCGACGACGGTCGCAGCCGCAAGCAGCGCAGGCCAGGACAGTGTCACCGTCGAAGGGAAGGCGGCATTGCCTCGCCTGGTGGACGTCGGGGCCGGGACGTGCATCCCCTGCAAGATGATGATGCCCGTGCTCGCCGACCTGCGAAAAGAGTACGCAGGCCGGCTCAGCGTCGAGTTCTACGACATCCGCGAGGACCCAAACGCCGTGGAGCGATACAAGATCACTGTGATTCCCACGCAGGTCTTCTACGACGCTGCCGGCAACGAGCGGTTCCGACACGAAGGGTTCTTCGCCAAGGACGACATCCTGGCCAAGTGGAAGGAGCTCGGCGTCGATCTCTCGGGCGGTACCCCGCCGGCGCCGGCGTTCGAGCGGCTCAAACCCGCGAAAGCCGATGACCGCCCTAGGGACAGCATCTGCTACATGTGCGACGGAGATATCAACCCGAAGACGCTGGTAACGGTGCAGACAGACAAAGGACCGGTCCGGCTATGCAGCCCCCACTGCTATTTCATCATGTACTCCTGCCTGACACAAGACAAGACCGGTTTTGAGAAAAGGGTCACCGTCACGGACTGGACGACGGGCAAATCCGTCTCGCTCTCCGAGGCCGTATTCCTCTGCGGCGAGGACGAAGTGACCGGCAAGCCGTGGATCAAGGCCTTTGGCGACAGAGAGGCCGCAATCAGCGAACGAGCCACGAGCGGCGGCAGTGTGCTCGCCTTTGACGCACTGCAGCAGAAAGAGATGTCCCACCGCTGCGGATTCTGTGAGCGTGCGTGCTATCCGCAAGATGCAGCCGAAGTCATCGTCGAGGGCGGCGTGCATACCTGGGGCTGCTGCTCCCACTGCGCCCTGGGTGTGGCGGCTCGAACCGACAAGAACATCGAGGTACGCGAGAAAGACCGTCTGACGAGACAGCCGATCGTCGTCAAGACGCTCGACGGGAAAGTCGCTTCGCTGGAGCCTTCCGCCGCCGTCGCATGGTTCGGCCAGCGACAGAAGCCCGACGGCACGTGGGCCTCCGCCGGCTGTTTCCACCAGGGCTTCTTCACCAGCGCCGACAACCTCAGGAAGTGGGTGGAACAGAACCCCTATGAGACAGGCAGGCTCATCAGCATCCGCCAGGCGCTGGCCGACAAGATGAAGCTGTCGCCCGAGCAGATCCAAAAGGCCTGCAAGATCGGCGAATGCTCACCGAAGTGACCCGTCACGAGTTCACCTGAGGAGCCATGACCATGCTGACGCGAAAGACAATTCCCGCCGCCGTCATCATCCTGCTTGGAGCGTCCGTCTTCTCCGTCTGTTCGGCTCAGACGTCCCCGGCGAATGCCGACGCCGGCGCCAAATCCACTCTGGTATCCGAGGCCTATCCCCGCCTGGCTTCGAACAGTCTGACGTACGCGAGGCTGTCCGAGCTGCCGGCCGGCGTGCTCCTGCAGGCGGAGACAATCACCATCACCGACGAGGATGTCGCCGGGGAGATCGCCAAGGCGCCGCCCGGAATGCAGGACCAGCTTGAGAAGAACGCCTTCTTCGTGCTGGAGAGCCTGGGCACGCGTCAGATCCTGGTCGCGTTGGCCAAGGCAACGATGGCTGAGCAGAAGGACACGGCCCCGCCGGACGAGCAGGGAATGATCCAGATGTACCTCAAAGGGCTGGTCACCAACGTGGAGGCCACCAATGCGGAGGTGACCAAGTTCTATGAAGAGAACAAGGACGCCTGTGGTGGTGCGACCCTGGAGCAGGTGAAGGACCAGTTGAAACAGATCGTGCTCCAGCAGAAGCAGCAGGACCTGGTGGATGAGCACATTCGCACACTGGGGCGGCGCATGCGGATCGAGGTTTCCGCCGCGTGGACGAAGGAGCAAGCCGTGCTCGCGAAGGATAACCCGGTGGACAAGGCTCGCGCTAGTGGCAAGCCCTCGCTCGTGGACTTTGGCTCGACGGGATGCCGGCCATGTGACATGCTCGCCCCCATCCTGGAGACGCTGAAGAAGAAATACGCCGGCAAGGTAAACGTGCTGTTCGTCCACGTCGGCCAGGAGCAGATCCTCGCCGCCCGATACGGCATCCAGACGATCCCCATGCAGTTCTTCTTCGATAAGGACGGCAAGGAGGTGTTCCGCCATGTCGGGTTCTGGCCGCAGGCCGAGATTGAAAAGAAATTGGCTGAGATCGGCGTTCAATAGATATGGAAAGGCTGTTCACAACGCTGACGCACGCGGTGGAGGGGACGCCGGCCATCGCACTGACTGCCGCGTTTCTCTGGGGAATCCTCAGCGTCCTGCTGAGTCCCTGTCACCTGTCGAGCATTCCCCTGATCGTCGGCTTCATCGATAAGCAAGGCCGCATGGCCACGACGAGAGCATTCGTGATCTCCACTCTCTTTGCGCTGGGGATTCTCATCACGATTGCGACTGTTGGCGCGGTCACCGCCGCTGCCGGCAGAATGATGGGCGATGTCGGACCCTACGGCACCTATTTCGTGGCCGCCATCTTCTTCGTGGTCGGCCTGTACCTGCTGGATATCATCCCTGCCCCCTGGTCGGGTCCCGGCCAAATCGGCGTGAAACGCAAGGGCCGGCTGGCGGCATTCATCCTTGGCCTGATCTTCGGTGTCGCCGTCGGCCCGTGCACGTTCGCCTACATGGCCCCCATGCTGGCCGTCACGTTCAAGGTGGCCTCGACCGCTCTATTCTATGGAATCGCCCTGCTCCTGGCGTACGGCATCGGCCATTGCTCCGTCATCATCGTCGCCGGCACCAGCACCGGACTGGTCCAGCAGTACTTGAACTGGAACGAGCGATCCCGAGGCACCGTCCTTCTCAAAAGACTCTGCGGCGCCCTGGTCCTGCTCGCCGGCCTATATCTGATCTACATCGCTCACTGAAAGAGGCTACAGCCGAGTCAATCAATCTTCAACAAGGGAGGACAGAGAATGAATCGAAGGGAATTCCTGACAACCACATTGGCAGCGGGCACTACAGCGTCGGTCACTTCGACTTCCGCCCTCGCGCAGGACAAGCAGGCGGTCCGAATCGTTGGGATATCGTGCAGTCCGCGCAAAGGCAAGACAACCGCTGCGGCGGTCCAAGTCGCCCTCGACGCCGCCAGGAAAGTCGATCCTCGCATCCAGACGGAACTGATCGACCTGGGTGGCTTGGCGATCTCCGGCTCGCTCGGCGGGAGCACTTCAGCCGATGCCAAACAGCCTGAGGACGATTTCGATCTTGCGGTACTGCCGAAGCTCAAGGACCCTCTACCGGACGGCCTGATCATCGGCTCCCCGAGCTACTTCCGCAGTATGAGCGCGTTGTGTAAGGCGTTTCTCGAACGGATCGCCGTGCTCCGTGAGCCAAGGCTTCTTCTGGCCAACCGGCCGGTGGGCGTGCTCGCCGTCGGCGCCTACCGCAACGGCGGCCAGGAACTCGTCATCCAGGAGATCCAGACCGCCATGCTGGTCCACGAGGTGATGGTGGTCGGCGGCAAACCCAGGGCTCATCAGGGAGCCACCCTGTGGAACGCCTACAAGGACGACATCATGAAGGACGAATTCGGGATCGAGACCGCCAAGCAGCTCGGCATCCGCGTCGCCGAAGCGGCCCTCAAGCTCGCAGGCGGGACGAACTGAGCGGGCGGCAGTCAGACCTGCGCTCTTGGATGAAGTCGAGGTTGATATGAATGCCCGGAGTTGGCATCATCATATGCATTGGAGTGATGCTAAGGATGATGGCATGAGAACCACACTGAATTTGAATGATGATCTGGTCGCCAAGGCCAGCAAGTTGACGGGAGTCAAGGAGAAGACCGCCCTGGTGCGACTTGGCCTGGAGGCGCTGATTGCCCTCAAGAGCGGTGCGCGTTTGGCCCGGCTGGCCGGCACAGAACGAAAGCTGCGAAGCATCCCGCGACGTCGGACGGGGTCATGACCCATGGTACTGGTGGACACCTCCGTGTGGATTCAGCACCTGCGTCAAGGCAGTTCCGCCTTGGCACGATTGCTTATGGATGGACAAGTGGTTTGCCATCCGTTCATCGTGTCCGCCCTCCTGACCGGCGCACCCCTCTGGACTCTGGATAAACAACTCAAACAAGTTGCCGTCGGCCTGGATTCGGCGTACATCACGTAGTCATATCGAGACACGCCACACTCCCAGCGCGGCCTCGCTTTGCTCGACCGCAACCAAAGGGCGGACTCACACAAAGATGCCAAGACACGAAGAAGACGAATGCGGAAATGTCGCCCAGACTCTGTGGTTCTGTGGCTCCGTGTAAGAACCAAAGATTTGTGCTCCAAGGACCTGTGTTTCCGTCGATCCAGGATTTGCCCAACAGAACAAGATTTTGACAAGTAGTAATGTGAGACACCCCGCGAAATCGGTAAACTCGCCCCCCTTCTATGCCGATAGATGGCCGGGGACTATGAAGCAACAAGGAGACCTCATGCAATATAGACGAGGCAGGTCTCCGAAACAAACCGGCGGACCGAGCAGAACGGCGTTAAGCCAGAACGTAAGAGGAATCGTGAGCTTCCTGTGCAGGAAGACCCACCTTTCGTCTGCCTGCCTAGACAAATTATGTCAGCAATATCAACAACTATTGGTTGCAGGGATTGCAGGGGCACTAAGACGAGGATGAGTCTGCAACTTCCTGGTCCGATAGCCGTCGTCGACGTGGAGACCACCGGGCTCTTTCCATTTCGCCATGATCGCGTGGTGGAAGTAGCTGTGGTGGTGATCCAAGGTGACGGGCGAACGACAAGCGAGTTCGCTTCGCTCGTCAACCCAGCGCGGGACATGGGCCCCACGAGCATCCACGGGCTGACCGCCGAAGACATAGTCCACGCACCGCACTTTGGCGAGATCGCGGCCATCCTCGTGGAGACGCTGAGTGGGAGCATTGCGATTGCGGGTCACAACGTGAGGTTTGATCAACAGTTCCTCGAAAGCGAATTCGCCAGGATGGGCTGCCAATTCCCCGATTGCGTCAGTATCTGTACGATGCAACTGGCGGGCGGTGGAAGCCTGACGGATTGCTGTCGTAATCACGGAATTCCTTCAGAGGCCCAAGCCCACGACGCCCTTGCCGACGCACGTGCCGCAGGTCGCCTGCTTGCTGGCCTTCTTCCAGACCAGCCTACCACCGTTCGAAAGCTTGCCAAGCAAGTGCCCATCCGGTGGCCGGCGGTGCCGCAGGCGGTCAAGCACCCTGTCACACGCGACGAATCTCGTCGTCGGCAGGCCGAGCCACCCACTTTCTTGCAGCGTCTTGTCGGACGGATGCACGACATCGGTACGCCCATCGCTACCGAGGGGGCGATTATGGCCTACGTGGCGTTGCTTGACCGCGTTCTGGAGGATCGCTGTGTCGATGACTCCGAAGCCGATGCGTTGCTTGAGACGGCAATCCGTTGGGGCCTGAGTGGCGACCAAGCTCGTCTCGCTCACCGTGACTACCTGAGACAACTGGCGCTCGCGGCGGTGGCAGACGGAATGGTCACTGGCGCGGAGCGACGGGATCTAAGACTGGTGGCGCGATTGCTCGGACACGAGCAACCCAATCTGGATGAGATACTCGACGAAGCTGCGGCAAAGGTGGCCGAGGCTCGGATTGGTCTCTCGCCGACCAAAGCCTCAGAAACGAGTCTCGCCGGAAAGCGTGTGTGTTTCACTGGCGAGATGCGGTGCTCCCACAAAGGCCGGGTGATCTCGCGCGAGTATGCCGAAGAACTTGCGATCAAAGCCGGCCTTAATGTAGTGGACTCGGTAACGAAGAAGCTTGATCTCCTCGTGGTCGCCGATCCTCATACGCAATCCGGAAAAGCCAAGAAAGCACGGCAGTATGGCATTCGTATCATGCATGAGGCGGTATTCTGGAAGGCTCTCGGACTGGAGGTGACTTAAGATGCCAACGCATGTGCCTCGCTCCATCAGCCAGCCGATCCGCGACGGCCTGACTTGGGATGAACTGTGGCGCGGCCCGGACCAAGGTCTCATTTGGTGCTGGGAGCGCGGGCACCAGATACGAGTCGAGGAGCCAGAGTTGGCAGCGCGAGCTGAGAAAGGCGAGCTGGTCGTTCTCGCCTGGAAAGGCGGAGTGGAAGAGAAGCTCAAGGTCGAGAAGAAGTATGGAACGTTCAGGTACTTGGCTACTTGGCTGGGACTTCGCGGCGAGGATTTGGACATCGTGCTCGAAGATGAGCGAGTTATCGTGTGCGCCAGGACTGGCCAGACCGTCGTATTCTGCGCCAGATTACCGGTGGATGAAGAGAAGAATTGATACAGTGAAGAGAGGAAAGCAAATGAAAGTACGAGAACTTCAGGAGGAACTGAGCAGACTTGATCCAGGGATGGAAGTGGTGTGCTATAGCGAAGACGAGAAGCTCTTGGCTGAAGGGCGAGGGTTTATCTTGCTCGACGTTACCGCAGTTGACACCAGGGAAGCTGAGCGACTTCGCCTTGACGACGGCACTCCGTATCTGAAGTTCGGGAAAAGCCCCACGGCATCAGACATCGTGATTCTGGAAGTCACAACTGAGTTTTAGAGGGAGGTCAGCTCTCGGACCGCAGTGCCTCCAGTCGCCAGCCTTTATCTACATGACGATTGCGGAAGGGATGTTGGGGCTTTCTGGATTCGGCGTGACCTGCTCTTTCGTGGGTGAGATCACCAGATCCATGTCCTCCATGACACGGCACAAAACACATCTTGACGCTGTAACGTTATGATGTTATACTGCTATGATGTCATGCGACCTTGATTGAGGCATTAGGAGATCTTGAACATGTCGGCGTTGAGCAAGAGAGCTACGGTTTACTTCGATCCTGCGATCCACAGGGCCCTGAAGATCAAAGCCGCCGAAACGACGCGGTCCGTCTCCGACATCGTCGACGACGCCCTTCGTCGCGAATTGGCGGAAGACGAGGAGGACCTGCGTGCCTTCGAGGAACGGGCCAGCGAGAAGAGACTCTCGTTCGACAAGGTGCTCAAGGACCTGAAGGCCAATGGCAAAATATAGACTCGAAATCACGCCGTCGGCCGCCAAGGAACTATCCCGCATTCCCCGAAAAGACCTTCGGCGGATCGTGGCGAGGATTCAAACCCTTGCCGACGATCCCCGCCCGTCGGGAAGCAAGAAGCTCTGTGCGCAGGAGAAGTACAGAATCAGGCAAGGCGACTATCGAGTCTTGTACCAGATCGAAGATGATGCGCCGGTCGTCTGCGTCGTCAAGATCGCCCACCGGCGAGACGTCTACCGCTAACCCGCCATTTTGCCCGGACCGCCACATTTTTTCGACAGTCGAACATTTTCTCTGTTGACTCGTATCCATTTCCGGATATAATTCGTCATATGGCGAAATGTGGTAGGTGACGAATGCGAACGATGGTGAACATCACGAAGGCGTTGGCCGACGGGAACCGGCTTCGGGTGCTGATGGCGTTGAGGGGCGGAGAGTTGTGCGTCTGCCAGATCGTGGCGATGCTCCGGCTGGCGCCCTCGACCGTCTCCAAGCACATGTACCTGCTGCGGCAGGCGGGCCTGGTGGAGGGCCGCAAGGACGGCCGATGGGTGTACTATCGTCTGGCCGGGACCGGGGCCGATGAGGCCGCGCGGGAGGCCGTACGATGGGCACAACGCCACCTGGCGGACGACCCGCAAATCGTGCAAGATGTCAAAACGCTCAAGGCCATACTGAAAATGAGTCCGGAGGAGCTATGCGGCGCAAGATGCGAAGAATGAAGGTGCTTTTTCTCTGCACAGGCAACTCCTGCCGAAGCCAGATGGCCGAGGGCTGGGCCAGGCATCTCAAGGGCGATGTGATCGAGCCCTATTCGGCCGGGATCGAGCCGCATGGACTCGATCCTAGAGCGATCCAGGTCATGGCAGACGCAGGCGTGGATATCTCCGCTCATCGCTCCAAGCACGTCGAAGAGGTCATAGATGTCCCCTTCGACTACGTCATCACCGTGTGTGACGACGCCCGCGAGCAATGCCCGTTCTTCCCAAGGAAGGCGAAGATGGCGCACGTCGGCTTCGAAGACCCGCCGCGACTGGCCCAGCAGGCAAAGGACGAACAAGAAGCATTGAACAGCTATCGCAGAATCCGCGATGAGATCCGGCAGTTCATCGAGTCCCTGCCGGATGCGCTGGAACAGAGAAGGAGTCCGAGCCATGGAACGAAAACGTAACGTGCTCTTTTTGTGTACGCACAACAGCGCCCGCAGCCAGATGGCCGAGGCGTTTCTCAGGAAGTATGCCGGAGACGAATTCAACGCGTACAGCGCCGGCCTGGAACCCACCGAAATCGACCCGATGACCCGCGAGGTGATGCAGGAGATCGGTATCGACATAGAGGGCCAATACGCCAAAGGCGTGGAGACGTATCTCGGCAAGCTGCTGTTGAGCTACCTGATCATCGTGTGCGAGACGGCCAACAGCCGGTGCCCGCACAGTTGGCCGGGGATTCAGGAACGGCTGTTCTGGCCATTCGACGATCCCGCGGCCGTGCAAGGCAGTCACGAGGAGAGACTCGAGCAATTCCGGCGAGTCCGTGACCAGATGGATCAACGAATCCGGTCGTGGCTGGAGGAAATCCACGAGCATGCCGGATCCGATATCCGGCGCGAGCCGGGCATGCACCCGTGACGACAATGGCGACCGGACGCCCCCGGAACGAAACGACAACGCAGATTCCTTTGGAGGCATCATGTCAGACAAGAGAACCAGGACGAATGAAGACGTGCGTGACGCCGTGAGAAGTGGTTACACGGATGTTGCGAAGAACAAAGGCTGTTGCTGCGGCAGCTCCGATCCCGCCCTGTTCGCGCAGGCCATCGGGTACCAGCAGCAGGAGCTCGACGCCCTGCCGGAGGGCGCGAACCTGGGCCTGTCCTGCGGCAATCCGACCGCAATGGCCGGACTCAAGGCGGGACAGGTGGTGCTGGACCTCGGCAGCGGGGCCGGGTTCGATGTATTCATTGCGGCCGCGAAAGTGGGTCCCACCGGCCGGGCCATCGGCGTGGACATGACCCCGGACATGCTCAGCAGGTCCCGAAAGAGTATTCCCGCCTTCACCCGCAAGACCGGCCTGGCGAACGTCGAGTTCCGCCTTGGTGAGATCGAGCATTTGCCGGTCGCGGATGCCAGCGTCGATGTCGTGATCTCCAACTGCGTCGTGAACCTCTCGCCGGAGAAGGAACAGGTGTGGAAAGAGATCGCCCGCGTCCTGAAGTCCGGCGGAATCGCATGCGTATCCGATCTGGCGATGAAGGAGCCGCTGCCGGAGGCGATCAAGGCGAGAGTGGAGGCGCTCGTCGCGTGTATCGCCGGGGCGGTGCCGATCCGACAGACGCTGGACATGATCCGGGCAGCCGGCCTGACGCAGGTGCGAGTCACGGAGAAGCCCTACAACGTCGACGTGGCGGACAACTGCAACGACGCGTTGTATCGCGCCGTCCGCGAGAGCCTGCCGCAGGGCAAGAAGCTGGGCGATTATGTCGTTAGGGCGGACTTCGTGGTTGGAAAGAGCGAGGCATGACATGGACGAGAGCATCGCCAGGAGACTGTCGTTCCTGGACCGGTTCTTGACGTTGTGGATCTTCCTGGCGATGGGGGTAGGGGTCGCGCTGGGGTACTTCGCTCCGTCCGTCAGCCAGTGGATCGGCTCGCTTCGGCCGCAAGGGACGCAGACCAGCATCCCGATCGCTGTCGGGCTGATCCTGATGATGTACCCGCCGCTGGCCAAGGTCAAGTACGAGGAGCTGGGCGATGTCTTTCGCAACTGGCGAGTGCTGGGTCTGAGCCTTGTCCTGAACTGGGTCATCGGCCCGGTTCTGATGTTCGGCCTGGCGGTGCTGTTTCTTCACGGCCAGCCGGAGTTCATGGCCGGCCTGATCATGATCGGCCTGGCCCGCTGCATCGCGATGGTCATCGTCTGGAACGAGCTGGCCAAAGGCGACACGGAATACTGCGCCGGTCTGGTTGCTTTCAACTCGGTCTTCCAGGTGCTCTTCTACAGCCTCTACGCGTGGGTATTCATCACAGTGATACCGCCAATACTCGGCCTGTCGGGAGCGGTGGTCAACATCACCGTCGGTCAGATCGCACGGAGCGTCTTCATCTACCTGGGCATCCCCTTCCTGGCCGGAATGGTCACCCGTTTCGTCCTGGTCAAAGCCAAGGGCAAGACGTGGTATCACGGCCGGTTCATTCCCAGAATCAGCCCGATCACGCTGATCGCACTGCTGTTTACCATCGTGGTCATGTTCTCCATGCAGGGTCAGAGGATCGTCGACCGGCCGGGCGACGTGGCGCTGATCGCAATCCCCCTGCTGATCTACTTTGTGGTCATGTTCTTGGCGAGTTTCTGGATGAGCAGGAAGGCTGGAGCCAATTACGCCAAGTCCACGACGCTCTCGTTCACAGCCGCCAGCAACAACTTCGAACTGGCGATCGCAGTGGCGGTCGGTGTGTTCGGCATCCATCACGGTGCGGCGTTTGCCGCCGTCATCGGGCCGCTGGTGGAAGTCCCTGTGTTGATCGGACTGGTGAACGTAAGCCTGTGGCTCAGGCGCAGATGGTTCGCAGACGAGATTGCCGCCGGCACAGCCATCGCATGACCCCAACCCGAATCAAGTGCGATGAAGATCTCGGATTGAAGAACTCACCGTCGCTCACGAAGGCAACGGCTGCCTGTGGCACGATCGTGTGGCCGGGCAACATGGGTATTGCACGGAAACGCTCTGGGATAGGTCACGACCCGTGCCACGGGGCGCCCGGGGAGCACCTCACTCACTTCATTCTGACAGGCTTCTGCGGCGCCATCAGGTCGTGCCGCTGTCCACCTCCTCCATGATGAACATCTGGCCCATCTGGGTGATCCCTGATTCCTTCATGCGATTCTGGAGGTCGGGCGAGCTCATGAAGGCTTGCACGTTCTCCGCGCTCTTCTGCACCGAGAGCACGGTAACGGTGTTGGGATCATCAACGTTGCGGAACACCTGGAATGAGGTTTCTCCGGATGCCTTGCGCAGCGGACGGCTCGCGTCATACCCTGTCTTCCACAGTTCATAATCCCGGACCTTGAATCCAGCGTGCAGATGTGTGACCATGAGATGTACCTCCCTTTTGCCTTCCTATCGACGTGAATCTACAGATACGATACGTGCAGTTTCGTCAGAATCTGTTGCTCCGCTGCCTATCATCTCCTTTCCGGCATCACCGGACGGTTGAGCGACGACCACCCGTGCTGTCGCGCCAAGCGATGTCCCAGGGAACTTGCGGCGACCCATCTGCTTGAGCACAACGTTGGCTCACCGGTCGCCCGGACATTGATGTCTTCACTCCCGCGTGCGCTGGCGACAGCCGCCGACCTGTCTCCTTGCTCTGCCCTCTCCATTCGCCACGCCACGCCGCTCGCGGAGAGCTGAAGGTGTCACGTGCACTTCTCACAGCCACTTGTCGGCCTCCGAAGCCACCCTGCTCGATTTCTGCAATTATACGTCCAGGCAATCGCCAATGCAAAATCAAAACCGGGGAAACAGCCACTTCTCGCTGGCCAGCCAGAGCCCCGCGAAGACGTATCTTCCTCCTGTGTCACCTCACTGGTCCAGAGCGAGAGATGCCCACGTCAGGGGCCTCTGGGTCTGTGATTCACGGCTGCCAAGGCGGATCCAACGAGCCGGGCCGCCGGCCTTCGTGCCGGCGCGCCGCCGTCACGCTTGCGGCGGCGCCTCCGCTTTGCCTTCGAGGAGCCGCTCGAGGATGCGGATGTCTTTGGGGATGTGAACGGTCACGTATTCCCCGGTCTCGATCTGCGTGTAGGAGTGGTCCAGCAGGCCGTCGAAGAGGATCGTATCGTCGCGTCCCAGGCGGTAGGTCTTGTCCTCGATGCGCAGCTCCACCCAGCCGCCCAGCACGTAGCAGAACTCGTGCACGTCCTCGTGCAGGCCCATGACGTGAACGTGGTCTCCCTTCTCGGCGGTCACGCGGATGAGCTTGCCCTTGTCGTAGCGCGCCACCCGGCAGTTCTCCTGGCCCTTGTCGCTCTTGAGGTAGCTGCGTTGCTCGACCTCGGCCTTGCGCCTCTGGACAAGCCGCCGCTCCGCCAGGCCAATCAGGTCGCGGGTGGAGATTTGCAGTGCCCCGGCCAACGCATCAAGGGTCTTGAGCGACGGCAGGGTCTTGTTCGTCTCGACGGACTCGACTGTCGGATAAGTCAGCCCGGACCGCTCGGCCAGGCCGTGTAGCGTCAGGTTCAGCCGCCGACGCAGCACGCGCATGATCCGGAAATCGTAGTCGCTATTCACGGCAAGCTCCTGCGCAGAATGCACTCGAAACACGACGGAGACGCAGGATCTGGCGTCTCCAACACACGGTCTTTGGCCACCAACAGGTCATTCTCGCATGGCGCCGGGCCTCGTGCAACGCCAATCCGGCGACTCCGCTCCGCTGCGTTACGCTTCGTCACGCCCGTCACTTCTCCTCTGCTATCGTCAAGGTGCCGGATCAAATCATAGTTATTCTGGCTGATGCCTCATCATTGCCGTTGCTGGTCGCTTTTGCCCTCAGGTGAGCTCTCTTGCTCGGGTTCATCTTTCTTGAATTCTCTTATTCTGGCTCTGTCAATCAAGGTGAAGTAGTCCTCATCGGCTCTTAGCTTGAGGAGAATGCTCAATTCAAACGGTTCTGGTGTCTCATCGTTCTTCAACGGATCGGACCTATCGAACGCAGAAGACACATGCAGTGACGCGCTTCCGTGCGTCCGCTCCTTGGTCCGCAGCCTATTCTGAAACCGCACAAAATCACTCACGGCCTCGTGCGATAGTCTCAGCGTTGATATCGTAACGCTCCTCTTCCGAAACAGGCCCTGAGTAGCCTCTTCCTGCTCGGTGGTTTCAAGGGAGAACTTATATGAGTCGCCATGACCTTTGTCATCCGTGAGTTCAAGTACAATCTGGCTGCTATCGGGTTTCAGGGGCACGTCCACGGGAAGAACAATCCTGGCCCTTAGTTCGTTCGGATCGATGGAGACAACGTCCTGGACGGAAAAGTCTCGTAGCCGCCACAGCGTTCGAAGCGGAACTGCAGAGCAACCGGCAAGAATCAATCCCCCCACCAGCAAGATGACCGTTCGTTTCATTCTTCCACCTCCCAGGATCGCATCGGTTCACATATCTGCATAACCACGTTCGGACTAGGTCGTCACTATTTCGTTATTTCCAGTCGGAAGACTCCCTTATACACATTTTCGTATCCGGAGACCATACGGTCGACAGTAGAATCCTCTTCCACGCGACGGCGATCGCATCCAGCGTTATGAGCGATGGAAGGTCCTTGTCGGTCTCTGCGGATTCCACGGTCGGATACGTCAGCCCCGAGCGGTTTGCCAGGGCGTGCAAGGTCAGACTCGGCCGGCGACGCGGCACGCGCGTGATCCGGAAATCGTGGTCGCCGTTCATAACAATCTCCAACCGAAAGCCGTACTACTCCCGGCTGTCTGAGATGCCGGACTCTTCCAGCCAGGCGCCCACCCTTCCAGGGTTATCAGACTTGCACGCCACTTATCCTATGAAACCTCATCCACTTCCACAAGTAAACTTCTTTTTGCACGATTCGCCCCTGACGCTGCCGGCCCCACATGCTCCGGCCACCAATACAAAGCGGACTTTACATTCCTATTAGGATGCCTTGGCGAGTCTTTGGCTAATCCACGGACATCAACTGTTACCGCTTCGATGGTACGAAGGAATGACCGGAGCCGAAGGCTTCATGGCTGCATGCCATCGCGGATGCAGCGGACAGGAACGCTGGCCTTCGTTCCCAGCAGCACCTGATTTCCCGTGCGGTTGCGCATCGCCGCATGTAGTCACGGTGTCTGCCGTGGCGAGAGAGGCTCGTCACGGCGATATCATCTTGTGAAGGGAAAGGTGTAAGACATGCGAACCGTCGAAAAGCCACAGGCGGTCGGAGGCAAGTACCTCACGTTCGCCCTCGGGCCGGAGGAGTTCGGCCTGGAAATCCTCAAAGTCCGAGAGATTATCGGATACATGACAATCACGGCCGTGCCACAGGTGCCCGACTACGTCAAGGGCGTCATCAACCTCCGCGGTCAGGTGATCCCCGTGGTCAGCCTGCGAGCGAAATTCGCCATGGACAACGCCGAGACCACCTCTGAAACCTGCATTATCGTGGTCGAAACAGAGCAGGACGGCAGCAGATACAGCACCGGTATCGTGGTGGACGGGGTTCGGGACGTTTTGAGCATCCCTGAGGAGAGCATCGAAGCCCCGCCCCACTTTGGCACGGGCGTGGGCACCGGCTGCATCCTCGGGATGGGCAAGGTCGCTCAGTCCGTCAAGATTCTGCTGGACATCAACAAGGTGCTCTCCAGCGACGCTCTCGAGAACCTTGCGCACGGG
>JAFGJR010000177.1 GCA_016928975.1 Sedimentisphaerales bacterium | reverse complement strand
TGCGAGAGCTGAAGGAAGCCGTGACGGCGGTCCTGTCGCCCCGATTCACGACACGGTTTCCCGCCGAGCCTTGTGTCGTTCCTGAAAGATATCGGGGCAAACCGGAGTTCGACTCGGCTACGTGCGTGGGCTGCGGAGCGTGCGTCAACGTCTGCCCGACCAGTGCCCTGACGCTGGTCGATGAGCTCAACGGCGACCACCCAGTACGGCGAATCACCCTGCGGTACGACACGTGCATCTTCTGCGGCAACTGCCACGACGACTGCACGACGCAGACGGGCATCCGCCTGTCAAACCAGTGGGACCTGGCCGGTCTCGATCGACGGAGCATGATGGAAACCCACGAGCACGAGCTGCAACGATGCGAGCGATGTGGGGCTTCCATCGGGACCAGGAAGCATCTTGCGTGGCTCTACGAACGGCTGGGACCGCTGGCCTATGCCAATCCGTCTTTGCTGCTCGCCAAGGATGAGGCGGGGTCGAACGAGCCGCCGGGCGTCGCCTCTTCGCAAGTGGCGGATGTCCGACCACGCGATTTCACTCGCATTCTGTGCCCGAAGTGCAAGTACGAGCTGAATATCCGACTGTGACGCCATGGGGGTGGACCAACGGCTACTGGAGTCGCTCGCGCAATGGCGAGATTCGAGGGTGGTGATCGTCGGTATAGGGAGCACCCTGAAAGGCGACGACGCCGCGGGTCCGTTGGTGTGCGAGCGTCTGTCGGGCAGGGTGTCCGCGAGGGTGATCGATGCCGGCACCGTCCCGGAGAACTACATCGGCGTGATTCTGAAGGCGTCGCCGGATGTGCTGTTCATCGTGGACGCCATCGATTTCGGCGGCCGGCCGGGACAGATACGTGTCTGCATGCCTGACCAGATCCAGGCGCTCGCCTTCTCCACCCACGCCCTTGCCCTCCACCTGTCCCTCGACCTGGTCCGTCGAGAGAGAACGCTCGACGTCCGTGTGATCGGGATTCAGGCGGCACAGACGAAGCTGGGTGATTGCCTCTCCCCCGCCGTGCGGGAGGCCGTGGGAACACTTGTGGATACACTCACGCAGCTTTTCGGACGAGATCGATAGAAGCAAGCATCAGGCGCAGCCACGCGCTGGCGTCGCCTTCTTTCTCACGCCCAGGCTCAGTCGGGTTCGACGACGATGACTTCGTGAATGTCCACTCGTGGCACGACGAGATAGATTTCGCCGTTGCGATGCTCGAAGGACAGTGGCGAGCCGGCAGGCTCCAACATGATCCTCGTTGGCTTCGTGGCATGACGAATCGTCACATCGAGAGGACCGACGGGCGGGATGACGTCCAGAATCGGCTCATGCTGATGCGGACCGGCGGTATTGACGAGATTCACCGCCAGCTTGCCGTCCTGGCGGTTAACCACCACGTCGACGTCCGGCGAGCCTTTCACCTCCACCATCGGCCTGGGGAAAAGCCGCCGTACGAGGCCGTTCAGGAACTGTCGCATCAGGTCGGTGCGCGCGTTCACGTAGCCCTGGCCAAACGTGAAGTACATCGCCGCGATCTTGCCCCGGCCGAACTCACGGACAGATGCCGCCGGCTGTGACGATGCGCCGGTTTCACCGGTTCGCTGGAGTCTGCCGAATGGCTCGCAGCTCGGGCCCAGTTTCACAAGTTGCTTCGTTCCCGTGACCTCGCCCAGTTCACCATTGTACGCAAGGCGCCAGTCTGCGGCCGGTGCCGGCTCCCCCTCCGGTATCACATCAAGCTGCGTCTGAAACATGGCCGCGGTCCCGGGACCGATGAGCAGCAGATTGCCGCCGCCTTTGACATACGCGACCAGCTCGTCTTTGAACTTCGGCTCCAGGTATTCCCACTCGGGTACGACGATGAGCGGATAGTCCGCCATGCGGCCCGCGAGGTGATGCTCCCCCAGAATCTCGACCGATTGCTGACCCTCCAATAGAGCTCGCAGAGCACCGCTGATCCGGGCCAGGTCCCGCGCAAAGAGCCCGTTGCTCTTGCGATAATGCGCGGCCGTGGAGAACAGCAGCGCCACCTGCGGCACCGCCATCGCCCGATGGCAGATGGCCTGCCTCGCCCGGCAGAACCGGGCCACTTCCGCCATCACAGGGACTCTCTCCTCGCGAATGGACCCGTCCCGCTTCTGGGTGAAGTAGGCCTGAAAGCCGCCGCCAAGCGCCAGCACGACGGCCGCTTCACGTTGCAGTTGGATCGCCGTCTTCTGGTTGCGTCCGTCCTTGCTCTTGCTGCGCGAGAAGCTCCAGGCCATCAGGTCCCACGGCTTGCCCTGACGCGTCAGATAGCGCCCCGACAAGCGAGCGGAGTTGACGCTGTCGTCGGGCGAGTAGTCGCCCGAGAGGAAATCCACCGGCGCGCTGACCGGCTCCGGCATGTGGTCCGTGAACGCCCAGTTGCTGCACAACTGGAAGTCGGGGTTCGTCTTCTTCACTTCCGCGATGTAATGGCGCACGTATTCGCGGAACGCCTCTCGGTGAAATTGGAGGAACCCAAACCAATGCGGATCGCCGGGTTTGCGGGGGACATCGTCAATACCGGTCCTCTGGCGGAATGCTTTCAGGGCCGGTTCACTGTAGTCGGGCACCGAGGCCCAGCAGTCGCCATCGATCCAGGCGCCGTCCACGCCGTAATCGCCGGCCAATTCGCGCAATTGCGGAATCAGCAACTGATCGACGTAGGGTCCAAAGCGAGAAGTGATCCTGTCGCTGGTCTTACCGTCCGCATCGACGGCGGCCCACTCCGGATGGCGACGAACGGCCTCGGAGTCCCACACGCCGGAATAGTGCATGTACAGCGCGACGCCGCGTTCGGCGGTCACCTGCCGCCAGAGCCGCAGCGGGTCGCCCACGAAGCCGGGCGCCTGATTCCCGATCTTCGTCGGATAGCTGGAGAGCCCCGGATGCCCTTTGCAGTCAATCTGGACGTAGTCCGGATGGACCTGGTTGACCACGTTCTCGATCATCTCGCGGGTGGTGTTCTTGCCGATGGCGTTACAGTCCGCCCCCGCGTGAAAATCGAAGTGGATTCCGAGGAAGCTCTCTGCCCGCGTGAGGCGATTGGGATAGGATCCGACAGAGGCCGTGCGCAATGCCGCCTGGATCGCCCGGACCTGATCCATCTGTGCTTGCGCCAGAGCGCCGATCGGGCCCGACGCGGGGTCCCAATTCGGGCCCATGTCGAGCGTGACGACCCCACCGTTGGATACTACCGTGCGCACCCATTTGGCCCATCTCTCCGCGGGATACCGCGTGTCCCGGCGGGACCAGTTGGAGCCGAGATAGGTGAGTGCATGCCATTGCGAACCGTTCACCCACGGCGAGGCCGGGACCATATCGAAAGGCTCATTCAGCTCACCTGCCGTGTAGTCCTCCGCCTGCGTCCAGCGAATGAGCCGGACGCCGGGATTGAACGTCACGATCGCGTCCGGATTGCCGTGCTTGACCGCCGCCGCGTAGACCCGGGCGATCGCCTCGTTGAAGTGAATGTGTTCGTAGCCTCCATCGAACCACCACCCGGCCACTTTGTCGCCGTAGCGATCGGACCATTCCTGAATGACCTGTGCCCACTTCCTGGCGAACTCCAGGTCAATGGGCTGATCCTGCGCTCCCTGGCGCAATCCGAAGGCCTTCTGGGCACGAGCGTCCTGGTTCGGAGTCTGGCAAGGCAGATACAACATCAGGCGGATGCCTTTGGGCGTCAGCGCCCGGTACAGATCCAGCGGCAGATCGCGGGGCGAGCAGCGCTGGCCCGGCGCATAGCCGGTGTACCGGTCGTATGTGGCGTTGGGCGAGTTGAAAAAGCCTGAATTCTGCCCGAGAGTGATCACGAAGTACTTCGCCCCCAGCGTTTCCAGTTGTCGCGCCAGGTTCTGGACGTCGAACTCGTGGACGCGGGCCAGGCCCGTCGCATCGGCCGGCAGAAAATGCATGAAGACGCCGTATCCCGCCGCCTTGAACCACTCCGTGTTGCGATGGTTCGGGGCAGCCTGGACACGCAAAGACAGCAATACGAGAAGGCAGGCGGCAAGTCTCACTGTACTCCCCTTCAACGATGGACAGATAGGATTGGCGGGCACTCGCGTCTTTGACCTCGTGCGGGTCCCAGAGAGTCCATTTTCGGCCCAGTTCATGGAGGCCATTCTATTGGGCCGCCAAATACTGTCAATCTGTCAGATAACAAACCGGCGTGCCGTGGCCGATGGGTCCGGCCGGTTTCTGCACCCCCCGACAGGACGCTGCAATTTCCTGTAAAAAAGGTAGGCTTAGGTATTGACAAGCGGCAGGCAGCGTGATAGCCTTGCAAGGTGGATCACGGAGAGCATGGAACGAGGTCGCCGTGCATTGATGGCGATGTTCCAGCAAGCTGTATCACGGAGGGTTGTTGAAACTACGGCGAACGATGCAGCACCCGTGCAGTTGCGGGCTGTCGCTATTCGATCTCTTTGGATTGCAACGGATTGGCCGGGGCACTGCTGAAGCTTACCTCGCCCAGGGCTGATGGGAGCACCTTCCACGGCAGTGCCCCGGCGCTGTCTATTCGTGGTCGCGCCGAGCCGCCAAGGCCGATCACTCGGTACTGCCACTCTCATGCGGCGGGTTGTGCGTCCAGGAGCGGGCGAAGACGGCGAAGTCTCGCAGATTGACGATACCGTCACCCCCGGGGTCGGACAAATCGGCCACTGATGCTGTCAAGAGTCCCAGCCATTGGTCGCACAGAGCCTGCAAGTCCCGGCATTGCACCACGGAGTCCCCGTCGAAGTCCGCCTTCACAGGGCTGGCCAGCTCGATGCCCTTGCCGGTGCCGAGGTTGCGCGAGTACTTCTTGTCGAGCGGGCTGTTCCAGTGCTCGTGGACGCCGAGGCTCTCCAGCCGGACGCCGTCCCCGTCGGGATCATAGAATGTGCCGGAGGGCGGCTTGTCCGCCATCGCCGCTTCGGTCAGGTAGTCGTCCGCCCCGCTCATGCGCGGCAGATCGCTCCACTCGATCCACAGAAAGTCGTTGCACACTGAATCGATCGCCACCGGGTCCTGCGAGACGAACACACTGGAAGGCCAGTCTCCGTCGAATGGGGGAATGCTCCACTTCACCGGGTCGGAGGACCAGTTCCTGCCGGCGAACAACCCATCCACGATATACAGCAGCGTCTTGCCGCCCAACTGCGGATGGCCCATCAGGTCCACGAGCGCACGGTATTTCCCGGCGCCGGGCGTGTTCTTCGGCAGGGTCGTGTGCATGTCATAGTAGTTGTATCGTTTGCCCCCGAGGGTGCGATCGGGGTTGCGAATCAGTGAGCCGTAGAGGTTCTTGCCGCACACGGTGATTCCGCCTTGATCGTGGCTCTTAAGAACCGCGAAGTTGATGAAGTAGTCTGCCTCCGCGAACGCTGTGGGCAGGAAATCCTGCTTCGTGCCGTCCGCCGCTTTCGTGCTCCAGTAGAATGGGACCTGGGAGAACTCCGCCGGTGTCCGGCCATGCCCGCCGACACTGGACAAGTATTGGACATCGGGGAACTCCGGGTGGACCTTGTCATAGATGAGACCCGGCATGATCCGCCCTGGATCGCCGATGCTGATGTCTTCCTGCGCGGCGCCAACCACGCTCACCAGTTGGCGAAGCAGCGCGACGATCATCTGCGGCGAGTTGTCGATCCGGTTCACGTTGTCCCGCTGTTGCTCAAACGTGGTCGTGTCGGCGTTGTAGCACAGCGTGTTGTTGATCTTGATGGCAATCTTCTGCCCCGGAACGTAACCGGCGTCCCCCCTGCCACGGACCTGGTTGAAATATCGAAACAGCTTATCCCAGGCCTCTGCGTCTGTGCCCTCACCCGCCAGGCCGCGAATGGCCCGTGACACCATGTTCCGTACGACCGCAGGGTCCGTGTGCGCATCGTCATACCATGGCTCAGGCGAGCTGTATCCGCCCCAATCGGTGGCATTGGCATCATGAATCCAGACCACCCGGCCCGGCTGCACACCCCGGGCAACACCAAGCGGTACGTTCGGCACGATGGGGTTCGCAATGACTGGACGCTCGACCGGATTCACGAGCAACCACACGACGCCAACGCCAAGGCCCAGGCACACTACTGCCGCGAGCACTCTCTCGCGGGCGAGATGCCATTTCGCCCTGCGGAATGCCACGGCCGAACCCGCCAGGCCCAGCAGCCACAGAACAAAACTCGATGCAAGCGGGAATGCCACCCTCTGGCACGGATAGGCAGCTCGCGACGGCTTGGGAATCACGCGCACCAGGAACCATACGACGGAGAAAAGGCCGACGATGGGAAAGAGCCCTCGTATGCAGAACCGCTGGAGTCTTCCAGGGCCGGCATCCGGGTTCCGGTTGCTCACATCCGCGCGATGAGACATGATTTCGCCCTCCAGAATGGGATCGGACTTCCACCGGTGGTCCGATCCGTTGCCTCGCCGGCCGCGAGCGCCTATCCGTGTAGCGATGCAGCCGGCTTCTTGCAGAGTCGCTCGATGTCGCGAGCGACGATCTCCGCCACGACGCGATGCAGGTCCAGCAGGTCTTGTGGCGGGGGCTCGACGACATGGGTCTTCACGACCGAACCCACCGGTTGGACTTCCGGCTCCGCCTGCGCCTGGCTCGGCGCCTTTCTGCGTCTGGCGGCCGTCCGCCGATGCTCGGCCAGGATATTTTCCGCCAAATCAAACGTCGGGATCTGACCGGCGCCCTGCTGCGCGTTGGAACTCGCGTTGAATGGCGGGATGACATCCGCCGCCCGAAGCACGCGGCCCGGCTTCGATCTCGCGCTATCCTCTTTCTTCGTCACTCCTGTACCTTTGCCAGAAACCGCCGTTGCTGTCCAGCCTTTCCTCTTCTACGGCACGAGCAGATTTCGCCGCTTGTGCAGCCGCCGGTCCTATCGGACAAGCCTCACGGGAGTCTGGAATTCCCATGAAGCGATGTTCGGACCGACAAGGCGCGTTGGCCTCATACCTCCATTATACCACACAGTCACAGGAAGAGAACGTCCTGCTCGACTCGAAGGAACCGCGTTCGACGTGGATGGCTCATGAAACCCGCCTCACGTGAATGAAGTACGCGCCGCGGGATGTGCC
Source organism: Sedimentisphaerales bacterium (assembly GCA_016928975.1). Next base: position 15,001 of record JAFGJR010000177.1, on the reverse strand, counting down.
GTCGTCGGCGACCAGCCAGGTCTGTAGCTTCATTCTGCCCGGCTCCAAACGAACGCGAAACGTCACTTGCTTCGCGCCGTCGGCGATTGGCTCTGTTTTCTCAACAGGGCCGATTGCCAGTCGAGCGGTGCTCGCCCGAATCGCCTGTCCACCGGGGATCGCGGCGTTGATTGGCGCATCCGCTTCCACCGGCCAGCGACGCAATGAGAACTCGTACTCACCGGCTCGCGCCACCTCCACGGCCCAGAAACCGTTGGCCTGCGTCCCCTTGAGGATGTGCGTCTGGTCCCACGGGGGCAAATCGCCGCCGTGCCAGTCGTGGCAGGTGAGCCGTGAGGGATTCTCCTCGTCCGAGCCGAGAATGATCTCACAGCATTCGCCGAATCTCCGGGAGACATCTCCCCACCACTTCTCGTACGCTTCTCGTAGAGTCTCCACGACTCCGGGATGCGCGCCGCTGAGATCGTCCCTCTGGCCCGGGTCCGTGCGAACGTCGTAGAGTTCCTTGCCGTCGATCAGGCGCCAGCGGTCAGTCATGACCGCGCACTGACGCCACTTCTCTGGGTGCTCGATACGCTGGGAATCGGTAGTGAGTACGCGGTCCGGCCAGTCACCGGCGCGCCCCTGCAACAGTGGCAGAAGACTCATCCCATCGAATCGCACACCCGCCGGGGCCGTCAAGCCACATGCCTCAATCAGCGTCGGCGGCAAATCAATGTGGGCTGCGAGACAGGCGATGTCCTTGCCGCCGGTCAGGCCGCCCTTTGGCCAGCGGACAAAGCACGGCACACGGTGACCGCCGTCGTACTCGCTGCCCTTGGTTCCGCGCATGCCGGCATTGAAGCCTCTGCCGCCGTGAAAGCCGGCGGCCGTGCCGTTGTCCGTCATGAAGATCAGGATCGTGTTCTCTTCGAGGCCAAGACCTTTGAGCTTGTCGAGTAGCCGGCCCACGTTCTCGTCGATGTTCGCGATCATGCCATAGAAATTCGCGTTCGGAACGGCCTTGTCCCTGTAGGGACTGCTGTATCGCGCCGGGACGTTGTAGGGAGCGTGCGGCGCATTTGTGGCTATGTATGCAAAGAAGGGCCGGTCCTGATGGACCTCGATGAACCGCATCGCGGCGTCGAACCAGATGTCCGTGCAGTAGCCGGTGTGCTTCTCGGGCTTGCCGTTGTGCGAGTACGTGTCGTCGAGGTAGTCGTTGCCCCAGCAGTCCGGCGTCTGACCGACCCCGCCGCCGCCGTGGACCAGGACTTCCTGAAAGCCGCGGTCCTGGGGCCGGAACGGGTAGTTGTCGCCCAGGTGCCATTTGCCGAAGATGCCCGTGCGGTAGCCACCCGCCGTGAAGATGTCCGCCATCGTCACCTCGTCCCTGCGAAGCAACGAGCGGCCCATGACCGTGTGCCAGACGCCGGTGCGGCTGCTATAGCGCCCGGTCATCAGCGATGCGCGGGTGGGCGAACAGGTGGGACTCACGTGAAAATCGGTCAGTCGGACGCTCTGGCGGTGCAGGACGTCAACATTCGGCGTGCGAAGGACTGGATTGCCGTGACAGGCGAGGTCGCCATAGCCCTGGTCATCCGTGAGAATGAGAATCACGTTCGGTGGCCTCGTGCCGCTCGCCGCGGAAGCCACCATGGCGCTTCGCCCCACATCGGCACTCGCTGCGCCACAGGCCGCGGCGCCTACCATCCTCAGGAATTGCCTTCTGCTGTGCACCCTGTGCCCTCTCGAACGACGTCGCGCCCCATGCCGATCAGGCGGTTCCCGCCGGGCCAAGAATGTACTGCGTGTAGCTGTTCAAATCGATCTGGCGAATGAGCGAGTTGACCTGGTCGGCCGTCACGGCTTTGACCGCCTCGACGTCCTGCTCGATGGAGCGGTACTCGCCCAGGTACATCCAGTGAAAGCCCAGATCCACGAGACGCCCCATCGGCACCTCGTTCTTGATGACCAGCGAGCTGAGGACCTTGTTCTTGGCCTTGGTCAGCTCCTCCTCGGAGACGCCATTTTGGGCGAGGTCCCGGAAGATGCCGTCGGTGATGTCCATCACCGTGGCGGCGTTGTCCGCGCTGCAACAGAAGTAGCAGTAGAGCAGGCCAGTCCCGTCCATCGGGCCGAAGTGCATCGAGGCCTCCTCCACCAGCGCCTTGTCCACCAGCTCCCAGTAGAACCGCGAGCCGTGCTCGTCGCCGATGATGAGGCTCAGCAGCGCCGCCGCGTAACGGCGAGGGTCCTGGGCGGAGACGCCCGTGTGCATCAGGCACATGTGCTCGCGCTTGAGGTTGGGTTTGTCGGCCCGCTGCATTTGCTTGGTCCCGGCAAAGTCCGTCAGCGGGCGTTCCACCGCCTGCGCCGGCCACCGGCCGGAGGTGGCCTCCAGCGTCGCCGCCAGTCGATCCCAGTCGAAACTCCCAGCGCAGGCGACGACCATGTTGTTCGGCGCGTATCGCTTCGCGAAGTACTGCCGCATCTGCTCCGCCGTCAGAGCGTCGATCGTCTCGGTGGTCCCAAGGACACTGTGCCCGCACGGGTGCGTGCCGAAGTGCAGACTCCGGCAGCGATCCACCACGTCGAACGCCGGCGTGTCCTGGTACATGGCGATCTCTTCCCTGATGACGTTCTTCTCGATGGTGAAGTCCTCGTCGCGCAGCGCCGGCCGCATCAGCTCCACCCACAACCCTGTGATATCGATCAGATACTCCGGCAGCACGGCGGCGTAGAAGACGGTCTGCTCCTCGCTGGTAAAGGCGTTGAACTGCGCGCCGCGGCTGTCGAAAGCCTCGTTGACCTCGAAGGCGTTCAGCCGCTCCGTGCCTTTGAACAGCATGTGCTCCAGGAAGTGGGACACGCCGTTGATCTGCGGGCTCTCGTCCCTCGCCCCGGTGCGAACGAAGAACCCGACCGCTGCCGATTTCGCCGCCGCATTGGCTTCGCCGATCAGCACCAGGCCATTGGATAACGTTTCCCGTCGAAATTGCATCGCTCTACCCGAAACGGACCTCCCTGGGCCCGACGGTCACGACTGTGAAGTCCCTGAACGGATGGCTCCTGAGAAAGCCGAGCACGGAATCGACGGTGCTGGCCTCGATTCTCCCTTTGATCTCGTCGAGCGTCCGGACCCTGCCGAGCATGTAGTAGTCGCCGGCGATAGCACCGGCCCGGCTGCTCGATGACTCGCTCTGCATGATCAGCGTGGACTTCAGGCCGACCTTGGCCCGCTCCAGCTCCTGCTCGCTGATTCCGTCGGCCAGCCGGTCGAACTCGCCCAGGATCACATCGAGCGTCTCCTGGGCCTTGTCCGGCGTGGTCCCGGCGTAGCACGAGATTCCCGCCGCCTCTTTGAGGGAATGGTACTTGGCACCGATGGCGTAACAGAGGCCCCGCTTCTCGCGGACCTCCGTGAACAGCCGCGAGCTCATCCCGCCCGACAGCACTGACACCGCCGCCCGCACATCGTAATACCCTTCATCCACGAATCGAGCAGTGGGAGTCATCAGGCCGATGTGGACCTGGGCCCCCTCGTGGGGAATGTGAGTGTACCTCGGCCCCCTCGCACCGACGACAATCGGACCGAGAGGCTCGCCCTGCTGCGACCCGAAGACACCCTCAATCTGCCGGCAGATGGCGTCGAGATCATACTTGCCTGCCACGGAAAAGATCACCTGTGGAACGTTGAGATAGCCCCTGGCAAGCTCGCGAGCCCTTGCGGCGGTCAGAAGCTGCAGGTCGGCAAGCTCGCCTGTCGTGCTGCGCCCCAGAGGGTCCGGATAGAAGCGCTTGCGCAGCTCGATCATCACTTTCTGTCTGGGCTCGTCGTCCAGTCCGCGCAACTCCTCGATCACGAGCTGCCTGGCCGGCTCGAACTGCTCATCCCCCAGGTGCGGGTGGAGAACGACCTCGCAGTACAGAGCCAGCGCCCGGGCGAGATTGCTCGACTCCAGGGCGGCCCCGATGTACATGTGCGCGCTGCCGATGGAACTCGATCGGTGCAGGCCCAGGCCGTCAAGAGCGTCGCCAAGCGTGCGGCTGTCCCACGACCCGGCCCCGCGAAAGATCCAGTCGGAAATGACGTTGGCGGCCCCGCAGGTCGCCGGCGGCATCCGCGCCGCCCCCGCCGCAAGCATGATATCAAACGCCACCGACTCCACCCCTGCCATCGGCTCGCCCAACAGCACCATGCCGTCGCCCAGCACACACGTATCGATCCGCTGCTCCATGCTCACCCGCGAAAGCTGTCCGTATGCCCCCTCTGCGAACCACCACCGACCCGCAAGAGGTACCGAATTCTAACACCCCCTGCGCCTCTTCACAATCAGGATTTCCCCAACCCGCCAGGGTGACGCGGACAACAGGATCGCGTCGCAGTAGACGCGAAGGTCGCGAATGGCAGCGACTGTCATGCGGCGGCGGGCTCGGCGTTGTACTCGTCGAAGCGCACGGCGATCTTCTTGCTGACGCCCTGCTGCTGCATCGTGATGCCGAAGAGCACCTCCGCGACGCTCATCGTCCGCTTGGAGTGCGTGATCACGATGAACTGGCTGTCGACCCCGAAGTCGCGCAGCAACATGTCGAACCGCTCGTTATTCGCCTCGTCGAGCGCCGCGTCCACCTCGTCGAGGAAGCAGAATGGCGAGGGCTTCGTGCGGAAGACCGCGAACAGCAGCGCCAGGGCAGTCATCGACTTCTCACCGCCGCTGAGCAGGGAGATGCTCCGCGTCTCCTTGCCCGGCGGGCGAGCGATCACCTCGATCCCCGCTTCGAGCACGTCGTCGGCCTGTTCGAGCACGATGTCGGCTTTGCCGCCGCCGAAGAGCCGGCGGAAAACCTGCTGGAAGTTCGCGCGGATCCGCTCGAAGGTCTCGATGAACCTCTCGCGGCTCTGTTTGTTCAGCCTGGCGATGAGCTGCTGAAGCTGGCTCTTGCTCTGCGTAAGGTCCTCCACCTGGGTGGCCAGGAAGTTGTGCCGCTCTTCGAGGGCCTCCTGTTCGGCGATGGCATCGACGTTCACGTTGCCGAGCCGCTCGATCTTGCCCCGCAGGTCCAGGATTTCGGTCTTCACCTGCTCCCAGTCCACGTCGTTGGTCGTGCGATGCACGAACGTCTCGGCCAGATCGATCTGCAACTCGTCACGCACCCGTGCGACCAGGTCCTGCTGGCGGACGTCCAACTGGCCCAGCTCGATCCGCAGCTCATTGATCGTGTGCTCGATCTCGGTCTTCTGCGCCCGCTTGGAGCGGACCAGCTCGTCATTCTGCCTCTGCTCGGCGGCGAGCCGTCCGAGCTCCTCCTGCAAGGTGCGGCTGCCCTGCTGGGCCGACTCCTTCTCGACGTACAGCTCGGACACCCGGGACTCGCACTGGAGGATGTCCCGCTGGGCCTCGACGAGCTGTCCGCTGCAAACCTGCACGTCATCCTCCGCGACGGCCAGCGTTTGCAGGCTCGCCTGGATCTGGCCCTGCAGCCGCTCGATGATCTGCCGCAGCCCCTTCTGCTGCTCCATCACCTGGCCTAACTGGACCTTCAATTCCGTCAATTCCTGCATCCGGCCCTGCTGCGTCTCCTTGAGCCCGTCGTAGCGAGTCTCCAGCTCCTCGATGCGCGCCGTGCGCTCCCGATTCACCGCCTCCAGCTCGCTCAGTCGCTGCTTCGACTCGTACTCCTTCTGCACCGACTGGGCGATCTCCGCTTCGAGCGTGCCGATCTCGCTGGCGATCAGAGGCTCCTCTTCCTTGAGCCGCCTGATGTCGTGGTCGTAAGCCGCCAGCCTGGAGGTCACCTGCACCTTCTCCGTGTTCGCCTCGTAGATCGCGGTCCGCAGGTCCTTGCACAGTTTTTCCAGGTGGCCCTTGGTCTGCGTATTTCGCTGAACGTGTCCCTCCAGTTGCTCGATCTCGGCGTGGATTCCCGCGATGGTCTCTTCCAACTGGCTCATCCGGCTTCGGCGTGAGATCAGGCCGGCCGCCTTGCCCAGCGGCCCCAGCCGGATCACCCCGTCGCGGCCGAGGCACTCCCCGTTGAGCGTGACGAACGTGTAGCCCGACTGCGTGTAGTCGCTCAGCGGCATCGCCGCCTCGAGTGTATCCACGAGGATCGTCTTGCCCAGCAGGCTCCAGGCCAGCGCAGCGTATTTGCCCTTGAACCGCACGAACTCGACGAGCCGTCCTTTGACGAAAGGATAGACCGAGAAATCCGCATCGTCCACGAAGGGCGCCGCACGATTCAGGCCGAGGAACTGCGCCCGGCCCTCCAGGCTCGACAGCGTCTGATCGTCCTGCAACAACCCCGCCACGTCCTTCACCAGCAGCACGTCGGTCAATCCTTCGAGGGCCGCCTCCGCCGCTCCTGCGTAGGCAACCTCCGTGCGGATCTTCTCCGCGAGGATCCCGTCGATGTAATCGAGCCGGCGGCTCCCGTCGTTCTGCGACTTGACGATATTCTTGACGGCGTTGCCGAGTCCCTCGTAGCGGCGCTCCATATCCGTCAGGACCGCCAGCTCACTGCTCAGAGCGCTGCGAGCCTCCTTGCTGTGGGCCAGCCGCTGGTTGTCCCCGGCGATCAGGCCCTCTGCCTCCTCGATCTTCTGTCGCTTCGACTCCAGGTTCTGCTCGAGTTCCTCGAGCACACGCATGATGTCGCCGAGCCGGGCGTTGTGCTGGGCCTTTTCCGTCAGGACCCGTTCAAGCTCCGCCCTGGCAACCTCCGCGCGCCCGGCCAGCCGGTCCCGCTGGTTCGACAGGCTCGTGCGGTAGCTCGAGATGCTCTGAATCTCGTTATGGAGCTGGGCGGTGCGACGCACGATGTCGATGATCCCCGATTTCTCGTCCTCCAGCTCCGCCTCCAGCGACACCAATTGCGCATCGGCCTCGTGAGTGACCTTCTGGATCTCTGCGATGGCCTCCGTCTTCTCCGCGACGGCGCGGTCGCAGCCGGTCAGGTCATCGCGGTGGCGAGCCAGGTCCGCCCTGAGCGAGTCGCCCTGCCCGCGCAGCCGCTCGATCTCCGCCACTGCCGCCGCACGCCGCTGCTCCAGCTCGCCGATCCGCGAGCGGAGGAAGTCGATTCGTTGGGTTTTCTGATCTATTTTGCTCTGAATGGAGACCAGGGCGTTGCCCGTCTCGCTGAGCCGGTGCTCCGCGTCGATGATCTCGTTGCCCAACCGGCTGACCGCGGCCTCCGCTCCCGCCTCCTCGGCGACCGCGGCGGACAGGAACTCCTCCGCCCGGCGAAGCGCCTCGCCCCGCGAATCGAGCTGCTCCTTGTTCCGCCCATACTCGACGAGCGAGTAGTTGACCTGGAGCTCCTTGAGCCTCTGGGTGTATTCGAGGTAGTTGCGTGCCTTGCCGGCCTGAAGCTTGACGCTGCGCAGCCGCCTGGCCACCTCCGCCAGGATGTCGGCCAGGCGCAGCAGGTTCTGCTCCGTGTTCTCGAGCTTTCGCAGAGCCTCCTTCTTGTGCGCCTTGTACTTGCTGATGCCGGCCGCCTCCTCGAACACGATTCGCCGGTCCTCCTTCGACGCGCTGACGAGCTTTTCGACCTGCCCCTGCTCGATGATGGAATACGCCCGGGTGGCGACTCCCGTGTCCATGAACAGCTCGCGGATGTCCTTGAGACGGCAGACCTTGTTGTTGATGCGGTACTCGCTCTCGCCGCTACGGTAGATGCGCCGCGAGATCTGCACGTGCTCCGTGTCGATCGGCAGCCGGCCGCTGGCGCTTCCTTGCGGATTGGACAGGACCAACGTCACCTCCGCGGAGCCGAGCGGCTTTCGGCTCCCACTGCCCCCGAAGATCACGTCCGCCATCTGGTCGCTGCGAAGGCTCTTGAGCTTCTGCTCGCCCAGCACCCACTTGACCGCGTCCACGATGTTGCTCTTGCCGCAGCCGTTCGGTCCCACGATGCCCGTGATCGCGGCGTCGAAGCTGAATTCCGTTCGGTCGGCAAAACTCTTGAAGCCGTCAAGTACGATCTTCTCCAGTCGCATCGTCTATCCAACAACTCCGTGGTTCAACAAGGGCACCCCTCCTTCGGGTGCGGCTCTGGAACGGTACGTCCTTTGATTATCGGCCCGATGTCACTCATTTCTTGATTATTCGACCCGACTTCGGCAGGGGTCCAGCCCAGAACTGCGCCGCCACCGCTCCCTTGGCTGACAGTCGCTGCATCAGAACGATCACGTCGGAATAGGGCACATGGAGACCGGCGATGCTCCCGTCTTTCGCCTTTCCAGGCTCGGCGCCGAGGGTCCGGATAATATCGGCCAGATCAAAGCTGGTATTCAGCGGCCCGATGAGTCCGGGTCGCATGGGGTGCCTGCGAATGACTGAGACATGCTCCTGGCCCGCCGGCGAATTGATGATGACCATGCCATCCGGCGATTCCACAAAGAGATTCCTCTGACACGTCAACGGCGCACCAAACAGGACCACCCGCGGATCGCCGCTGCGCGAGACGTAAATCGCCGTGCGATCCGTCTGCGGCACCTGCTCGAGGTAGAAACCGCCCCCCACGCGCTCCTGCATGATCGCCGGGTCCCCCATCTCGCGCAGACGCTCGTACGCGCCAACCACGATGGCGGGGTCACTGTCACGCAGCAGCAGTCGGGCCAGCGCCGCCACGTCGTCTCGCGGCGCGCCGACCGCCAAGGCATCGAGCGCCTCCAGCCGGCGCTGCGACTCAGGATCCAGTGCGATGTTCCGCAGCGTCCCGAATCCACGATCGTCGCCCACGTACAGCATGCATCGGGCCGCCCGCAATCGCACCTCCTCCTCGGAAGCATCGAGCAGGGCGGCGACCTTCGTCAACCCCTGTCGGCCGATTGCCTCCAGCGCAATCTCGCTGTCCTGCTTCTTCTTCTCGGACCGAGCCAATTGATAGACCAGCCTGTTCACCCGGGCGTCGACCAGTTCCTGCGTCTGCTCCAGGTACGTCAGGGCGACCATCGACACGAAGCGGAGTCTGCGCTGGCGGTACTTCACCGGGATTCGCAGCCCGACCAGGGTCGGCGACAAGGCGTCGGCGGTGCCCGGGCCGTACCGCTCGTTCAAGTAGTTGCGAATCCTGCTGATCAGCAGGGGATCGGTCCTGTGCAGGGTCAGGGCTGCCCGGGACTCGTCGGCTACTCGACCGCCACCAAGTATGTAGCCTTCTCTCGCATCGGGCTTGCTCACTTCGATCGTGTTGACAAACATGGGGCCTTCGACCGTCGCCACCGTGTTGCCGGCCACCCCGAACCTGCCGGCCGGCATCAGCTCGGCCTTATATAGCCACCCACCGTGGAGCGAGGTGGCCTCCGATCCCGACGGCAGATACACCCGCACGTCAAATCGCTCATCCTTCCTCGCGGCGGGCGGAAGGACTCCTTCCAGCCGCACGACCGCCGTGTCTTTGCTGCCAATCAGCGTATCGACATCGTAACCTCTGCCCCGCACCTGGATCAGAATGTACCGTTTGAGATACTCCCGAACCGCCGGCGGGCAATCCCCCGAGCCCGTGCCAGCCAGGCCCCCCACTAGGCCGTATCCCTCCACGACCGCCGCCTGGGGCACCCCGACACTCGCAACGGATCCAATGCGCGTGCCCAGCTTGCTCTCCGGCACCAAACCCAGGGCGTCAGCCGCCGCATCATCCTCGTGCTGACAGCCGGCCAGCCCCCAGACCGACAGCACACCCGCCAGACACAACAGTCTCCGACAACAAGCTCTCATATCACCGGATATCGCCCAAACAGTCGCTTTTGAATGAGACAAAGTTGAACAGATGCTATCGCATTATAGGACGCACGTCAAGCAGGATTCAAGGACGGTGGAACGCGCCCTACTCCCCCATGATCTGGCAGATGACCGTGCGGTTGCGACCCCGCGTGTCGAAGTCCACCAGAATGATCTGCTGCCATGTGCCCAGCGTCAGCCGGCCATCGACAAACGGCACGCTCAACGACGGGCCAAGCAGCGAGGCACGCACGTGCGAGTGGCCGTTATCGTCGTTCCACGTCTGTTCGTGTTCATACCGGCCGTCCTCCGGGGCGACCCGCTCGAACGCCGCCTTGAGGTCGTGGTTCACTAATCCCGGTTCGCACTCGGTCGTCGTCAAGGCCCCCGTCGAACCGACGTGAAAGAGGGTCACCACGCCGGCCGTAAGGCCCGAGCCCGCCACAACGTCGCAGACCAGACCGGTAATATCGACCACGTGAGTGTTGCCTCTGGTCGGCACCGCAATCTGCTCCGTCTTGACCATATTCAATCCACCTTTCTCTCACAGCGGCCTGTGTGTATCGCGGTAGCCTACCTCGGCCGCCTCCTCCCGGCAAGCTGCCGGTCGCGCCATTGGAGGAGATTCGATTCGGACTCGTACTGCGACACCAGGCTTGATTTCCTCCCGGCTCGACTGTATTCTCTGGACTCGGTCTCGAAAGAACGATTTCGCTCACAACCTGGTGACCTGGTCTGAAGGAGATTCGCATGCGAACGCAAGCGCTGTCGGCAATATTGATCCCGACGATCCTGTTGGGAGTGATGGGGTGTGCACAAAAAGAGGACGAGGCCACGAAGGAAGTCCAGAAGACCACCTCCCCCAAGAGCACAACACCTAAGGCACCGAGCAAAGCGAACGCGCCGGCAGCCAGGCCCCAAGCCGCTGCGCCCACCGCCAACACCGGATCGAAAGCCGGTGAGCCTGTCGTGGCGCCGACGCCGGAGACGACCGTGTACTTGGGGCAGGTGCTCGCCACCTGGAAGGCCGGCAAACAAGGCGAGGCCGTCAACCAATTCCTCCAGCTCAACTGGCATGACCCCTCTGTTCTTCAGGGGATTCCTGCCCTGTCCATGTCCGAGCAGGACTTCGCATCGCTGTCGCCGGCTCAGCGCGACCGGATGAGTCAGCAGGTGCAGACATTGGCCCAGAACCTCCGCGAGATCGCCAAGGCCGTAGTCGCCAGCACCGACAGTTTCATGGCGTCCGGCAATACCGTGGGAGCCAAGGCTCGTCTCGATTCGGTGCAGCAGTTTGGACAGGGCCTTGCCACACCTGAACGTCTCCAGATCATCCAGTTGGTGGGCAAGGCGATCACCGCGCTGGCACAGGAGAAGTTGTCCGCCATCAAGTAGAGGTTCGGCCTGCTTCCCACGAGACACCGACGCCCATCCGTGCATGGTGTGAATTGCGCCGCACTGGGCCGGTTTCATGTGCAGCACTCTCCTGCGGTGGTATGCGACCTTCTGCCTGCCTCGACAGAGCAATCGCGCTATTGAAACCGACACGCCACCATGAGAACAGGGCTGCCGACGGAGCGCCGGCAGCCCGAAAAACCGCTTGGTTTACATTTACACTGTGCGGCGTCTGCGCAGCCAGCCGACCACCGCGATGCCAAGGCTACAGAGTACGGCTGCCCCAGGAGCCGGGATGGCGGCTGGGTGCACGTAGGTGCCATAGGCGACGCCCCAGGGCTCACCTCTGCCACGGAACTGCTCCCAGACCACGGTCTCGTCTTCGCTCCAGGTGGTGTAGAGACCATACCAAAGACCATCCACGCCCCGGTCGTCGTAACCGAGCACCGGAACGAAGTGATCGGTAACGTTGTCCCCATTCGTATCGACGAGGAACATCATCGGATGACCGGTGTCAATCTCACCGACCAGATCACTCCAGGTGAACGCGCCCCAGCTTTCATAGTACGAATCTATGGTGTAACCGCGATAGTTGCCATAGCCTATGAACGCATCATCCGCAAGGGACTGGTAGCTCCCGCCATACCCCAGAGGGTCCTTGGACGTGCCAAACCAGTCAGCGATGCTGGTCCACGACTCTGGCTGGGATGTATCGTCCGGGGTCGGATCGTATCTGGCGTTGTGCTCCGGACTTGAGATCTGATCCTGTACGTTGGCCGTCAAACGGACGTCGTTCCATCCGCTTGCCGTGAACAGATTGTCATATCCATGCACATCCCAGTACCCGACGACCGAAGCCGCCGCCGTTGGGCCACATCCGTGGTACCAGTCATAGGCTGGCACGTCGGACAGAACCACCGGCGTGGCACTCGCCACCGATCCGACGAGAGTCAGCAACACGATCGCGGCAAATATATAATGCACTCCTTTTCCTTCCATACATCTCTCCTCTAATTCGCTCTGCCATTGCGCAGAGCTCCTAACGAACCATCTACAGGGAATCGCAGTCTCGCTACCGCTGAAGCTCCACGTCGCTGATACTCTCAGTACACCCAGTTCTGCTTGCTCAAGGCAGTCCTGCGATCTCAATGGCCCTTTGCCGATCCGGATGGTACGTCTTTCACGTGCCGCCACCCGCATGTGGGCCGCTTCTCAGCAGACAACCTTTGCGACTGTGGAACCACAGTGGCCTGTCAAACTCTCAGGTCGTAATATGGGTATACTGGGAAGGATGGATATGTGTCAAGAGGAATCCATCGGAAAATGGTGAATTTCAATGGCCGCACCTGTTAGAGCGTACCCGGGTGACGTTGAGGTGCATAGAGACCGCGAGGGCTCAACCAGATTCCGTTCAGGGGGTGACCATGCGGTAGCTGACAAAGGCGATCTGCCGGCTGCCGGGCGACCAGGAGGGGACATTGATCGTGCCTTGGCCGCCGAACAGGCGAGCCAGGACCTTCGGCCTGCCGTCGGGAAGCTCCATGATCCGTAGCGTCACGTCCTTGTTGGCTGGATGGCCCTGGACGGTCTTGTCGAACGACAGGAAGACCAGGAGCCTGCCGTCGGGCGAAGGGTGTGGGAACCAGTCGGCATAATCTGCGTCGGATGTCACCTGCTCCTGGGACGACCCGTCGGCATTCATCCGCCAGATCTTCATCAGCCCGCTGCGCTCGGAGTTGAAGTAGATGATCTTGCCGTCGGGCGAATAGTCGGGACCGTCATCCAGACCCTTGGCGTCTGTCAGTCGCCGCTCCGTGCCGCCCTCGACCGGGATCGTGTAGACATCGTACTCGCCGTTGCGCGCCGCGCAATAGGCGAGGGTGCGACCGTCCGGGGACCAGCCGTGCCAGTAGGACGGTCCCAACGGCGTCACGAGCCGGGGCTCCCCGCCGCGGCTCGGCAGGACAAAGATTCGCGAGTCACCCTCGTGCTGGTCGCTGATCGCCAGCCACCGGCTGTCGGGCGAGAAGCCGTGATCGTTGTTGCACTGGGTGGCGACGCCCGTGTCCAGTTGTTTCGGCTCGCCGCCACCGACCGGGATCGTATAGAGCAGGCCGTTGCTGTTGAACAGCAGAAAGCTGCCGTCCCGGCTCCAGTTCGGCGCCTCGAAATGGCGTCGTGCGCGGTAGACAATCTTCCGCTCGCCCGTTGCGACGATCATCGTCTCCAGCGTGCTCTCCACCACTCGATCTTCCACTTTCGGCGTATTCATCGCAGTCAGACCTGTATTCGAGAAGACAGCGGTTTCCGTCACGGAGTCGTCGTGCGAGCACACGATCAGTCCGGCCAGGACCGGGTCCTGCAAAGCCACCGACAGCGAGCCCACCGGCTGAAAAGCCCCCTTGTCACGGGACACCGACAGTGTGAAGACCTCCCCGTGGCGCTCCAAGCGAATCGCGGCCGGCGCCGACACGGGCGATTGAATCTCCTCCGTGGGACCGTTGGCCGCCTTTCGATATTGCAGGGAGATCAGCCCGTTGCCGTGCACGACGGCGTCTGCGTACGCCGAGCCGGGATCGAGATTCTGCCGGACCATCCAGCCGGCCTTGCGGTGCGGATTGCCTCCCTGCCCCTGCCACCGCACCTCCATCGTCATCGCCGCATCGCCGGACAGCTCTCGCCAAACGTAGTGAAACGCGTCCTCGGTTCCCCAGATGTTCGCCCCGCCGCCTGTGACGGCGTACGTCTGCGCGTCTGCATCGAGCCTCGTCGAGCCCGCGTAGCTCACCTTGCCGACGTCGGCGCTCTCTTGGAAGATGCCGAACGCTGACTCGATCACTCGAATCCGGATATCTCTGTACCAGGCCTCGGCAGGTGGGCCGGCGTGAATCTGCACGCCGATCAGACCCGTCTGCTCCAGCGACGCATCCGGCTCGGTGTAATCCACCGTCTGCACGCCGTTGAGCCATAGTTGCACGCGAGGACCGACGCAGCGGATGACGTACTCGTTCCAGTCGCCGACCTTGAGAATCTCGCGCAACTGCTGCGGGTCCGGCTGGGCCAGGATCTTGTTCCGCCGCGACTCGTCATAGAGGCAGCCCCAGTACTGCTGGCCCATGTCCGCCTGGTAGCCGATCATCTCGTTGTGGTTCGGGATGCGCCGGCTGCGAATCTGGATTCCCGCGTTGGCGCTGCCAGGGTCGCCGATCAGCTTCACCTTCAGACGCAGCTCGAAGTCGCTGTAAGCCTTCCGGGTGCAAAGGAACTCATTGCGGGGCGTCGCCTTCGTCCGGTCGCCCGCCACGATGGCGCCGTCCTCCACGCGGAAGTAATCGAGATTGCCCTCCCAGCCGTCAAGGGTCTTGCCGTCGAAGAGGGCGACGCCCGCCGCCTCGCTCTCTGAACGAACCGCCTTGCCGATCCCAATCAGGACGAACAACGCTACCACCGCAACTGCATACCGCGGCCTGATTCCGTTACTCCTGGCCATACAATATCTCCGATGTCACCATGTCACTCACGCCCGCCCATTCTACGCGCGGATTCGCCACGCACAATCAGATTCTCGCCGGGCCGTCTGTTGCTCTGCGCCGCCGGGCGTTCCCGTCGCCGGCCTCGACAACTGCAACTAACAATCGCCTCCCTCACCCGATCCCCGACGCCTGAGAACTGACAACTGATCTCTTCACCACGAAGGACGTGAAGAGCCCGAAGAAGACACAAGGGCTCTGGGCCAATAACCAAGAACCATCAACCAACAACCGTCTTCTCACCGACTACCGGCTATGTGCCACAGAGAGTACAGAGCTCCCATCGCGGCCTCGCTGCGCTCGGCCGCAACCAAAAAGTCCGTCGAACGAGAAAGCCCTCATAACATACTGCGTATCAAGATGTTA
>JAFGJR010000176.1 GCA_016928975.1 Sedimentisphaerales bacterium | reverse complement strand
GCTGCGGTACAGACTGTTCTCGATCCACCGCTCGTAGGTCATCAGCTTCTCCAGCGTCCGGCCGCTGGAGAACTCCCGGGCGATGACTCGCCCGAAGGTCAATTCCTCCGACCCGGACGGATCGCCACTGGATCGCAGATGCCGCGTCTGGCACTCCCTGGCATCGGCCTCCAGCAAGAAATCGAGCGTCTCATCCTGCATGCGTTCGGCCCGCTTGAGCCGCCAGGACAGATTGATGATCCGCTGGACCACCGATTCCTCCGCCGCATCCCGCGGCCGCAGGCTCTCGGTCATCGCGGCCCGATACCCCTCGAACTCGGCCGGGTCTTCATCCTTGATGACCGCCCGCCGGGCCAGCAACCCATGCTTGATGGCGTTCTGCGCGACGATGGCCTTGCCGATGGCGGTGCGAGGCCCGGTGCTCTTTCGAGCATTGGCTCGATTGGCGGTGATTTGCACTTCCGTGGTCATGACATGACCCTCCAAATAGAAGATGGTTGATGTTTGATTTCTGATCTTTGATTTTTGATCTTTGATTTTTGATATTGGTTTGTGGTCTCGTCATTCCTGTCGGGTGGCAGCGGCAAGCCGTAGAGACGCAAGATTTTGCGTCTCTACAAGCCGATGGGGCTACCGCTCCCACGAGCCATCGGCAAGCTGCCGCTTGCCGCTGCCACCCGGTCGCGCCGGGCGACATCCTGTACATCTTAACTCTGCCTTAGAGTTTGTCAAGTAAATAACGCACCCTATTGCCTTTTGTCCACAAGTCCCTGTCCTGCAAGGGCTAAGGGATCGGCAATTCTGGGTGCTCCCCGTGGACCGCCGGCGGGCGTGTTTGTGGTGTGCCCGTGAGGGTATCTGTCTGTAGGGACGCAAGATCTTGCGTCTTTGTGGCTCTGAGGTTCCTGCCTTGCGCCGTTCTCACCGGTTCGCTGCAAGCGGCGAGGCTTTCGAAAAAGTCGCGCGAGGCCGGTTTTTTTGTGTAATCTGGGGGAGTGGCGCGTGTCTTTGGTGTGGAGTCCGGATACGGAGTCTTGATTGGACGAG
Source organism: Sedimentisphaerales bacterium (assembly GCA_016928975.1). The sequence continues at coordinate 3,792 of JAFGJR010000176.1, read as the reverse complement.
CGCAGCGACAACGATTTGGTGAAGGCGTCGTGCCAGGGGGATCGGACGGCGTACGCCGTCCTGGTCAGGCGGCACTATGACCACGCCTTCCTCGTCTGTCTCGGCGTGCTGGGCCACGTCCATGACGCCGAGGACGCGACGCAGGAGGCGATGATCAAGGGATTCGAGCGAATCCGCCAGCTTCGCCAGGCGTCGCAGTTCGGGCCCTGGGTCGCGACCATCGCCAGGAACCTCAGCGTCAATCAGCTCCGCAAGCGCAAGACCACAGACAAGGCGATCGATGCCGAGGAGATCCTGCGGCGACGCGAGGGTAGGTCGGCCCACGAGGACTTGGAGCAGGCGGTGGCCCGGCTCCCCTGGGACCTTCGGCTGCCTTTGGTGATGTACTACTTCGACGGCCAGAACGTCAAGACCGTCGCCGAACGACTGGAGATATCCACGTCGGGAGTATATCAGAAGCTCCGCGACGCCATCAAAGAGTTGCACGAGATACTGACCACGCAAGGAGATACGCCATGAACGGACCTTGCCCAAATATGCAGGACGGGATTGCGGATTACGTCCTCGGGGCGCTGGACGCCGCAGAGGCAGAGGCTCTGCGGGAGCATCTCAGCCAGTGTGCCGGCTGCCGGCAGTACCTTGCGAGCCTGCAACAGCAGAGCGAGGCGCTCGTTGATCTGGGGCGCCGGATCGGCATCAGAATGACCGCCCGGCGGGACCGGGTGATCGAGGCGCTGGAGCACGTTGCGCCGGCTGAGCCAAGCGCACGGCGTGTATTCCCCTTCCTGCGAGGCTTCCTCAAGACCGCTGTCGCGGCGGTGCTGCTGCTCGGGGCCGGGATCGGCATCGGCCGCTGGACCGCCCCACGACCGGTCGATGTCGAGAAGCTCCGTAGCGATTTGGAGGCGTCTGTCGCCGCCTCGATCAAGCCGGCGGTGCAAAGGAGCGTTCTGTCGCAGGTCGATCAGCGCTTGCAGGCGGAGGCACAGCAGCGCGCGGAGCTGGCCATGCAAACTCACCAGGATCTGTGCCTGCTGGCGGAGCAGTCGGCGAACATGGAGAAGCTCATGAAGGGACGCTTTGCCGAGCTGGTCGATCTGATCGAGGCCGGGCGCGAGACGGACCGCTGGCGCGTGGAGAAGGCGTTGCAGCAGATGCGGCTGCGGACCGGCCTGGGCTTGCAGGCGCTGGCCGTGCGGGCCGACGCCACGACGACGACCGTACAGAACTGATAGCTGGAAAACACCTGTGAAAGGATCATCATCATGAGTCGTATCAGACAGACCCTCGTGGCCCTGAGCGTTCTGGTCGCGCTGGCGCCGGATGGGGCTCGCTCACAGAGCGCTGCCTCCGCGGAGACGTCCAGCAAGACGGCCATCATTTCCGGCAATGCCGGTGAGCCGGCTGTTCGGATGGCTGGCCTGCCGGGTACACCCGCGACGGACATGAACGGCAACTACAGCGTCTCCGTCCCTCACGAGTGGAGAGGCGTGGTCGCACCCTCGAAGGCGGGCTACGCCTTCGAGCCGGCCAAACGCGAGTACTCGCATGTCAAGAAGGATCTGCCGAATCAGGACTACGCGAGCCACCCTCTCCTGGTCACGATCTCCGACCGGATGGTTATGGATGACGAGCCCATTCAGGATGTGCATATTACCGCGGAGCCGGGCGGCTATTCCGCGGTTACCGACGCGAAGGGCTGGTACTCGATCCAGGTGCCCTACGGATGGAGCGGCCAACTGAGGATTGCGAAGGAGGGCTTCGCCTTCGAGCCGCCCAGCATGTCCTATGACTCCGTGACGAGCGACATCGTCGACGGCGTGCCCGTGTCGCGAGGCCAGAGAGCGCAATCCCGCGGGCCCAGAGCACTCCCGACGTTCGCGGCGGCCGTCGCCGGTGACAACGTCCTGGTCGTGCCTACCCAGGAGGTCGCGCCGGAGCAGTTTGCCCAGACCGCGGAGGACATGCGCGTGATGTTGAACATTCTGCGAGAGAAGCTCAGCGAGCCGCGGACGATTCGCGGCGTCCTGTACGACTACGGCGACTTCTTCGCCGATGCCGGTCGAACGGCGGAGGCGCTGTACCTCCAGGGTCACGCGGCGATCTTCCTGCTGAAGGTGGACTTCCCACTGTCGGCGCCGACGACGCAGGGCCAGGCCGCAAGCCAGAAGGCCGAGCCTGCCGACCCGGTCTGGCAGCGGGCCAGAGACCGGCTGTACTCGCCGCAGCGCGGCGGTCCGTACGGAGCGCGCGGCGTGCCGCTGGCGGCGCAGGAGCGGAGCTTCGACCAGATCAAAGAGGACCTGATCCAAACGCTCAAACATGCTGCCAACATTCGCAACATCGACCCCAATGAATCGATCATCCTGACGGTCGCCGGGCAGAGCGATGCGGCGTTCCCCGGCACACCCTACGGCTTCGGCGGCGGGGCCGGTGGCGGCGGATGGATGTGGGGCGGCGCCTCCGGCGGGGGCGGCGGGTCCGTCAGCGGAGGCGGCATGGGTGGCTACGGGGGACGCTACAGCAGCAGCTCGTTCAACTACAGCGGCGGCGGGAGCTTCCAAACGGGTTCCGGGATGCAGATGGGCATGGGCGGTGGCGGTGGAGCCATGGGCCGTGGGCGGTCGGCTCCGGCGGCACCGGATTCCACCACCGTGCTGACAATTCAGGCGAAGAAGGCCGACATTGACGCCTTTGCGCAGGGCACGTTGAGTTCCGAGCAATTCCAGCAGAAGGTGAAGGTCTTCACGTATTGATCCAGCAGGGAAGGATTGACTCATGGCACGCACCCTCTACCATAGCGTCGTCATTGTGACCCTTGTCGCCCTGATGGCGGCGTCGGCGCACTCTCAATCCCGAAGATCGCAGGTTCGCGCCACTCGCCGCAGCACATCATCCGGCACGGCGTCCGGGCAGGGGCAGGCTGCGCCGAGGGACCCGAACCTGGCGCAGCAGCAACAGGACTTCCAGCAGCGAATGGCGGAGATGCAGCGCTGGATGGCGGAAATGCAGCGCCAGGCGCAAGAGACCCGGAACAACGCGATCCGTCAGACGCTTCATGCGACCGACGAGCAGTGGCCGCGAATCAAGGCGAAGCTGGACCTCATCGAGCGGCTGAAGGCGGAGGCCGCCGTCTCAGCCGATCTCGGCTCCGGCGCGACGAGCAGCTTCCAGAGCGGAACCTCCTCCGGCAGCGGAGTCATGGGCGGCTGGATGGCGGGCGGCATGACGGGTTCTTCGGGCAGGACGCAGACCTGGGGCTCCTCGGGGGGCGGGAACTCGGCGGAGCGGACCGACGGGCAAGTCCTCTGTGAGCGACTGCTACGCGACGTGCAGAACCCCGGCACGCCGCCGGCGGAGATCGTCCAGCGAGTGGCGGCGCTGCGCAGGATTCGTTCGCGCGCCCAGGAGCAGCTCGCCCAGGCCCGCAAGGACCTTCGCAGCCTGATCGCGCCGGCGCAGGAGCCCGCGCTCGTCGCGATGGGCTACCTGGACTGACGGGAATTAGGAATCTGCGATCCGTACGCAGAGTCGTCGCTCGGGACTGTTGCGATTTCATGTGAGCAGCGTCTACAGAGGTATCGGCGTGAGAATTCCGGATTGATCTTGGACTTCTGCAAAATGGACATTGGGCCTATATTCTTCAAGGAAATCTCGTTCTTCGATTTCCTTGAAGAATCAGCGTAAGTCTTTATATATGCGGTGGTTAAGATTTGGGAAGGAAAAATCGAGGAACAAGATTTTTCCTTCCCAAAGTAGGCCCAATGTCCATTTTGCAGAAGTCCAGTTGAT
>JAFGJR010000175.1 GCA_016928975.1 Sedimentisphaerales bacterium | reverse complement strand
GGTCGGCCATCGTAGAAAGGACTTTCCGTATCCGGCTCGGGATCAAGCGAACCTCCGATCTGCAGATAGTGCTCCCACAGCTCGCCGCTGGCGTGCCATCGCTGCAAGGGGGTGAGCCGGCACCACTCGGCCCACTCATCGCCGACGATCTCTTCCGATTCGATCATGTTCCACCTTGTACCGGAGGATTCGCCCGATGGCAAGCGGCATGGCGCCGGGAGCGTGGTGTCCGGTTCCGCCCTATTCGAACTGGATGTCGGCGGTGATGAATTCGACGCTGGTGTTGCCGTTGTAGCGGTTGAGCTGGGCTTCGTAGGCGATGTTGAAGAACTCGTTGTCGAGCAGCTTCTTTTCGAGGTTGCCCATGCCGAAGCCGACACAGCGGATCGTGTTCGTGTTGTCGGTGACGGTGAATTGCAGGTGGTCGCCCTTGGCGCCGACGCGGCGCGGGGCGGAGAGCAGCCGGACTCCCATCGTGGCGAAGATGGGCTTGGGATTGCCCTGTCCGAATGGACCGAGCATATCGAGCTGATTGACGGCGTCGCGGGTGAACTGGCGAAGGGGCACGACCGCGTCGATATCGAGCCTGGCGACGACGTCTTCCTCCTTGAGATTCTCGCCGGCGTAGGCCTCGAAGTCCACCGTAAAGGGCTCGATCTTCTCCGGTCGGATCGTCAGGCCCGCTGCCATTTTGTGGCCTCCGAAGCTCGCCAGATGTGAGGAGCAGGCTTCGATCGCGCTGAGCAGGCAGAATCCGGGCACGGACCGCCCGGAGCCCTGGGCAGCGCCGCTGTCGCCGGGCGAGGCGTTGATCATGATCGCCGGACGGTAGAACCTATCGACGAGCCGCGATGCGACGATGCCGAGGACGCCGGTATGCCAGCCATCTGCGGCCAGCACGATGCTTCGGCGGTCCGGGTGGTTCCAGCCTCGCTTGAGAACGATCGCGCAGGCCTCCTTGAACATCTTGCGCTCGCACTGCTGCCGCTGGCTGTTCTGGCCCTTGAGGTAATCCGCGATCTGCCTGGCCTTGGTCTCGCTGGTGCTGGTCAGCAGCTCTACCGCCAGTCGCGCGTGGCCCATCCTGCCAGCGGCGTTGAGCACCGGGGCCAGGCGAAAGCCGATCGCGTAGCTGTCCACGCCCTGTCCCTTCAGTCCCGCCGATTCGATGAGGGCTTGCAGGCCGCACAGGCGGCTCTCGGGGACCGCTTGCAGGCCGAAGCTTGTCAGGACGCGATTCTCGCCTCGCAGGTCCACGACGTCGGCCACCGTTCCAATGGCGGCCAGGCTCGTCGCGTCGAGCATGAACTGGCGCAGCTCCGGCTCCAGCCGTGGCCCATGACTGAACTCCTCAGCCAGCGCCCAGGCGAGCTTGTAGGCGACCAGCGCGCCGGCCGAATCCTGGTTCGGATACGACTCCTGCAACGCCGGATGCACGATGGCTACGGCGGTCGGCAGGACCGGTCCCGGCTGATGGTGGTCGGTGATGATCAGATGCACGCCAAGCTTGGCGGCCAGGTCCGCCGCCTCGAAGCCGGCGATGCCGCAATCGACGGTGACGAGGACCCTCGTGCCGGACTCGGCAAGCGCGCGTACGGCCTCTGAATTCAAGCCGTAGCCCTCCTCGATGCGATGCGGAATGTAGTAATCGACCTGCGCGCCGAGCAGCATCAGAAGCTCCCAGAGGAGGGAGACGCCGGTGATGCCGTCAACGTCGTAATCGCCGTACAGGGTGATCTTTTCTTTTCGCTCGATGGCCTCCCGCAGCCTTGCCGCGGCCGGCTCAATCCCCGGCATCTGGCTCGGCCGGATCAGCTCCGTCAGCTTCGGTTGCAGGAACACGTTGCCCTCGCGGACCTCGGTGATCCCCCGGTTGAGAAGCACCTGCGCCACCAGCGGCGAGATCTTCAGGGATTTGGCCAACTCCTGGGCCCGAGCATCGGCCGGCCGGATGTGCCACTCGTTCTTCTGCGTCCTTGCCGATGTCGGCATCGTTTACCTGCGTCCTACCTCTGCTGTCTGTACTTCTATTGCGTGCGCCTCGCACAGCATTCGCCTCTTATATCAAATACGCCAGCGTCTTTGCAAGGCTTCTTCAAGGACGCCTATGAACGCCTCGCTCGCAACGTGATTTCCATTGGCATGGGGGACGCGGCTGCGTACGATGCGTCTCAGCATTGAAGTGCTGGTTTGACCAAGGACCGAAGAGATGCCAACGATCGCCATCCCTGTCCGGCTCGTTCTCGTTCTTACAACGACGTCGAGTGCCGGCACGTCGAGCGTGCTGGACGCCGTCAGGTGGCTTGAAGGCGAGTCGCATCGGCTGGTCCGCGCCAGCATGCGGACGATGAAGGACGGCACCGCCGCGTTTCCGCCCCAGGTCGGCATCGGCTACGAGGCTTTCTGGCTGCGGGACTTCGCCTACACGCTGGAAGGCGTCGTTGGCTCGTATTCCGAAAAGGAGCTGCTCGACGCGAGCCGGCTGTTCATCCGGAGTCTGAGAGCCGACGGCGCCGGCGTGGACTGCGTGGCCTTCGACGGCCGGCCGATCTTCCAGCCTGGCTATGGCTCGATGGGCGACAATCCCGTCGCCGATGGATCGCAGTTCACCGTGGCCGTTGCCTGGCATACGTACCGAAAGACTCAGGATGCGGCGTTCCTCAAGGAGGTCATCGATTCGCTTGTCAAGACGATGAGCGCTGTCCCTCGGAATCCGCCGACACGGCTGGTTCATATCAAATCCGGCGGGTCCGACCGCTGCCCCTACGGGTTCACGGACACGGTGCGCAAGGAGGGGGACGTCCTGTTCTGCTCTCTGCTTTATGTGGAGGCCAGCCGCCGGCTCGCGGAGTTGTTGATCGCAGCCGATCGTGCGGAAGACGCGAAAACGTGGAAGTCTGAGGCCGATGCCGTGGCCGAGAGTATCCGCGAGGTCTTCTGGGATCCGCAGGTCGGTTTGTTCCGAGCGGCGACCGTCCGCTGCCGCGAACATGATATCTGGGGCTCGGCCTTCGCTGTGTACCTGGCAGTTGCCGATGAGGACCAGTCGAGAGCCGTTGCGCGATACTTCAAGAACCACTATTTGCAGATCGTGCAGAAGGGCCGGATTCGGCACCTGCCCGGCGGGGTCTACTGGGAGGCGTGCAGCACGCCTCGTGACTCGTACCAGAACGGCGGCTACTGGGCCACACCCACGGGCTGGTTCGTGTACGCGCTGGATCGTGTCGACCCCAAGCTCGCGGACCAGACGGTGCTCGATCTGATCGCCGACTTTCAGAGCGCCGGTGCATGTGAGTGGATTTTGGGTGAGAAACGCCAGTTGCTTGGCTATCTGGCCAGTGCCTGCCTTCCTCTGGCGGGGATGCGTGCTATGATGGAGCACCGTCGAACCGTGGGCGATAGTCCTAATCGTTGAGTCCCGGGTACCATCGGCAAGCTGCGCTTGCCGCTGCCACCCGCTGCCCTGTGAAATGAAACCTTGGCATCGATCCGCTTTGAATGAAGGGGAGAACATGATCAGACTGTCAGGAGTGGAAATCGTCGTTGCGCTGGTCGTGAGTCTGGCGTCAACATTGGTCGCCCAGGACCTGTCGGACCTGGCGCAGATCAAGTCCGGTCACTCGCGAGCGATCACGTCGGCCGATCCCGACCCGAACAGCAACGCCGACCGGATTCGCTACGTCACGCCGGGCGAGACGAAAATCCTGGCCGACATCAAAGGGCCGGCCGTGATTCGCCATATCTGGCTGACGTTCAACGAGGCCCGACCCAACTGGCTCGAAGCCGGCGGCTCCGCCCGACCCGATGAGATCGTCCTGCGCATGTACTGGGACGACGCCAAGGAGCCTGCGGTCGAAGCGCCGCTGGGGGACTTCTTCGGCGCCGGCTTCGGGTTGCGCCGGGAGGTCCGCTCCGTCCCCGTCCAGGTCGAAAGCGGTGACGGATACAACTGCTACTGGCCGATGCCCTTCCACAAGCGCGGCCTGATCACCGTCACCAATGAAGGTGCCAGGAACGTCCGCAGTTTCTACTATCACATCGACTACACCGACGGTGAGAACCTCCCCGACAAGACCGCCTACTTCTGCGCCCAGTACCGCAACGAGTTTCCCGAGAAGACCGGGCGCGATTACCTGATCCTCGACGCCGAGGGCGAAGGCCACTACGTCGGCACGGTGATGTCCGCACGCTCCCGCAGCCCCTTCTGGTTCGGCGAGGGCGACGCCAAGTTCTACGTCGACGGCGACACCAAGCCCACCATCCAGGGCACCGGCACCGAGGACTACTTCCTGATGGCCTGGGGACTCAGTGAGAGCCTCTATCCCTACTTCGGCTGCACGTACATGAGCACGAACTTCGAGAACCTCGGCACGGAGTACTGCCTCTATCGCTGGCACATCGCCGACCCCGTGCGATTCACCAGGTCCCTGCGCTTCGAGATCGAGCACACCGGCTGGATCACCGAGGACGAGACGACCACCGGCAAGGTCGAGGGACACGTCGAGCGTGAGGACGACATCGCGACCGTCGCTTTCTGGTACCAGGTGGGCCGGCCCAAACGATTCACGACCCTGCCGCCATTGGCCAGGCGGCTCCTGCCCAACCTCGACGTCATCATCGAAGGCAAGTCGCTTCTGCCGACTGCGAAGCATTCGCCCGGCGCGCTGGAGCTGCGAAAGGGTTACGACTGGACCGGCGACGGCCAGCTCCTGTTCATGCCCGCCGACGACCGGCCGGTTCTGGAAGTGGAGTTCGAGGTCGAGAAGGGATCGTATCGCGGCCTGATCCTACGATTCACATATGGCGACGAATACGGCGTCTATCGTGTCTTCCTCGACGGAAAGAACGTGCACGAGCCCGCCGACTACGTCGTCGGCCAGAAGGTGGCGGACTACGACTTCTACTCGCCGACGCTACAGGTCAAAGAGGCCTACCTGGGCAGCTTCCAGTTCACGCCCGGCAAGCACACGCTTCGCCTCGAGTGCGTCGGCCGCAATCCGCTCGCCAGGGGCAAGTACGTCGGCCTCGATTCCGTCCGGCTCCGCGAACGCTGGGACAAGAAGCGAAAGCCTCTACAGTGAACGAGCCACGTCACGCGCTGCGACGCACGCTCTGCTTCATCGGCTGGGTCCTCGGCCTCGTCGCCTGGAAAAGCAGATCCGTCGCCGCAAGCACTGTGACGCACGTTCTGAACAACCTCTTCAGCGGTTTGTAAGGGCCTCCATCACGATCGCGGCCGTCCGTTTCTCTCCTGTTACCTCTGCGCAGCTTGTCGTCGACCCGATCGAGGAGCAAGGGACCGCGAGACTGCCTGGACCAGCAATTTGAAGGAGGCGAGCGCGTCGGCGCCGCCACCATGAGGGTCTACGGTTTCCCTGCCATCTGGCCATAACGCGGCCAACTCCAGGGGTCCACGGACAGCGTCCCTGGTCCGGTCGAGCGTTGAATGGATAAATGAAATGGCCTGATACGACCGGGATGCTTCGACGCCTGCCATACACCCAGGCCAGTCGGTAAGCGACTTCCTGGGCACATTCAAAGGCGGGTAGCTCGCAGGTCGCACACCAGGCGGCGCTGCAACGCCTTTGTCGTTGATCTGCCCCTGGATCGAGGGTACAATCGTGTTTGCCGTCGAACAGACAGGATTCCGATTGGTTGGCAGGGTGTCTTATGAGAACCATCATCGCGCTCCAGATTGTGGGATTCCTTGTGTCGCTCCAGGTCGTCCATCTCCCGGCACAAGCCCTCGCCGCGATTGCGATGTCCGGCAGCTCACACACTGACGTTGTCTATGCGAATCTCGCATCACCAGAGCTTGTGCGCAAGTCTGTCATCGCGCAATCAAGTCTCACCGGTAGTCGTCCTCGTCAGACGCTCCTGCATCTGTCAAGCGGCGAGCCAAACCAGGCCGCCCTTGCCTTGCTGATTGAAGGGGATCTTCTGAATTTGAAGTCGGCGGATATGGACGGCGACGGACTGGACGACCTCATCGTCGGCTCCGTGACGATAGACGCCGACCAGACGATCACCGGGCACATCACCATCTTCTACAACACCAGCTCCCAGCAGTCCTTCTACACACAGCAGATCATGACCACCATCGCCATTCCCCACGCGCCCGATGAGATCCTCATCGGCGATCTGGACTCCTCCAACGATGGCAATCCCTGTCTCGACATTCTTGCCATCAGCAACGCGGGCCACGTGATCATCGCATACCATCCCCGGCAAGAACCACTTCAACACCCCGACACCTGCGGAAAACACCCCTCTGGCTACCTCACGTACAGTACTCTCAATTCTTTCAACATGTGGTGGCGCTTCACAAAACCCAGTCTCGGCGATGTCAATAACGACGGCTATCCCGACCTGATCTACGTCGCTTCTGATACTAATGAGTTCGCCTATATTCTCAACGACACCTTCGGCGTCTTTGTCTTGGGAGACACGGGCGCCGGCAAGGCCAAGGTCCTCCGTCCGCTCCCCGAGAACCCTACCCAGACGATTCCCGTAGCAGAGGAAGCGTTGCTGGCCCTGGTGAAGATCTTGGATATCAATGCTGATGGATCCCAGGATATAGTCACTTTAGATACACTAGGTAAAACGTTTTGGGTACTATTTCAAGACAAAGACAGTAAGGGTTCTTTTACTCAAAAAACATTTAATGCTTTCAAGGGAGCGACTACTCTTAATCGTCGTTTAGTGGCAGTAACAGATTATACTCATGTCTTATTAGATCCAAATCCTTATCCAGACATTATTGCTTTGATAAAAAAAGATGATATACAAATTCCACAGGCTATAGTTGTTCATTTAACGAATGGTGTCTTTTCAAGTGAAGACTTATTTCAAAGAGAATACCCCTTAGAATATCCAGCAAATCATATTCGATTTGGAAATCTAGACGACAACACAGATCCTGAAGCTGTTCTTTCCAATCAAGTGAATAAAAGGTTGACTATTTTCTATAATGTTAGATCTAAGGCATTTACTCAAGACAATAGAGAATTTGTTAATTTGAATTATCAACCCATTGAAGCCCATCTCGTTGACTTAGATGGTGATGCAGCAAATGAGATCTTAGTTGTTACCAGTTGGCTCTTTCGTGATAACATCATTAGTGTCAAACGGAAGAGTGCGAATACCTATGAAGTAGACGGGTCGATAATCGATTACTCAGGAGACCATATAAACTCTGTTACGCTTGCTGACGTTGATGGTGATGGGGACTTGGATATCATCGGACAGCGTTCTTCTGATATTGTTGTCTTTAAGAACAACAACTCCGCCGTGTTCAACCTAGTGAAGACTATCCCAATGGATAAATTTCTCGACTACGGCAGTTATTCTTATGCGGTTGGCGATATCAATAGAGATGGGCACCTTGATTTCGTCGGAGCCTTCATGGGGGCATCCATAGGGGTCAGCCTGAGCGACGCCGACGGGGGGTACAGCGAAATGGTCAGTTATGGACAACCAGGCAGTGCTTCCTGTGCACTCGGAGACGTTGACAACGATGGACTGATTGACGTGGTTACGGCGGGTTCTGGCTCTGTCTCGATACGACGAAACACCGGCAAGCAGAATCATGAGATCTTCGGCCCCAATCTGTTCCCGGTCAGGAAGGAATACACGGTTAAGGACCACGAGATCAGGGGCGTTCTCCTTACGGACCTCGGTCCCAACCCAAGCGGCACCGAAGCCAGCGTTGCCGACATGATCTTCCTGACGAAGGATAGCCTGTTGGTGAAGATGAATCCTGATTTGCAGAAAATGGACCCTGGCGCCGACTTGTTTGCCGGATGCACTCGTGGGTGCATGATATACAGGGATTCGGAGTGGAAAGACCCGATCAAGGTCGAGTGTGGCACTCTCGACAACACCTGCGGCCCGGACATCGTCGTCGGCGACGCGCAGACGTCGATGTTGACTATCCTTTACAACGTGGATGTCAAGGGGGACGAGTGCGGGTATGACAAGGTGGTCAGAATCCTGGGGCCGGCGCATTTGAGAGAGTTCTGCGTCGCTGATATTGACAGGGATGAGACAGGCTTGGGCGACATTGTCAGTTTCGGCGATGGACCCAAGGACAGCATACTGTTGTATGTCGATCTGAACAACAATCAGAAACGAAAGCTCGTTGGATTGGAGATAGAAGGAAGGGCGCTGACAGTCAAGGGCGCTGATATCGACGGAGACGGGTATGGCGATGTGGTTGTCGGCTCGACAGACGATGGGAAGAACTACGTGACGGTGTTTTACAACAACAGGACCACCGGGTTATTCGACGACGAGAACAAATCCTCTCTCCCAGTGCCGATCGAGCCGGATGACATCATCATAGGGGATTTCGACACCGCAATGGGAGAAGGGTGTCCTGATTTCATAGTCCACAAGGACGTAGTACTTAATGACTTCGGCCCGGCGATAGAATCCGCGAAGATAGCTGTCATCTTGTATCCACAGACAGGACCCATCGTGAACGGAGGCAATTGGGGAAGACTGCCGGTCAACTATGCCCCCCAAATACAGACCTATGACGTTGGGTCGAGCAGGAGCATAGTGCTGAGGGATATGAATGGTGACGGTTTTATGGACGTGATCACTGTTCCAGGACACGACGAGAACTATGTATCGTTGCTACTGAACGATAGAAGGGGAGGCCTTTTGAGCGAGAGCGAGGAGCACTTCTCGATGGGCTGGATGCCGCAGTTTCTGGCGGTGGGCGATCTCAACGGAGACGGCCTTCCAGACATCGTCACAGCCAATCCTGGGCTCGAGTACGATGGACAGACCACGGTATCGATTCGGTTGAATAGACAGCCTTCAAGTGGCAATGGCTCGAATCAGCGATAGAGACAGTGCAGCGACGCCGGGAACGCCAAGGCCAACATCGTCGCAACCCGGTCTTGCCGGTGCTCTCAACATTGTCTCCAGAGACCAGACTGGCCTGCGGCCGAAGGTCGCACCGGATGAATCCGGGCAGTCCGCGCGCGAACACAATCCTCCGGGCGAATGATGATTCGCCCCTACGGGCTCCCCTTCCCGCGTGCTCGCTTTCTTCCCCCCTGCCCCCTCAGCGGGTATAGAACCTGATCTCGGCGATCTTCTGGTCTCCGGGGGGCAGGGAGCTGAGGTTGACGTTCAGGCCCTGGATCGTGAAGTTGATCGTGTGGTAGCCGGAGGAGACGGTGCCGGTGGACGGGGTCGTGCTCCAGGTGCCGCCCACGGCGGGGATGCCGGTGATCTCAATCTTGTACTCGGTCGTGCCGCTGGCGTAGAAGGTCCACGAACCCGCGCCGTAGACCAAGATGGGCCAACTGGGCGGCGGGCTCGAGATCGTCATCGTGAGTTCCGAGATTTGATCGAGCGTCCATCCCGATCCAGGGGCCGGACCCTTCGAGACCGTCAGATTCACGGCCGAGCCGACGACGGCGGTCGAGCCGCCGACCGGGTTCTGGCTGATGACCCGACCGCTGGGCACCGTGTCGCTATAGGCCTGGGTGACCGTCCCGACCACCAGCAGGGCGCTCGTGATCATGGACTGGGCGGTCGCCTGGGTCTGGCCGACCACGCTGGGGACCAGGACGACTGCGGGCGGCAGCGGGGGCAGTCCCGATCCCTCATAGGCACCTTGATCGACCTGCCCACCCTGGACACGCGCGTCGCCATTGAGGTCCACGGTAATGCCCGGCGGCAAGAGCGCTTGATTGCCGGCGTCGAGGCTGGGCGATCCCGACAGCAGGATGTATCCATCATCATCGTAGTGCCACTGCCCCTCTATGTCGAAGGCGCCGACATTCTTGAAGAGCGGGTCTTGATCGATATTCGCGGAGCCGCTGTAGCCGCCTGTGCCACCCTCGATGTTGTTGGAGTAGAGCGTGACGATGCCCGGCTCGGTGCTCCAGATCTCGGTGCCGCCGTTTCGGACGATGCTGTTCTTGATGGAGATCGTGTCTACGAAGCCCGGACCCCAGACGAGGTTGACGATGGCTCTGAGGTTGGCCGGGGCGCCGTGACCGGGCCGGTTGTCGGTGATGGTGCAGTTGGTGATATCGAGACTGCCCATGGCGTTGAGGATGGCATCGCTGCCGAGGATGTCTGCCATGCTGGCGGTGTTGCCGGCGATCAGGCAGTTGGTCAGCTCGATGTTGGCGTCGTCGTTGTACAGGCAGCCGCCGAAGACGCGGGCCCAGTTGCCGGTGATCTCCGTATTGACCAGGACAGGTGCGACCCCTTCCAGGCAGGCGACGCCGGCGCCGAAGTCGGCTTTGTTGCCGCGGATCTTGCAGGCGTTGATCCGGAGCGTCGAGCCGCGGAGAAAGACGCCGCCGCCGCAGCCGTTGTCTCCGAAGCCATCGGCGTTGCCGTCGGTGATCGTCGCACCATCGAGGGTGCCCGATCCAGTGGAGGAGACGACGTGATAGCTGTTGTCCGAGATGTTCAGGATTCCCCAGAGATCGTCGCTCTTCAGATCGCCGCTCAGGATGGTGGGATATGTGTCCACGTTCCGCGCGTCCGGGTTGGAGGCGCCGTAGCCAGCGTAGCCGCACAGGACCGTCACGTTGTCGGGGATCGCGAAGGAGGCGGTGCGATCGTCGTCGGTGACACCGGACCCTTCATCGGGGACGTAGGTGCCGTCCGCCACGCGAATCGTGTCGCCGGATACTGCCGCGGCCAGGCCATCATGCAGGTTGGGGAACGCCCTCGTCCAACTGCTGCCGTCCGGCGTCCAAATGGTCAACGGGGCATTCTTGTCCACGCGGAGGATATGGCCGCCACCACCGCCACCACCACCGACGGTGAAGTTGAGCTGGAACGGGCTGCGGACGTGCGTGCATTTGAACGTCCAGTTGCCCGCGGCCAGAGGGCCGAAGTCGCCTTGAAAGCCCACGGCCGGCTTGATAATCAGGATGCAAAAGGCAGGCGCCGGGCCCTGAAACTTCAGCTCAATCGTCCTGGTAGTGCTGTTGATCGCCAGATAGGGTTTGCCACCGAAGCCTTGCTCGGCCCTGCAACTGTTGTCATACGATTGATCGGTCGGCCCTTTGAAAGTGATCACGCTTGTCGTGGTCGGGTTTGACGGAGTGATCGACCACCCGGACGGCGCCACGGCACCGAAACCGTCGATCCAGGAGACGCTCTCTCCAAAAACAGGTCCACAGAGAAATACGGTCACTACGATGGCACTTACGATTGGGCCCTTCATCCTTGTACCCTTTCCGAAAAGAGTTTCCCTCTCGCCGCATGCGATTCGGCGAGTCTTTTGCTCATTCGTCACTCCCCATACCGCGGCCTCTCCGCACGCGTCCGGCTCACACAGGGCCCGGACCCTTGGTCGCAGCTTCATCACGGGTGCTCCTATGACGTGTATTGTGGCGACATTCTCGGACGAACGCAAGAAGAAAAGCTGGGCCATCTTCTCTGGGTGTGTGAAAGCACTCCGGCGGTCGGGTGGCAGCGGCAAGCGGAGAGCAACGGAGCTTGCCGATGGTTGCATGCGCACACAGGAGCCATCGGCAAACTGCGTTTGCCGCTGCCACCCGCGCAATGCCTTGAAACCTGCCCAGACACTTCGCGGGAAACAGTTCAGCCGCAGAGGACGCGAAGGTTCGCAGCGGAATTCACTGTAGGATTGTTGCCCGGTCGCAGCAACCCTCAGCCAGAGACAGTACGATTCTCGCTCCCTGGTGTCTGCTTTCCTGATCTTGCCTTCGTGTGCCTCTGCATCCTCTGCGGTGAGAAGTGTATTTACTTCGTCGAGAAGGCGAAGGTTGTGGTCGCGAGGTAGGTTTGGCCTGGGCGCAGGACGGTGCTGGGGAAGTGCGGCTTGTTGGGGGAGTCGGGGAAGTGCTGGGTTTCCAGGCAGAAGGCGTCGTGTTCGTCGTAGGTCTTGCCAGCTCTGCCTTTGACGTTCCTCAGGTGGTTGCCGGTGTAGAGCTGGACACCGGGCTCGGTAGTGGCGACCTCCATGACCCGGCCGGTGGTCGGCTCGTACATGCGTATGGCCGGCGTCGGCTCGCCGTACGGACCTTTGAGCACGTAGTTGTGATCGTAGCCGCGAGTGTCGGTCAGGTCGGCGATTCGCTCGCCGATCTTGTGCGGCGTGGTGAAATCCAGCGGCGTGCCTGCCACGACGCGGATCTCGCCGGTGGGAATCAGACCTTCGCCGGCCGGGGTGTACCACGGGGCGTCGATCGTCAGCTCGTGATTGAGCACGTCGCCATTGCCGGCGCCGGCGAGATTGAAGTAGCTGTGGTTGCTGAGGTTGACGATGGTGGGCTTATCCGTCGTGGCCGAGTACGTGATCCGCAGCTCGTTCTTGTTCGTCAGGGCGTACGTCACCACGCAGGCGAGATTGCCGGGGAAGCCCTCCTCGCCATCGAGGCTCAGGTGCGTGAATCGCACGCCTGCTTCCGCGTCGGTCTTGTACGGATGGCCGGTCCACAGAACGCGGTCGAAGCGTTTTTCGTTGCCGCCGTGAATGTGGTTCTTGCCGGAGTTCTTGGTGATATGGTACTCGACCCCATCGAGCTTGAAACTCGCGTTGGCGATGCGGTTGGCGTAGCGGCCGACCGTCGAGCCGAACATGGGACTGCGCTTGAGATAGGAATCGAGGTCGTCAAAACCCAGTGCGACGTCGTCCAGCTTGCCGTTGCGGTCGGGCACTTCCACGGAGACGAGAATGGCCCCGTACTCCATCACCCGGACCCGAAGCCCGTTGGCATTCGTCAGCTCGAAGATCGTGACGTCCCGGCCGGAGGGCATCTTGCCAAAGACCGACGACGTGACGGCCAGGGCCTTGCCGACCTGCGGGGTCTCGGAAGCAAACAGCGGCGCACTCAGCGCCGGAATCGACGCAATGGCGAGTAGAGTTTGAAGTGTGAAGTTTGAAGTCTGAAGATAGGAGGCTCGGCCCCTCTTACTTGACACTTGACACTTCACACTTGAAACTCCTTTTGCATCCATGTCACAACCCTCGGGTCGGTCGACAGCCGTTAGCCATCTCGTGGCGCTCCCGTCCGAAACGACCATCGACCGACCCTGCTACCAGCTCCTATCCCTTGCCTTCTTTGTACTTGGCCCAGTAGTCGGGGTAGAACTCCTTGGCCTTGACCTCGAGCTCCTGGTCGCTGATGGCGGTGAGCCGGCCGTGCTGCTCGTACTGGTCGATCACCCAGCGGGCCAGCTTGTGCACTTTGATCTTGTTGATCCGCTCTTCGTCCTTGAGGCCGAAGAACTCGTTGACCCAGTGAACGACGCCGTCGGCGCCGCTCTTGTCGGTGATGGCCACGCGGGGCGGGCGGCCGAGCAGCTTGCCGGTGTCGAACATGTTGTAGATTCGCTCATCCTGTCGCAGGCCGCCGGCGTGGATGCCGGCGCTGGTGACGTTGAAGGCACGACCGGCGAACGGGTAGTTGTCGGGGATCGGCAGGCCGATGGACCGCATGTAGTCGGCCAGTTCAGTGATGACCAGCGTGTCGATGCCGCACAGGCCGCCCTTGAGGGCGATGTATTCCATGATCGCCCCTTCCAGCGGCGGGTTGCCGGTGCGCTCGCCAAAGCCGAAGAGCGTGCTGTTGAGCGCGTCGCAGCCATAGAGCCAGGCGGTGGCGCCGTTGACGTGGACCTTGTGGAAGTCATTGTGTCCGTGCCACTCGATCCGGTCGCTCGGGACGCCGCACTCGCGATTGATCTTGTAGATCAGCTTCGGAATGCTCCGGGGCAGCTCCGCGCCGGGGTAGCTGATGCCGAAGCCCATCGTATCACACAGGCGGATCTTGACGCTCAGCTCCTCCGGCATCTTCGCGCTCATCTCCATGAGCCGGTCCACGAACGGCAGGACGAAGCCCTCGATGTCCGCTCGCGTCACGTCCTCCAGGTGGCATCGCGGCCGAACCCCGGCGTCGAACGCCGCCTGCACGACCTCGCAATACGAGTCCATGCACTCCTGGCGGCTGCGGAACTTGAGCTTCTGGAAGATGTGATAGTCGGAGCAGCTCGTCAGCAGGCCGGATTCCTTGAGACCCGCCTCCTTCACGAGGCGAAAGTCTCCTTTGACCGCCCGGATCCAGCCGGTGCACTCGGGGTACTTGTGGCCCAGGGCACGGCAGCGGTCGAGCGTCTCACGGTCGTTCTTGGTGTAGAGGAAGAACTCGGTCTGGCGGATGACGCCGCTGGGTCCGCCCAGACGCGAGAGCAGGTCATAGATGTGGACCATCTGGTCGATGGTATAGGGGGGCCGGGACTGCTGGCCGTCGCGGAAGGTGGTATCGGTGATGACGATCGGCCGGTCGCGGACCGCCGCGAAATCGAACTCGACCGGCTGACCGTCGATGTACTCCACAACCGGTCCTTTCAGCCGGATCAGCGGAGGCAGATCGTACGGGAAGATGTCCTCCAGGAGATTGGGGCGGACGGCATCCGCCAGAGGGTGATGTTTCTTACTCGTGCTCATGGGTACCCTTTCGATGCGGGACGCTACTCCTCGACGTCCACGCCTTGTTCCTTGCATACGTTCGTGATGAAGTCCACCGCGCTGCCGACGGTCGTCACCGACAGGGCCGCGTCCTCATCCATCTCGATGCCGAACTCCTCTTCGAACATCGCCACCAGCTCGATCGACTGGACGCTCTCGGCGCCCAGGTCCTCCGTGAAACTATCGTCCGGGCGGATCTTCTCGGGGTCGAGCCCCAGCACTCTCGCGGTCACCGCCTTGACACGTTGTTCGACTGTTGCCATTTCTTACCTCCCGTTACTCACCTTCTATCTCATCATGGCCTTTCGACCCTTTCTTACGGCTTCATCGCGGGCCGGCGCGGTCAGATCGAAGATCGCCTCCCACAGGGCCTCCTGGGCGGCCGTCCAGCGGCAGCCGCGACGGCCCATCGCAATCCCGGCGGTTTCGTACAGGCTGCGCCGCCCGAACCCCTTCGTGACGACGCCCTCGATGAACCAGGCGAACGAGGGAATGAACTTCGGCAGCGGCTTGCCGGTCGCCATGAGGATCGCCATGGCCCCGACGTAGGAGCCGGTGTTGAGCAGCGTGCCGATCGATGTCTTCGTGTGGTCGCCGATGAGCGAGCCGACCTTGGTCGAGCCGGTGTCGATGGCATGCTTGCCGTCGAGCATGACCGAGACGTTCGAGTAATCGTTCTTCAGGTCGCTGTTGGTCGTCATCGCGCCGAGGTTGACCCACTCGCCGACGTAGCTGTGGCCGAGGAAACCGTCGTGGTACTTGTTGGAGAAGCCGTGAAGGATGGACTCCTCGACCTCGCCTCCGACGCGGCAGAAGGGCCCGATGGAGTTGCCCTCGCGGCATTTGGCGCCCAGCAGGATCGACTTTCTCCCGATATAGCAGGGCCCCTCGATCCGAGTGAAGGGATGGATCTCGGCGCCCTCGTCGATGTAGATCGGCCCGTGCTCGGCGTCGATCACGACCATGGGATGAATCTTGACTCCGGGGGCGATATAGACGTCTTTGGCACTGCCGCGAATGGCGTTGGGCTGCTCGATGCTGCCCTCGATCCCGTGTTTTCCCGCAACGGCAAAGTCCGCCTTGAGGTGCTCCGGGTTCGCCAGGACCAGGTCCCAGGTGTAGTCCCACGTGGCCAGATGACTCGTCACGGCGGGCAGGTGAGCCTTGGCGGAGGCCAACAGACTCTCGATGTCATTGGCCTGGAGCTTGTCCACCTCGCCTTTGGCGATGCGAGCGTATAGAACGTCGCCCCCGGCGTCGAGGCGGACTTCGCTGCGCGCCCCGGTGGCCATGTCCAGACTGTCCGCCTTCACGCGGGCATCGACGATCAGAAGATCCTCGTCCCTGAGGGCGGTGTTGTCGTTGACGCGCCGGCCGGTCCGGTCCCGGTAGACCTCCGCCAGGTATTCGGGCAGGAAATAAGCCACATCGTTCGTCGCGATCTTTTTCTGGAGCTTGTCGCCGAGCGACGTGAATCCGCAGCGAAGGTCCCACACCGGACGGCTCAGCGCCAGCGGCCAGAAATGACGCCTCGCCTCCGTGGCTCTATCGATGACGATCAATCGCATGCATGCCCTTCCAGTACCTCACTCTTGTCCAGATGCCGGCCGGTGCAGCCTCTCGCCCGGCGCGGCGACGGAGATTCTAAGGACCCCTACCATCAGGGTCAACCGCAAAACCCAAGGTCAACGCAACTGCACACGCACAGTGCTGATGCCGAACGGCCGGATGGGCGCCGTGACGCTGTGGTCCGTATGCTCCAGCTCCGACTGGTTTTCTTCTACCAGGCTCGTCTGCCAGGCCTTGCCGATGGCCAACGGCGGGATCGTCAGCGTCGCGGTTCCCGATTCGCCATCGGTCTCGATCAGGCGAACGATGACGCCCTGGCCATCCTCCGCCCGCTTGATCGTCACAACCGTGACGTTGGATTGATCGAGCCGGCAGAAGCTCATCCGATCTTCGAACGGCCCATCCCGGCCGCCGTTAGCGACGACGCCGATCAGCGGGTTGTGAACGGCCCAGCCGAAGTTGCGGTTGTCACTGTTCGCCTGCGGCCCCTTGCCGCTGGTCAGCGAGTAGCGGAACAGAACATCGCTCTGCTGCACCGGCTGGAAGTTCGTGCGGAAGTTGCTGTCGAAGACAAATGCGTACATGTACCCCTTGGTCACCTGCTCGGGCTTGACGAACGCTTGGCCGAAGCCGGCGGGCGTCGCGCCGTGATGAGCCTGTGACACATAGCAGGGCCACAAACCGCCGAACTCCAGCAGGTGCGACTCGACGGACGACAGGGTGATTCCGACGCTCGGATTCGACACGCTCGCCCAGTGCTGCACCGCATAGTAGTTCGTGTTGGAGCCGGGGAACTGGTCCTTGAACGGCTCGATCACCGAATTGGAGCCTTCGAAGCGAAACTTCGGCTCTTCCACCTGGAACGGGAACGCGAAGTAGACCTCCAGCAGCGGCGTGGAGTCCTTCAGAACGCGGTTGAACAGATCGATTCGCTTGATGCCCTCGTAGAGCACGACCTCCTGAATGATCTGCGGGCAGCCCGCCCCGGCGCTCTGCGAGACCAAGCTGGCGCACACGGGGCCGCTCGGGCCCGCGCGAATCGTCGCGGCCGACGGGCCTTCCTGCTTGCCCGTCAGGACCCACTTGGCCACGAACTGGTTCAGCTTGGCCGGCGCTTGCGGATCGACCAGCTCGCGCGACAGGTCTTTGTCGTAGAGACTCGCGATTGCGCCGGTGCCCGGGTCGAGCGTGACTTTGAAGAAGCGATTCTCCAGGGTGTTCTGGGCAGCTTGTGCGGCCGCCGCCGCGGGCTTGTCCTCCTCGCGCGGCGCGAGCCGGTAGGTCTTATACCCCATCGACGGGACATTGGCAGCGACGAACATCAAGTCATACAGCTCATGCTTCTCGAACTGCCCTCTGGCCCATCGCTGCGGCGCGTAAGGCGCCGGCGCCAGCGGCCCGTCCAGCTCGACGATCTGGTACGCGACCTTCGCGCCGGTGACGTTGTCGATGAGATCGAACGGCTTGTCCTTCGGGAAGCGTGTCACGCGAACGACATCGGTCCGGTCGAAGGCGAGCGGGTTGAAGACGATGACATGTCGCTGCTTCTGTTCGAGCTTGATTCTGTCTGCGATCCTCTCAATGCTCTCGGACAGCACGCCCCGCGACAGACCGGCGGCCTTATAGGCGAAGTGACTTTTCTCATTCCACGCCCAGTCCTGGATTTCGCCGGCCGGGTAGTCCTTGCCCCACGTGTGCTCGTCGTAGAGCAGCATGTTGTCGTACGCCTGGGCGATCCGGTCGGCCGGATACGCATAGTCGCCGACCAGCGACGCGACGGTGGCGGCCTTCTCCGCCGAGAGCAGCCGGTCGTGAGTGAGCCGATTGACGGTCGTTTCCTTGGCCGTCGAGATGGCCCCGACGACGTAATCCGTGTGCGGCAGCTCGCCCCGGAACGTGCGAACGTCGCCGCACTGCTTCTCCAGGGCGTCGAAGAACATGGAATTGGTCGCGACGACCAGCTTCGGGTATGCCCATTTCTCGTTCCACTGCCGGACCACAGTGCTGATCTTCACATCGGGCGGGAAGTTGTCCACGCCGTTGTGGATGTAGCGCATCACGTCGAAGGGCGAGCCGTTCTTCTCCATCTCGTCGAGCATGCCGGGCAGGGCCTCCATGACCTCCTCATAAGAGTCCGGGCCGACGACGCGCTTGAAGAACCCGTAGCTGCTCTGGTAGTAGACGAGCACGGTCTGCCCATCGGGTCCCTGCCACTTGAAGGCGTCGGGCCGGCCGTGACGCAAGATTGCCGCTTCGTCCCAGAACGTGTGAATGTCGTTGCGGCCCCACTCGAAATACGTGGGCAGACCGGCGAAGAAGTACTTCACTCCCGCTCCCGCCAGCACCGTCGGCAGACCCCAACTCAGACCCGGCAGATCGGTGATCGAGCCGACGTTGATCTCGCCGCCGTACTGACGCGTGAAGCGAAATGACGGATACATCAGGCGAACCAGCCCCTCGTGCCCGCAGAGGCTGTCGATCTCGTTGCCGAACAGGGCGCCGACTTCGATCCTACCCTGCTTGACGTAGGCGCCCAACTTGTCCACCGCCTCTTTCGGCCTCGTCGCGACGAAGTGCTGGAGCGACCACGCCCCCTCGATCGTGTAGCGGTACTTCGCCTCCTCGGGCCAGTCG
>JAFGJR010000174.1 GCA_016928975.1 Sedimentisphaerales bacterium | reverse complement strand
GGAGGATAGGGAATGTATGCAAATAGATGGAGGGAGATCAGAAGCTCTAACGCGTGGTGGCTATGCGGCGAAGCCGCTTAGTCCAATGCTCACAAATGTCCTTCGTGACCTCGAATTCCGCCGCACCTTGAGCCATCGAATGCAGCATCTCGCTGAGCGATGGACGCTCACGAAAGCGCCAGCCGTTCTTCCACTTCTCAATCGCGTCAGGATGGTCGTGGATGTACGAAATGATGGCTGCACGTTCGATGAGTGGTCGTATCAGAACCAATGCAGCGAACAGGTACCCTTGGCGGATCAGTTCCCGGATCGACAGGGCGAGGTTGATGCCTTGGGGGACTATCTGGCAGACTGCTCGCTGGAGATCGGTTAGATTCTCACGGTTAGCCTGCGTGTAGGTTGCGATGTGCGAACTCACCCACAGGCTGAATAGTATTTCCTGGTCGAAGGTCAATAGAGCTTCCCGACCGAGGTATGGTTCGTTGTCCGGCCTGAACACAGTGGACATGCGACGTATCTTCGGATTGGCTCTCCCTTTCCCGTGGGCCTCGATGGCCTCATCGGCCAGTTGATCGAGGACATCCTCAGACTCCGAGAACGTCTTCTCCCATTTCTTCTCGTCCTCAAGCTCTTGGAGCAACCATTTCGCACACGCGTTCTGTTCAGCTTCTGGGAGGATCGAGGCTTTCTTGAAGGCTTCCTCTAATAGTCTCGTCATGTTTGAGCACCTCGTGCAAAGGATCGACCTTCACCTCAATAGGCGATAGCACGACTCAACCACGAAGTCAAGATCGCCGACCCGACGATCTATCGTCAGCTTTGGCGTTCGAGGATGTTGCCTTGTGGGTCGGTGGCGTAGGGGAAGGTGAGAAGGCCGGCGCCGGGGGCTTCTTGGGAGACGGTGTCGCTTTCATTTCTCCGTAATTTCTTTGTCCGGGGGGAGCCGTCTGAATTCCTGTGCAATGGCCTTGGTGATCGGGTTGAAGCAGTCCTTCTTGCCATTGCTCATGACGACCCAGGCGCGGCGGACGTTGACGCCGGCGCCGAAACGGGCGAAGTAGCCGAGGTTCTCTCCGGAATGGAAGAAGCCGCGACTAACGCCTTCCCCATCCAGGAAGATTCCCATGCCCATGTGGCCGTCGAATTGTGGAGTCAGAAACTCCTCAGCAGTCGCCGGGGAAATGGGTCCCTGTCTTTCTCCGGCCCGAGCCTTCTGTACCGCCACGATCAGTTTTGCCAGGTCCTGGGGAGTGGACCAGAGTCCCGCGCCGGCCTTCTGTGTGAAGACACACCACCGGCCGTGATAGAGAATGCCGTGCCACCGGCAGTAGCCGTGTGCGATGTTCGTCTCCGCTTCCGGCGGAGGCTGAATGAAATGCGACCGGCTCATCGCGAGCGGTTGCAGGAGCAACTCGTCCATGACCGCCTCGAACGGCCGGCCGGTGACATCTTCGACGGCCTTCTGGACGACGCAGTACCCTCCGGTCGAGTAATCGAAGCGTGAACCGGGCGGTCTGGCCACCTTGATCGTCCCAAAGTAGTTGTTGGTGAGCCAGCCGGCGATATCATGACGACTGTTCAGGATTTCCAGCAGGGAAGGTAGTTCTCGTGTCTCCTCGTACCCAAGGCACCCGTGCGGGACCATGCCGGCGCGATGGCACAGCAACAGCCGAAGTGTCACTGGCTTGTCCGGCCACTTGGAGTCCAGACGCCAGTCCTTGAAATACCCGTTCACGTCCTTGTCGAGGTCGAGTTGGCCGGATTCCTTCAGTACCAGGACCCCCAGGGCCGTCACAGGCTTGCTGATCGAGCCGGCCTGGAATTGCGTCTCGGTGTCGACGGGCAATCGCTTGGCGACGTCTCTGTAGCCGAATCCCTGTGCCCATACGATCTGGCCGTGATCGACAACTGCAACCGAGATGCCCGCGATGTTCTCCTTGCGCATCGTGTCGCGTATGACCTCGGCGATGCGCTGCGTCCGCTCATCCTGGATGCCGACGGCAGCGGAGGCGGGGATAGGTTGGTTCAACGCCCGGCTCACCTGGCAGCCGGAACTGAAGACGACAAGGATACCCAAGAAGATCGCGAGACAGTTTCTCATGTTCCAGCAGGGGTTCTCGATCGATTGAGAAGGCCGTCCGCCCATTGCCGGGCTCGCTCCATTTCCCCCTCGAGCAGCAGATCGACCTCGCCGGGTTGTTGCGTACCGCTGGTCTTCACGTAGAATGTCTGCGGCGGAGCTACCGGCCTGCCTCCCAATTGACGGAGCCGGCGCAGCAGCTTGGGCGAGGCCCTCATGTGCCGGAGCGGCCAGAGCCTGACCGTGGTGTCGAAAGCGGCCACGGATTTGCCGGCCAGGATTGCCTGAGGCAGTGCATCGAGTGCGGCGCGGACCGCTCGCGGGACGTTGAATGCGTGCGTGGGGCTGCCCACCACGACCAGACCCGCACTCTCCAGATCGGAGGCCGCGAACTGGTCGATACTGACCACCCGAGCGTCACCGGCCTGCCTCATTACCTCGCCAACTGACTCTGCCACCTTCCGGGTGTTTCCGAATTTGGAGAAGTATACAATCAACGTATTCATAGCAAGCTCCCTTCTTTTCCACAAGGCACAGTAGCACAACCGGCTCGCGCGGTCAATACTCCTCACAGCACGGCGAACACGGCACTGATCGCCGCCATGAGGAGCAGGGCGATTCGGGCCGGTGGCAGCACGGTGGGCTTGAGGCGCTCCCGGAAATCGGCGAGACGAGAGCGGCCGAGCTTTCGGGCGAGGTCTGTACCCCAGTCATACAGAGGCTCGACGAACACGAGGACGACCGTCCAGAGCGCTGCAACCGCGACAAAGAAGATTGTCGGCATCCGGGCGCT
Source organism: Sedimentisphaerales bacterium (assembly GCA_016928975.1). The sequence continues at coordinate 6,785 of JAFGJR010000174.1, read as the reverse complement.
GTGCGCCCCGTACATGGGCAGGACCCACAGCAAGGACAGACAGATGAGCAATCCCCACCACCAGTTCATCATTCGCTCCTTGCAGAAACTCCAGTGTCAGGCGTTGTTCCCCTGTGTCCGGCGCACAGCGGTCGGCTGCTCGGCGGACATGGCTTCGGGGTAACCGGCGAAGGTGTCCACCGGTGCGTCCGGCAGGTCTTTCGCCTCGGGCGTGTGCCGGACGCAGTAGTACGCCATTTACTTGTTCACGTCCGCGCCGTACTCACAAGACCACGGATTGAGCAGGCCAGAGAGCCCTATTCCAGGACGAGCCCGGAGTGATGAGGTTCAGCTCTTGACCGTCTCAATGGCGGCCTGGACGCTGGCGCCTTCGTGCACCATCCTGCTCAAGGCGCGGACCATCTTGTCAGGCTTGTCGTGCTGGAAGGCGTTGCGGCCGATGGACAGACCCTTGGCCCCGGCCGCCAGCGCCCCTTCGGCCATGCGGAAGATTTCCTCGTCGCTGCCCATCTTCGGCCCGCCGGCGATGACCACCGGGACGGGACAACCCTGGACGACCTCGGCGAACGTGTCGGGCGAACCGGTGTAGGAGACTTTCACGATGTCGGCGCCGAGCTCCGCCCCGGCCCGGGCGGCCAGCTTGACGTTCTTGACGTTGAACTCGTCCTGGATCTTCGGGCCCCGCGTGTACATCATCGCGATCAACGGCATCTGCCACTCGGAGCACCGCTCGCTGACCAGGCCGAACTGCCGGAGCATCTCCTTGTCGGTTTCCGCCCCGAGGTTGATGTGGATGGAGACCGCGTCGGCCCCGAGCTTGATCGCTTCTTCGACCGTGCAGACCAGCTCCTTGGCGTTGGGGTCGGGGCTCAGGGACGTCCCGGCGGAAAGGTGAATGATCAGGCCGACGTCTCTGCCGGTGCCGCGATGGCCCGCGCGGACCATGCCTTTGTGCATGAGGATGGCATTGGCCCCGCCCGCGACGACCTTGCTGATCGCGGTGCGCATGTCGGCCAGACCCGCGATGGGCCCGACCGTGACGCCGTGGTCCATCGGGATGATGACCGTCTTGCCCGAGTTGCGGTCGATGATGCGTTCCAGTCGTATCGCCTTGCCGATCATGGCAGAACTCCTGTCATTGCGGATTTCAGATTTCGGATGGCGGATTGTTGGCGATCCGCTCCAACTGGCATCCTACTGTACTTTCTCCGCCGCATGAGGCAAGCAAAAAACGCCGACAGGGCAGCCCTGTCGGCCTGCAAGGGTCGAATGCGCTTGTCGGCCTGCTTCACTGGCGGTACGCTCGATTCCATGACGGCAAAGCAATTCTACGACTGGCAAACCGGAGGCGGCACGAACGATGTCATGCGCCTGGTGGCCTGCCTTGAGCGAGCCGACATCGCGTGGTGCGTCATCGGTGGCCTGGCGGTGAACCACTGGGCGAAGCAACCGATGGTGACCCAGGATGTGGACTTCGTCGTCGCGGTCGAGGCGATTGAACGGACCGTCTCACTCTTGGAGGAGGCTGGATTCCACGCCGAGAGATTTGAATGGTCGATCAACTTCAAAGGCGGCTCGCGGGTTCTCCTTCAGCTCAGCACGGAGGATTTCTATCGAGATTTCCCCTCGCGAGCGGTCCCCGCTGACGTTCACGGTATTCTCATGCGGGTCGCCTCACTGGAGGACACGTTGCGAGGCAAGATGAAGGCGTGGTCCGAGCCCCAGCAAAGACAGAGCAAGCGAATCAAAGACCTCGCCGACATCGCCCGCCTGCTGGAAGCGCACCCCCACCTCTGGGACCTGCTCACGGACGATCTGAAGCAACAGTTACAGCCGCCGGACAAGGCAGGGACTGCCCCAAATGCTGCAAGGTAATCTGTGACGATGAGAAGCAAGCGGGCCCCCATTCTCCCGCAATCCTTATCCTTGGTCTTGATTTGCCCGGCACTCTGAGCTATACTGGGTGCATTGGAAGAAAGGTATGCGCGTGTTAGAGGTGCCGGAGCCATCTGCTGTAGTATCGTGACGAGGTAATCGCAGCCGGACCACCACGCGAACGACGAGCGGAGATGTACTTATGCAGCGGCGGACCACACTCGTGACACAAGTTTCCATGTTACTCCTCGCAACCGTCTGCCTTGGACAGACGGAGCTCGCGGATATCCCGCGTCTTATCGAGCAATCTGCATGCCCGGAATCGCGGATAACCGAAGCGGAGGAACAAGTCGCCAGAAGCATCCAGCAACTCGGGCCCGATGCCATTCCGTACCTGTTGCCGCTGCTGGAACACGAGAACGAGTATGTGCGCAAATTGACGTCCTACACTCTCCGTGGCATGGGTGTGCCTGAGGCGCTTCCGGTCCTGGTGAAGCGTCTGACAGAGAAGCCGGACCGCCGTGTCTTCTCTGCCATTGCGGGCCTTGGGGATAGCGGCAGGGCGGCGGGCCCTGCGCTGGTTCCTTATCTATCCTCCAACGACTGGGACATAAGGATCGAGGCTGCGAAGGCGATGGGCCACATCGGGTATCGCGAAGGGATTCCTCCTCTCGTCAAGCTCCTCAAGACAGAGGACGACTGGAGACTGGTGTACGTCTCGGCGGAATCGCTGGGTCGGCTGCATGCGGCCGATGCCATCCCGGCGCTGACCGACGTCTCGAAAGGACACTGGTATCGCCACGTTCGGGCAGCCGCAGAAAAAGCCATTCTCGTGATCCAGGACAAGATGACCTACATGGCACAAGACCGAGAGGCCAAGGCCAAAGCTATGCTCCTGCCCTCTGACTTTGTGGGCATCGAGACGTGGGATGACGCCTCGGCCGAACGGGACCTGCGGAGGAATCATCCGCCCTATGTCGATCAGCCGGACCATCTGAACAAAGAACAGTTGAAGAAACTCGCGTACAAGGCACAGGTAGGCTGCGTTGATTCGACAGAAGCAGGAGCCGTGACAACGCGCGTCCAGACAGTCGAGCGAGTCCCGCAAGTCGGTATCCGCGTGGCTGATGGATTCCTGCTTGGCTCCAACAGGGGTGAGTTTGGCAGGGAACTGGTCCTTGTCGACTCCTCCGGGAGACAGACGACTCTGTTGAGCTAGAATGTCCACGAGATTTGCGCAATGCCGTTCGGCATTGTCGCGGTCACGGGGCTATCACACCTCGGGATGGGCGGGGGGATGCTTTTCAAGGTCTGGAAAGGCGACGATGGCCTCTGGCGGACCGGCAGATGGAGGGTCCTTCCGGATGCCCCATCTACGGCGGGCGTGCTCGTCAACGGGAACCTCTACGTCGGATGCTATCGGGGGAGCATAGAGGTCTCTCCTTCCGGGGACATCAAGATGGCCGGGGAATGAAAGAGCGGCCAGCCTGGCAGGACGCCGGGCCGCATTGACGGACTCATCTCCCCAAGTAGCCATACAGCCCGTCCGCGTGTCACAACCACGCGGCTATTCGTCGATGACGCCTTCGAGGAGGCGCTCGTAGAACTCGGCGTATTTGTCCTTGTCGGGCGTTTCGCGGTAGGTGATCGCGGCGGCGAGCACGAAAGAACTTAAGGATGTGCCTTGTCCCTTTTAGGTCATGAGCATTTTCCCTTGACGTTGCGACTTGCGGCAACTACACTGGAGGTATATTGCAGGAGTATCAGCATGAACCAAACAACGACCTCCCTGTTTGATTTGAGTCCGTCCGAGAAGCTCCAACTCGTGGAGGACCTGTGGGACGACCTTGCGGCGACTCCCCAAGCCGTACCGGTCCATGATTGGCAGAAAGAGGAACTGGACCGCAGAAAGGCCAACCTGATGAAGAACCCCGCCTCCGGACTCACGTGGGAAGAAGTCAAACGCAGGGTGCACAGTCGCCGTGGCGGCTAAACTGGTCATCGCGCCGGAGGTCGAGCAGGATCTTGCCGAGGCGTCCGCATGGTACGAATCGCGGCGAACCGGCTTGGGGGAGGAGTTCCTGAGTTGTGTTGACGCCTGCATTGCCGTGATCCTTCGCATGCCTGAGATGCAGGCGGTTGTCCACAAGCAGTATCGACGGGCGCTAATTCGTCGCTTTCCCTATGCAGTTTTCTATGAGCACGAATCGCACACAGTGACGGTCTATGCTGTCTTTCACGCCGCCCGCGATCCCGAAAAGTGGCGTCAGCGGCTTCCCTGAGAGCCAGGGATCTTCTCGTTCTATTCGTCGATGACGCCTTCGAGGAGGCGCTCGTAGAATTCGGCGTATTTGTCGCGGTCGGGGGTCTCGCGGTAAGCGATCGCGGCCCGCGGGTGCTCGTTCAGGATGCCCGTCAGCATGTAGGGGATGATGTAGCCCCACTCGATCTTCTCCCGCAGCGGAAGCATGCACTCCTGGATGAATTTCAGGATCGGGCTGAGATTGAATTTGGGGTTCTTCAGGAAACCGATGAGCAGCTCGAGGCAGCAGTTGCCCGGCCCGCGGCCGATGCCGAACAGCGACGCGTCCAGGTAGTTCGCATTGTGGATGATCCCCTCGATCGTGTTCGAGAACGCGAGCTGCTGGTTGTTGTGCGCGTGGATGCCGATCTCCTTGCCGGGCACGTGCTCCTTGTATAGCTTGACCAGGTACTCGATCTGCTCGCAGTACAAGGCGCCGTAGCTGTCCACGACGTAGACGCAATCGACGTTCGTCTTGGCGAGCTGGTCCAGCGCCTCGATCAAGGCAAACTCGCTTTCCTTCGAGATGGCCATGATGTTGACGGTGGTCTCATATCCGAGGTCTTTTGTCCGTTTTGCAAGGTCGATCGCCTTGTCGATGTCCTTGACGTAGGTGGCGACGCGGATCATGTCCACCGGGCTCTCGTCCGCCGGGGCGAAGGCCTGCTCGCGCACGCGGTGGGCGTCCACCATGATACTGATCTTCATGTTGGACTCGATCCCGTCGGTGATCTCGCGGATCTTCTCGTCGTCGCAGTACTTCCAGGCGCCGAACTCCTTGATCGGGCAGAGCTCCTTGCTGCTGCGGTAGCCCATCTCCATGTAGTCGATGCCGCTCTTGGAGAGCGCCCGGTAGGCCTCGCGGACGAATTCATCGCTGAACTGATGGTCGTTGATCAAACCACCGTCCCGGATCGTGCAATCGAGCACCTTGATCTGCGGTCGATACATCGTTTACCCTCTCATATTTCTGGATATGACGCATGAACAAATCCGAAATTCGAATTCCGAAATGCGAAACAAGCACGAAGGGCCAAAACTCCAAATCCCGAACAGGGGCCAAGCGAGCGGCAGCGGGGGAGCGTTTCGGATTTCGCACTTTGAATCTGTTTCGGATTTCGACATTCGTGCTTCGAATTTTCTTTAGCGTCCTATTTGAGCGTCTTCAACACCCGTTGCACGATATCGCGGCGGACCTCAAGGGCGTACTGGCCGTCCTCGCAGTGCACGTGCCCGATCTCGTCCAGAAGGACGAATCGCGGCCACTGGCCCACCGCCTTCTTGTCGTGCCTCATTACGCCGATCAACTTCTCTTCGGTCAGATTTTGCGGCAGTTTCACCGGAACGCGGAGCTTCTCGAAGATGGCGCGCACGCGGTCGAGCCGGTTGCCTCGGGAGAGCCCCAGCTCCACTTCGATCAAGCCCGCTGCGATGATGCCGATGGCGACCGCTTCGCCGTGGAGCAGGGAGTAGTCGCCGGCCGCCTCTACGGCGTGCCCGACCGTGTGGCCGTAATTGAGAATCCTGCGCTGGTTCTTCTCGTGCGGGTCCTCCTCGACGACACGGCCCTTGATCATGCAGTTATATCGGGCCATCGTTTCGAGCACGTCGTCTTGCCGGTCGAGGATCGCGTCGAGGTGGCTTTCGAGGAGCTCGAAGTACTCGCGGCTGGCGATCAGGCCGTGCTTGACGGATTCGACCAACCCGGCCCGATACTGACGCTCGTCCAGGGTCTTAAGCGTCGAGACATCGATATACACGGCAGCGGGGTGCCAGAAGGTCCCGAATGCGTTCTTGCTGACGCTGGAATCCACGCCGGTCTTGCCGCCGATGGCGGAATCAGCCTGCGCCACCGTCGTGGTTGGCACGTGCACTATGGGGATACCTCGCTTGAACATCGAGGCGGCAAAGCCTGCGACATCGCCCACCGTTCCGCCGCCCACCGCGACCACGACCGTGTCGCGGCCGAGCAGGAGCTTCTCCATCGCCTCGACAATCGCGATGGCGGTGTCGATCTTCTTGGAAGCCTCGCCCGCCGGTTGAATGACGAAGTGCGGAATCCGCCGGCTGCCGACCAATGCGGCCAGGTGTCCCGCCGCGACGACGTTCTCATCCGTAACCACGAACTTGTTCTGCTTGTCGTACGCCGCCTTGATCTGCGGCCAGACCGAGGGCAGAATCCCCGACCCGATCGCAATCCGGTACCGCCTCTCGGCCGCCCCGGGCACTCTGATTTCAATTTCCTGCATAATCCAACTTCACATTGCCATTCGCAGTTTCAGTATGCGAACACATCATTCTGCAAGAGCCGAAACCATAAATTTTACCTGAGAGCCGCGCCAAACGCAATACGGCGTCGGCCAGATTCCGGCGATGTGTGACCCCACAAAGCCCCTTCCTTGCCCAGACACCCTCCTCCTCCACACCCCAGATTTGGCTTTGTTTCGCATTGGCTAGGCATCCCGTACCTGCCGGTTGTCCGGAAGGCGAATTGGCTTTGTTTGACGCCTACGACAAAAGCCCCGAAGTCAGGTTTCGACCCGTGTTTCTGGGGCAAAACCAGGGATCAGGTCGGCCGAGCCGGACTTTTGTCGTGGGCGTCTTGTTT
>JAFGJR010000173.1 GCA_016928975.1 Sedimentisphaerales bacterium | reverse complement strand
TCTCCAGATGCCTTCATCTTCCCCGCCGCTCAGTCCAATCTGGTTTTACCCGTCGGCTTCGCGACGGGAAAAACCATATCTATTATGGCCACATAATTCACGGCGATCCGGTATCGGCAGAATGGAACCGCGTACCTCTCAACGACGGTTCACTTGGCTACGCGGTGGGCAAGGTTTTGAACGCGCCCTCACTCTGCGACGAGTTGGCGCTTCAGGGCTGGGCGTATTTACGGATCGTTGTTGCGAAGGCAACGAGTTGTTTTCCCGAGGTGAAGCCGCCCGAGTCTCGGCAACCGACCTGATATATAGAGCGCGAGCATTGCAGTCTCGCGCCCTCTTCGACGCCGTTCGATGGATTGACGTCTTCTGGAGACATCCGATGCAGGAATACAAAGCGGTCATCAAGCAGGAAGACGGATGGTGGTATGGGTGGATCGAGGAGATGCCCGGCGTCAATTGCCAGGAGCGATCCCAAGAGGAGTTGCTGGAAACCCTGCGGGCCACGCTCCGCGAAGCGACTGAGTTGAACCGTCAGTAGCCACAGGACACGGAGAAGACCAAAAAGTTGTATCGCTGGACCGAAGTTGGTCTCTCTGTAGAACTGAAACTCGTGCTCACACAAAGACACGAAGACACAAAGGAATGCGTAGAAAAGCACAGCCTGAATGAATACTTCGTGCCTTCGTGGCTTTGTGTGAGAACACATTGATTCGGTTTGCGTTACAAGCACGCGATGCTGAGGTTCTTCACGGCGGCGACGTCGTCGGGGCGGGAGACTGGGGTCGTGACAGGGGCGGCTTTCAGCTTCTCGGGGTCGGTCTCGGCTAAGCGAGCCAGGTCGATCATGGCTTCGATAAAGGCGTCGAGGGTTTCTTTGCTCTCGGTCTCGGTGGGCTCGATCATGATCGCTTCGTGGACGGTGGTCGGGAAGTAGACGGTCGGCGGGTGGAAGCCCCGGTCGATCAGGGCTTTGGCGACGTCGATCGCGTGGACGCCGTTCTCGGCCATCTTGCCGTTGATGGAGAAGACGCACTCATGCTTGCAGATTCGATCCACGGCGGCCGTGTAGTGCTCTCGCAGCTTGGTGCGGACGTAGTTGGCGTTGAGGACGGCCGTCTCGGCCACATGCCGCAGGCCCTCGCCGCCGAGCATCAGGATATAGGTGTACGCGCGCACGACGATTCCGAAGTTGCCGTAGAACGGCGCGATATAGCCGATGGACTTCGGTCGGTCGTATTCAAGAGCGTACGTGCCGTCATTGCGTTTGACGACGAGGGAGATCGGCAGATACGGCAGGAGCTTCTCTTTCACACCCACCGGTCCGGCACCGGGGCCGCCGCCGCCGTGCGGGGTGGCGAAGGTCTTGTGCAGGTTCAGGTGCACGATGTCGAAGCCGAAGTCGCCCGGCCTTGCCAGACCGACGATCGCGTTCAGGTTCGCGCCATCGTAGTACGCCAGCCCATCCACGCTGTGGATCAGGTCGCAGATCTCCTTGATGTTCGGATCGAACAGGCCGAGTGTGCTGGGACACGTGAGCATGATGCCCGCGACATCGTCATTCAGCGCGCGTTTGAGGGCGTCGATATCCATATCCCCGGCGTCCGTGCTCGGGATCGAGACGACCTTGTAGCCGGCAATCGCGGCGCTGGCGGGGTTCGTCCCGTGGGCGCTGTCGGGGGCCAGCACGATGCTCTTCCTGTTGCCTTTGTCGCGGTGGTAGGCGGCCATGATCATCATGCCGGTCAGCTCGCCGTGGGCGCCGGCCATCGGCTGCATCGTGAATCCGACCATGCCCGTGATCTCGCGCAGGAGCAGGTCCATCTCGTACAGAATGGCCAGGGCCCCCTGCGTCAGCATTCCGCCCCGGCGAAGCTGCGGCAGCAGCGGGTGCAGGTGCGCAAAGCCCGGATAGCCGGCGATCCGCTCGCACACTTTCGGGTTGTACTTCATCGTGCACGAGCCGAGCGGGTAGAAGTTCGTATCGACGCCGAAGTTGCGACGCGACAGCTCGGTGAAATGCCGCATCACGTCGAGCTCGCTCAGCTCCGGCAGTCTGGCGCTCTGCTCACGGAGCAGACCCCCGCGGATATTGACACTCACCGGCACATCGCTCGGCGCCGGCAGCACGCCCCGCCGGCCTGGAACGGTTCTCTCAAACAGAAGCTTCATGACGATCTCCGGATAAGTCAAAGATCAAAAATCAAACATCAAAATTGCAGATCAAAATCCAAACATGGACTTCCGTCGCCGACAGGCGATTCCGCACTTTTGATTTTTGATATTTGATTTTTGATATTCTCACAGGACGCTCTCCAGGGCCTCGGCCAGCATTCCGATCTCCTGCTTCGTGCGTTTCTCCGTCACGCAGATCAGGATGGCGTTTTCCATGCCCTCGTAGTAGCGGCTCAGTGGGAAGCCAGCGGCGAACCCCTTCTCAATCAGCCGTGCGATCACGTCGGCTGCACCGCACGGCAGGTCCAGCACGAATTCATTGAAGAACCACTTGGCCCTGAAGTGCGGCTTCACGCCCGGAATTGCCGTCAGACGGTGATAGGCATAGCTCGCCTTGTCCGCGCAGCGCTGGGCGGTCTCCTTCAGGCCCTCCTTGCCCATCAGCGACAGGTACACCAGCGCCGTCAAGGCACACAGGGCCTCGTTCGAGCAGATATTGGACGTCGCCTTCTCCCGGCGAATGTGCTGCTCGCGAGCCTGAAGCGTCAGAACGAAGGCCCGGCGGCCCTCCCGGTCCTTCGTCTCCCCGACGATGCGGCCGGGCATCTTGCGGACGTATTGCATGCGAGAGGTCATGAAGCCCAGGTACGGCCCGCCGAACGACATCGGGATTCCCAGGCTCTGCCCTTCACCCGTGACGATATCCGCGCCCATCGCGCCGGGGGTCTTGAGGATCCCCAGCGAGATCGGATAACACGAGACCAGCAGCAGCGCGCCCACTTCGTGGGCGGCGTCGGCGATGTCGGTGAAATCGTCGATGCAGCCGAAGAAGTTCGGGTTCTGCACGATCACGGCAGCCGTCTGGTCGTCCAGCTTCTGCAAGATCTCGGCACGATTGGCCAGCCCGTCGACGGAATGGGTCTGAGCCAGATCGATTTGCAGGTTCTGCGTATAGGAGTCGATCATGACACGATAGATCGGGTTGACGCTGTCGTCGAGGATGACCTTGTTGCGGCCGGTGGTGCGCAGGGCCATCATCATCGCCTCGTACATGGCGGTGCCGCCGTCGTAGAGGGACGCGTTGGACACCGCCATGTCCGTCAGCCGGCACATCGCCGACTGGAACTCGTAGATCGCCTGGAGGGTCCCCTGGGACAATTCCGGCTGGTACGGCGTGTACGCCGTGTAGAACTCGCTGCGCGAGATGATCGAGTAGACGGCCGCCGGGATGAAATGATCGTAAAAGCCGCCGCCGAGAAACAGGACCAGGTCAGTCGAATTCTCTCCTGCCAGTCCGGCCAGCCGGTTGCGGACTTCCTGCTCGCTGAGCCCGTGCGGCAGGTGGAACGAGTTCGCCATCAGCTCCGGCGGAATGTCGCGGAACAGATCCGACATCGTCAGGCCCATCGCATCGAGCATCTCCTGTCGCTGCTCGGCAGTGTGCGGTATGAATTCCATAGCCTCCCTCAAGAAATCTGAAATACGAAATCCGAAGCACGAAACAAATCCGAAATCGCAACCTCAAACGATCAGAACGCTGTCGCTCGCTCGGGGCCGTTTCGAATTCGGGATTTCGGTCCTTCGTGCTTGTTTCGGATTTCGATATTCGAGTTTCGAATTTCGAACACTCCCGATGTCACGTGCAGTATCAGAGCGTCTTCAAGTACTCCTCGTACTCTTTTGCGTCCATCAAGGCGTCGAGGGCTTTCCTATCGGTGATCTTGAGCTTGCAGATCCAGCCGGCTCCGTAGCAATCCTCGTTGACCAGCTCCGGCCTGGACTCCAGTTGCGAGTTGATCTCGGTCACCTTGCCCCCGACGGGACAGTACACGTCGCCCGCCGCCTTGGAGCTCTCCACGACGCTGATCTCCTTGCGCGAGGCGAACTCCTTGCCCGCCTGCGGCAGCTCGACGAACACGATCTCACCCAACTGCTCCTGGGCGTAGTCGGTGATCCCGATGGTCCCGGTATCGCCCTCGACCTCGATCCACTCGTGGTCCTTCGTATAACGCAATCCTTCCTTGACCGCCATCGTCATTCTCTCCTTCGTAGCACGGGCTTGGAGCCCGTGATTGCGAATCCATGGGCAAGATGCCCATGCTACTCAGAACTTGGGGAACCGAACGGAGACCGTTCCGGTTAGATCCGCTTCCAGCTTCGTACCTTTTTCGACGCGTTCCTTGCGCCCTTGCTGCACCTGGGCGGGGCTTCGCGCCAGATAGTAGACGCCGAGCGTCGTTCCCTCTGGGGCCATGTCACGGGCTACATAGGCCAGCGAATACTGCTTTTCCTCGACCTTGGCGCTGCTGAGCACCCAGCCGACGCACTCGCCCTGCTCGTTCAGCACGGCGTCATCGGGTCGGATCGGACGGATGCCCTTCGTCCCCGGCCACTCGATCCGGGCCACTTCCATGCTGTACGTGGCCGCGATCCGCTGCATGGCCGCCTTGCCGACGAAGAACTCCTTGTTCAGCTTGACCGCCCAGCCATAACCGGCCTCGAACGGCGAGATATTGAACTTGCCATCCAGCTCGTGGCCATACAAGGGCAGACCCGCCTCGATCCGCAGGCTGTCACGGGCCCCGAGCCCGCACGGCAAGACCCCCAGCGGCGCGCCCGCGTCGAGGATCAGGTTCCACAGCCGCGGCGCCTCCTCCGGATCGACGAACAGCTCAAACCCGATGCTCGACCCGGTGTATCCGGTCCGGCAGATCAGACAATCGATCCCCGCTACCAGCTCTTCGACAAAGGCGAAGCTCTTCAGCGCGGAGATGTGACTCATGGTTGACGGTTTGGTCAGCTTCGCCAGAGTCTCGATTGACGCCGGTCCCTGCAAGGCGATATCCACCCGCCGATCCTGGGATCGGTTCGGGTCGCGCATATCCCAGACCGCCACATCCAGCGAAGGCACCTTCCGGGCCCACTGCGAGTCTTCGGTATCGACCACGGCACGCCCTTCGATCAACTCTCGCAGATAGGCACTGATCTTCGGCTCATTCGCCGCGTTGACGACGACCATGAAGCAGTCCTCGCGTCGACGATAGACGATGATGTCGTCGAGCACGTTGCCGGCGGCATCGAGGATATAGCCGTAGCGAGCCCGGCCGGTCTGCATGCTACTGACTTCATTCGTGCTGATCAGATCGAGGAACGCCGCCGCGTCCTCCTCGGACGCCTCCAGCACGCCCATGTGCGTGCAATCGAACAGGCCCGCCCGCTCGCGGACCGCCCGGTGCTCCTCGGCAATCGAGGAATACCACAGCGGCATCAGGTACCCGGCAAAGGCGCTGATGTGCGACTTGCTCGTCCGCTTCACGTGCTCGTCATAGAGGACACTCGGTCCCGGCTCGACGGCACGCGGCTGAAACACGAACTCCCCCGTAGCCGTACTTCCTTGCACGATTCGTACTCCTTTGCTCGATAGTGCAAAAGAAATCAGCATAGGCGAAATCCCCCCGCCGTCAAGCCCTCTTGTGACTGATTTCAACCCTGGAAATCGCACTGCTGATCGTGTATGATCTATCTTCGCATGGCGTGATCACGGACAACTGGAGATTGACCACGTACCGCTGTGCCCGGGAGATGGACATGAGCGCAGACAGCTTGAATCGCCGCAACTTCTTGAAGACGTGTGCTTTCGGTACAGGCATGCTCGGCTTGAGCATCGAGGAGAAGAACCTGCTGGCTCAAGAAACGACCAAGGCTAACGACACGAAGACGACACAGCCTGCCGTCGAGCTGCCGATGGGAACCATCGGCACGCTGAAGATCAGCCGGCTCATCTGCGGCGGCAACCTCATCAACGGCTACGCCCACGCCCGCGATATGATCTACATCTCCTCGCTCCTGAAGCACTACTTCACCGTTGAGAAGATCATGGAAACGTGGGAGATTTGCGAGCAGTGCGGCGTCAATACGATGATCTCCACGATCGACGACCCCTACGCCGGCGGCAACGATCCTACCGGGCGTGCGATCAAGCGATACTGGGACGAGCGCGGCGGCAACATCCAGTGGCTCGCTCAGTACTTCCCGCGACCCGACGACCCCTTCACCAAGCTCCAAATGGCGATCGACGCTGGCGCCCATGGGGCTTTCATCCAGGGTGAGATGGGCGACCGTTTGACCCAGCAGAACCAGTTGGACATGGTCGCCAAGGTGGTCGAGCACACAAAGAACAATGGCCTGATCGCCGGCGTCGCATGTCACTCCATCGAAGTCCCCATCGCCTGCGAAAAGGCGGGCATCCCCGCCGATTTCTACATGAAGACGCTTCACAGCGACAAGTACTGGTCCGCCACGCCGCAGGAGAAGAAAGGCCCCTACGACCTGCCCTCGCACGACAACATGTGGTGCATGGAGCCGCAGCGGACCATCGAAGTCATGAGCGCGATCAAGAAGCCCTGGATCGCTTACAAAGTCTTGGCCGCCGGCGCGATCCACCCGCGCGAGGGCTTCCAGTACGCCTTCCAAAACGGCGCCGACTTCGCCTGCGTGGGCATGCTGGACTTCCAGGTCCGCGAAGACGCCGTCATCGCCAAGACAATCCTCAAAGATCTGACCCGCCCCCGGCAGGGGTAAGAAAGATCTGTGTCAGGGATTGGACAGCACTCCGCCTGCGCCGACCCGGTAATCGGTGCGCGTTCGTCGACGCGCCAGCAAGGCGTCACGTGCCCACAAATGGTTCCTCTCGCTGCCGTCCTGCCGGGTGTCGCTTCTAAGCGATGCTCCCGGGCAACCTCCTGGGCTTGTATACGACCTTCTTCTCTGGAGCGATGTTCTGTTTTTTCACGAAGTACCGTTCGAGGGCCTTCCAGTCGTTGTCGTGCTCCGCCTCAATCTCCTTTCGGATCCGGCGCACCTCTTCAATGATAGGATCAGACATCAGAGGCTCTCTTGGATGAGTTCTTCTGGGGTACATATGACGGGAGTCTCCATCTGCATCTGGTAGTTGATCTTCTGGACAATGCCTCTGGGCCGAGCACCGGCAATATGCGCAAAGTTCCAGCTAACCAGGTAGTCCATGCCATGCTGCACAGCCAGAGCCAAATGGATCGCGTCAAGCCTCGCCTTGTCGGGCAGGTCAAGGGCGGCATAGTACTTCCGGGCAAGCTTGGTAACGTCGGGCGTTACCGCCAGGTCGGCGAAGTCCTGGACAGCCTGCAACCGGAGTTTCGCTATCATGGCGTCACCGCGCGATATCTCTTCCCGCACGACTTCTGAGACATAGGGTTCGTACCACGACAACTGGCGAACCCACCATTGCTGGGTGATCTGTTGGTGTCCCGCAACGATCAAATCGCGGCTCGGCCGGGCCGCATAATAGCTGACAACACTTGTCTCAATGTATAGTCGGGGCTTCATTGGTTGCTCCAGGATCAAGCCATATGATTCTCCTATTGAAGGAGAAGCTTGTCAACCTGCTATTCGGCGGGGCACGCAACCTGGAAGCCAAGATCAGTATTATTGCGGAGCGGTCTTGAACAGGGTGGCGAGGGCCATGTACTTTTTGGCTTCGTCCTTGCGGCCGGCCTGGTCGTGGATGGCGGCCAAGAGCAGATAGGCTTCGACGAAATCGGGTTTGAGGGCTGCGGCCTGCATCAGGTGCTCGACGGCTTTGTCCATCTGCTCCAGCCGGACGGACTGGATTCCCAGGCCGACGTGGGCGAACGGGTTCTCCGGCTCGGCGGCGACCGCTCTGGCGAACCAGCTCCGGGCTTCTTTCGGTTGGTTCTGCTTGGCGCAGTAGTTGCCCATGTTGATCAGGGCCAGCGAGGCGTTCGGGGCGATCTTCAGGGCTTTGTCCAGCGCCTGCTTCATGGCGGGCAGGTCCTCCTTGTGAGAGGCCGCTGCCGCCCGATTCACCAGGACGTCCAGATTCCTGGGATCGATCCGGTTGAGCTCGTCATAGATCGCCATAGCCTGAGGATAGTTGCCCACCATCGCACAGTGAGCCCCCAGTAGCAGCAGGGCGTCCTTGCGACTGAAGGGATTCGGTGATTGCTTCGACATGAGCACCTCAACCGCTTCATCCTTGCGCATGCTCTGGGCCAGCACTTGAGCCAACTCCTTGCGAATCTTCGTATCAAAAGGCCTTGCGTCAACCGCCTTTTGATACAGGTCCCTCGCCTCCCTCAGGCGGCCGGCGCCGATCAGGAACTGGCCATGACGTAGGATCAGGTAGGAATCAGTCGGGCGACGTTCGACGACATCGCGATAGCCCCCTTCCGTTTCCTTCATGTCGCGCTCGGCCCTGCGCAACTGAACGATCTCGTCCCGCAGGCCTTCCATCTCGGCGTCGTGACCGATCTGCCCCGAAAACGGCAGCACGGTCCTGCGGCGGTACATCTCCATCGCCAGACGATACCGTTCATGGCCGTCGTAGAGCAACCGCCGGCGGCACAGGTCGAGCAATTCCTCCTGCGATCGCGATGGCTCCGCCAGTCCCGCCTGCGGCATCATCTCCCGGACCTGGCGCATCGCCGCAGACGCCGCCAGGAAGTTGCCTCGGAAATCCAGATGCACGTGATCGACAAGGAAGTTCGCAGGGCAAGCTGTACCGGCCGCCAGGGAATCGGTGGGCATAGCCCACCCTGCACGGCTATCCAGGTATGTTTCCAAATCGAGCAGCCGGACTCCTTGGGCAGCCCACGCCTGCGCTGTTTCACGAATCGTGCGGAGGATGGCGCTGTCGGCCCGGAAGCGAAGCACGTCACGGTCCCTTGCCTCGACAAGCATGCGTCTGGCTTCCTCACCCCTGCCGAGGGCTTGCAGGCATCGACCCGTGCAGAACACCAGATCGGCGTAGGTGTCATCGATCTGTCGGGCCTTCTCGTATGCGGCAAGAGCACCGGCGAAATCTCCGGCCTTCTCCAGGCCTCTGCCCTCTTGAAACGCCTGATCCCAGCGAGCGGTCTCGTCCACGCTCAGAGTCGCCTCGTGCTGTGACCCAAACGGAGCACAGGATTGTAGGTTGGTCGGAACCGTGCACAGGATGACTCCGGCCCCGCAGCGACGGGCGGTCTGAATCATATCGTCGAGGTTGTCGCGAAGATGACGATAGCAGTCTTGGAGCTTCGGATCGTCAAGCGCGATTCGACTCGCCAGGAAGGCCTCCATCCCTTTCCACTTTTCTTGCGGCTTGCCCCCGGTGCGAATCGCCTGGCCGACCTTGCTCACAAGCGACCCGATCCGCGTGCTCTTCTTGACGGTGATACAGGCGTTGATGAAGCGACGGCTGGAATAGAGCGAGGCCGGCAGGGTCGGCGGCCCGTACGGCCCCACGACCTCGTTGTTGCCCATGAACAGGATGAACAGGTCGGGCTCGCGCGCGACGCAGTCCTTCGCGATCCGCCTGGCCACGTGAGAGTTCATGGCCGTCACGGCGGCATTGACCACTTCAAAGGACTTGCCGGCGGCGTGCTCGTTGAGCAGCCACCCCAGTTGCCGGCAGAACCCATAGGCCGGGTCCGGATCGCCCCACGCGGCGGAGCCTCCCAGCACGAAGATCCGGATCGTCGATTCGTCCTTGCGGCCCAGCGCGCAGGGCTCGGGCGACCGGGACAGCGACTCGGGGACGAAGTGCTCGCAGTAGTGCTCGTTGGGCAGATACCATGTCTGACCCGCCGCCTGCCATCGAATGAAGAAGCCCCTGGGGTAGCCGTAGCCCGCCAGGGTCAGGACAAGCTCCACCAGCGCCAGGAATAACACTGGGCTCAGGATCATCGCCAGCAAACGCTTCCACAGCGAGGGCTTGCCCCGGGGCTCGCGACGGTCCCTTGCGTGGCGTGACTTGGCCTTCTTCTTCATAAAGCCTTATATCGACTCGCGGGGCCGCAGTCATTCATACAGCACGGGATTCGCTCGCCAGTCCTTCTCGGCGTCGTGGTGGTACTCCGTGACGCGGGGGCGACGCTCTCGCAAGCGGACGGACTCAATGCCGAGGTAGTCCCCGCCGGAGACTGGAGCCTTGCCGACGCATTCCAGCCGTAGGGTGTATTTGCCCGGTTCGGGCCAGAAATCCAGCAGATGATGCTCGCGCGTGGCCAGGTCCGGGCTGTAGAGGTCCATGACGCCGCCCAGTTTCACGCCATTGAGAGAGGCCTGGTAGCGGCCGTAATCGTACGACTGCGTCATGACCAGCAGAAGCCGCTTGGGCTCTTTCTTCTCGACGTCGAAGGGGATCTCCACCCAGGCATTGTCCTGGCTCGCCGGCTTGTAGAACAGATGGCCGCTCGGATAGAGGTCCAGGTTCTGCGTGACCGCGTCGCCCGGGCCGTGATATGGATCGGCGGTGAACTCGCGAGCGGCAATGATTCGGTCCAGGTTCGGCAGCGTGCGCTCGCGAGCATGCGGAGCCCGGGCCGTGAAGGTGGGCTCGCCCCTCTGGTACCAGAACGCGACGCTCGAATAGTCGTCCTCGCGCTCGTTCCAACTGTGGGACTTGTACTGCGGGTTCTCGTCGGGCGACATCCAGCCGAAGTGCTCG
>JAFGJR010000172.1 GCA_016928975.1 Sedimentisphaerales bacterium | reverse complement strand
GGCGAGACCGCCAATACGCAGATCGCCTTCTTCGACTACAAACCGGCTCCGCTGATCTTCGAGGTGCGCGGCCTGCCCACCAAGAAAGGCGTCCGCACGATGGACAACTATCGCCGGACCGGCGTGGATATCGGCGACTTCGTGCAGTGCGAAGGCGGCTACTTCCCCACCGGCGACGGCGGCGGCTGGGTCTTCGACAACGAAGGCAAGAAGATCAAGCAGTTTTCCGGCCGTGGCGGCGAGGGACACCACGAGAACTTCATCAAGGCCGTCCGCAGCCGCAAGCGCGAAGACCAGAACGCCGATATCGAGGTGGGACACCTCTCAGCCGCTCTGTGTCACATGGCCAACACTTCCTACCGGATCGGCAAGAAGGCGACCGTGGACGAGATCAAGGCTGCCATCGGCGACAATGCCGAGATGATGGACTCGTTCAACCGGATGCTCGATCACCTCGCCGCCAATGAGATCGACCTGACGAAAGAGCCGATCACGCTGGGCCCGGTCCTGACGATGGACCCGCAGAAAGAGCAGTACGTCGGCGACTGTAGTGAGATGGCCAACATGTTCCTCAAGCGCAATTACCGCGAGCCGTTCGTGGTGCCCGAGCAGGTCTGAGCAACCGACAAAAAGACGACAAGGACGAAAAGGACCTCAAGGACCTAAGGGCGAGCCATGCAAGGCGCGAGCCTTTAGGTCCTTTTCTTCTGAGGAAGCCCCATGAAGTTTGCCCTCTGCAACGAGATGTTCGAGACCCGGCCGATGACCGAGGTTTGCTCGACCGCCAGCCGGCTCGGCTATCACGGCATCGAGATCGCACCGTTCACGCTGGCGCCTTCCGCGACGGAGGTCACGAAGAGCCGACGAAAAGAGGTTCGCAAGATCATCCAAGACCACGGCCTCGAGACGGTCGGTCTGCACTGGCTGTTCGCCGGGCCCCAGGGTCTGCACATGACCACGCCCGACCTGGCGACCTGGCAGCGGACGCGCGATTACCTGGCCGCCCTGCTCGACCTGTGCAGCGACCTCGGCGGCAAGGTCCTCGTCCTCGGCTCGCCCAAGCAGCGAAGTGTCATCGAAGGCCAGACCCAGCAAGGCGCATGGCGACGAGCGGTTGAGCTGCTTGGTTCCGTGCTTGACCACGCCGCCAGGCTGGGCCTGACGATCTGCCTGGAGCCGCTCTCGCCTGCCGAGACGAACTTCATCAACACCGTCGAGGAAGGCATGAAGATGGTCCGCGAGATCGACCATCCGAATTTCAAGATCCACCTCGACGTCAAGGCAATGAGCTCGGAAAGAAATCAAAAATCGGCCCAGGGCCTGGAGGATGGCCAGGCCGTGGCGGACATCATCCGCTCGGTGAAGGTCGAGGACATCGGCCATTTCCACGTGAACGACCCAAATCTCTACGGCCCCGGCATGGGCGAGGTCGATTACACCCCCATCGCCGACGCCATCCGCGAGATCGGCTACGACAAGTGGCTCTCCGTCGAGGTCTTCAAGTACGACCCCGATCCCGAGACCATCGCCGGAAAGAGCATCGAGTACCTCCGCCGGTTCTGGTCGTGATGGACATTCAGACGTGCAAACGCACCACCCGATGCAGGCCCATGAACCTGCCTCCTCTCTTCACAGAGCCCTGCTATGACACAGTATGGCTCAGCAAGATTGCCGTCACAGTCACGGACAAGAGTCTTTCCCTCTGGGGGGGTTGATCTGTAGAATTGATTCATGGCCGAAAGTCAGGGCGGCAATGGCGTTGCGGCATACAATCAGGCGGCAGGCCGATTATGGCGAAAAGGAAACCACGCGTCTATATTGAGACATCCGTTGTCAGCTACCTCACGGCTCGGCACAGCACCGACGTTCGCGTGAGGGCAAATCAGGACGTCACTGCTGAATGGTGGAAGACCCGGCGTCCTCAGTTCGGCCTGTTCGTTTCTGAATTCGTCGTTGCCGAGACGTCGATGGGAGACGCCGATGCTGCCAATCTGCGGCTGGAAGCGATCCGAGGAATCCCAGAGCTCGAGGCTACGCCGGAGGCCCGCTCGTTGGGCGACGGCTTGATGTCAGAAGGGGCGATCCCTTCACAAGCGGCGATTGATGCCTATCACATCGCCGTGGCAACCGTAAACGGCATGGACTACATCCTGACGTGGAATTGCGCCCACATTGCCAATGCGGCCATGCGGGCAGCCATCGAATCCGTATGCCGCAAGCACGGGTACGAACCCCCGATCATCTGCACCCCCCTGGAATTGATGGAAGGTTGATTGATGTGGCAAGACCCAATCGTCGCCGAGACACGCAAGCGTCGCCAGGAATACGCGGCCAGATTCAATCATGATCCGGACGCGATCTTTGAAGATATCCGCAATCGCCAGAGACAGAAGGGCAAGAAGGTCGTGTCCTTTTCCGCACGCAAGCCTGCGCCCTATCGAGTCGGCGATCGATAGTCGCCGCAGGGAGGCAGGACCAGCCGCTCGATGGGCAAGAAGCAAGGCGTGGCGTGATGGACTCCTTGCTGCCGAGAAAGCGACTTCATGCATCGGAAAATGTTCTGATGCCCCATCGGCGAGGCCGTCCGCGAGATCGGCTACGACACGTGGCTCTCCGTCGAAATCTTCAAATACGACCCCGACCCCGAAACCATCGCCCGCGAGAGCATCGATTACCTCCGCCAGTTCTGGCCGTAGCACAGCCATCTCGAACACTACGGAGTATAGGCTGTTCTGGACACACCCGTTTCCGGTCGGCCGGACAGGACCTTCGGCGTAGCCTACCAACCCTGCCCGACCCTGTCATGTTCGATCCCGGTCGTGCCGGGATGCCGGTCCGTGCGGATGGGACAACACCGTCCTACCCTTGAGCGTTGTGCTCGCGAGGCGGAGCCCCAGGTTGTTGTTGCGGTTGCCGGGCGTGTTCCTGTTGCGATTCGCCGACCGGCAGTTCCTGGCATTGTTGTTCCAACTGCCGCCCCGGTTGACCCGGTTGTCGCCCGAACGGGGACCAAGCCTCTTCTCCGCCGGCCGCTCATTCACAAATCGATTGCACTCGTCACCAGCCCCTTCAATCCAAGAAACGACAGAATTCCGGCCGCCGCACGCAACGAGCCGATGAACTGGTCCTCCCGAATCATGCCGGACCGCAACTCCTTCTCGCGCCGGACAATCAGGCGTCTCAAACGCCAATACCTCTGACGTTGCAGACGCAACGCGTCAGGATAGACCCGCAGGCCCAGAAACGCCAGTCCTTCCTTCGTCGGGGCCAGGCGAGTCGCTGTATCCTTCAGCGTGAGTCGCCTTTGCGTCTGCAACCACGCCTTCGCGTTCGATAGAGCCCACCAAAGATCCGCCTTGTCATCGGCCCAGATGACGAGATCATCCATGTACCGGATGTAACCACGGAATCGCCACTGCTCCTTGACGACATGATCCAGACCGTCCAGGTACAGATTGGCAAACCACTGGCTTGTCAGGTTTCCTATCGGCAGTCCCTTTCCAGACGCCGCGTTCGGCACAGGGTGGCGCACAATCACTTCCAGAAGCTCGCAGAGCCGTCGCTCGCGAAAGAGCCGACGCAGCAGTCCAAGCACGGTGTCGTGATCGACCGACTCAAAGAACTTGCGGACATCCAGCTTGAGATAGTAGCGGAATTGCCGGCAGTATCGTTCGGCATGCAGCACGGCTCGATGTGTTCCCTTGCCCTCGCGACACGCATAGGAATGGGAGATCATCCGGCGCTCCAGCAACGGTCCGATCACATCGCAGACGCCGTGATGCACCACACGATCGCGGAAGTCGGCGCAACTGATCGTGCGGGGCTTTGGATCGCGAATTCCGAATTGCGTGTACGGCCGCGGTCGGTACGTCCCATCCTGCAACTCTTCCTGCAGGACGAGCAGCTCTTTCTTCGCGTCCGCGAGGAATCGGCGCACGGGCCGACGATCCTGCTTGCCGCGAGCCGCCAGGCGCATGGCCGACTCCAGATTCTCGCGACAAATGATCCGATCCCACAGACCGCCAAAGGATTTCATGACGCCTTGTGCTCCCCATCCGGCAAGGCCGGCAATCCCTCCGGGATCAAAGCAAGAATGGCCGAGCCATAGCGGGCACAGGTCTTCTCTCCAATCCCCGGAATCTCGCGCAGGCCCGCCACGGTGTGAGGCGCTCGCCGGCAAATCTCGGCCAGCAGCTCGTTTCGCAGGATCACGAACGGTGGGACCCCATCTGCTTCCGCCCTTTCATTGCGCCATCGTCTCAATTCGACGAACAGCCCTTTCCTTTCGTCAGGCAGTGTTCTGTACGGATCGGCGCCGGTCTTGTCTCGAAGATTCCTCGCGGTCTCCTGGTCGCCCAGGCGCAAGACCAACGTCAGACGCGGCATGCCGCCGTACTCATGGAAGTACTCTGCGACATCGAGCACCTCAGCGCCCGCCACGGCCCGGCGCAGCGCCTCTTCCGGGAAGCCGCCCAGGCGTTCATCGAATGTCAATGTCACAATCCTCAGTCTCATCCATGCTCACACTGAACCCTCTTGATTGGCTACGCCTGAGACGCAAAATCTTGCGTCTCTACAGCAACATC
>JAFGJR010000171.1 GCA_016928975.1 Sedimentisphaerales bacterium | reverse complement strand
TCGAATCGAATCCCAGTACGGGGTATCGATGGGAATGGGTGGATCACCAGGACTCCATCGTGGAGCAGATGGGCCAGGCACAGTTCAAGCCGCGCGAGACAGGCGATCCACCCCTGGTCGGGGCCGGCGGGTGGGAGAGCTTCGATTTCAAGGCGGTCCATCCAGGGCAGATGACTCTCACGCTCGTCTATCGCAGGCCGTGGGAAGAAGGGGTGGAGCCGCTGAAGACCTTCTCGCTCCAAGTCACAGTACCTTAGGCCGACTTGATTCTACAGGCGATCACCTGTGGTATCGCCAGTCCACCTTGCCTTTGTAGGCCATCGTTTCGTCCACCAGTGCGAATAGGTCCGGATCGTACTGCCGCAGGTCCTCGCGGGTCGCGATCGGATGCTCGGCATCGGTGGGCGTCATGCCTGTGCCGACGGCGTCGAAATAGGCCAGAACGCCCTGGGCCCAGTATTCGACACGGTCCTGAATCGCGGCCGTGCCTTGCCAGAGGCCTTTGTTCATCGCGCCATCATAGAGCGTCTTGAGCCGCTCGTCAAAACGGATGTCCATGCGTTGGACCCGCAGCTCGTACTGTTGCACGTCGCGACCTCTCTTCTCCCAGTTCGGGTCTACAGGCCGCATGCCAGTCACGTGATACATCGCCTTGGCGAACGCGCGGACGATCTGACTTTCCGTGGCGTAGGGATTGCTCGAATTCGCCAGCACGTTCTCCTGGGCGATCACGATCAGCTTCGTCTGTGGCGAGTAGTCGAGGAACCGCGCCAGAAGGTCCATGTCCTTGGTTGTCGCCCCTTTCAGCTCGGGCAGGTCGGCCAGTCTGTCCTCGGGGCCGAGCACGATCAGCCGCACGCCGTCGGCGATGAGCGCCTTGAGAATGTCGTGGCGGTAGGCGAACATCTTGCGGATCGTGTCGTTGGCCTTGAGTAGGGCTCCGTCGGAGGCTCCTCGTCCAAGTACGGTGAACTCGCGGGCCCACGTGAACTTCGTATAATATGGGTCGATGTGGAACCTGGCCGGCGGCTGTTCGACGTTGGGCAGAGGTTGCAGCCACCGGTACCGCCAGTCCTGGTCCGGACTGAGGTTGAAGGTCGTCCGGACCAGCTCGTAGCCCTGCGGATCGTAGATCTTGAGCTGCTCGCGCCGGCCGATGGGACCATGATTCCAGTTGTTGATGCGATTGCAGTCGAAGTAGGCCTGGGCGATCTCCGCCCAGTACTCGGCTGAATTGGAGCCGGCGTAGGTGTCCTTGAAGAGGCCCTTGTCGATCGCGTTGCGGTAGGCGGCATTTTTGCGATTCTGCCACGTCGGATCCATTCGTCGCAGGGTGCCGTCAATCGTGTGGCAGAACTCGTGCACGGCGATGCTCTCGTCGTCGTAGCGGTCGATGGGCAGGCTCAGCAGGTTCTCCTCGCCGAAGCTGGTGGGCCGGCCGCCGGTGCCTCGCACCCGCTCGTTCAGGTACGCGGGGTTGCGTGCGTTCCTGTATTCGGGCATGTCGGTATAGACCTGATCTCTGCCGATAATGATCAGATACATGCCCTGATCCACCATCGCTTTGACGATATCGGGTTTGCCCGCCAGCATGTGGGTGACGATATCATAGGTACGCCGCAGCGCCAGATCAGCGACTTCGGCCGAGGCCGCCGCGGGCATGCCCTGGATGTCAATGTATTTCGTGTAGAATTGACGAGCGGCATCCCGATCGGCCTCGCGCACCTTCTCGAAGAACGATTCCGGCGGTGCAGTCACAGGCGGGTAGTTGTTGCTTGCGCTCGCTTGCGCGTGGGCCCATCCTGCCAGGAGCAGGGCGGCTGCAAGAGCGATTCTCCTCAGTCTCGCTGTTCGCATTTCTGTCACCTTTCCTTGCGAAGAACACGTCAGTGGGCAATATCCTCGTCGATTATAGTGACCCCTGCCTGTTTCACAAGACAGATCGTCCTGTGATGGATTCCTGCAATAAGGTGGCGCTGCTGAGCGTCGAAGAAGCAGCAGTCCGTGGAAAGCCGGATACCTCTTCCCAGGGTGGGAAGAGGTCGAACGGCGATGGGCAACCTTATTCAGGAGGAACACGCTATGAAGAAGAACGTAGCAGTCCTTGTAGTCGCTGTCGTGCTGGTTCTGGCCGTCACATGGGCCGCCTTCGGACAGGCTGGCGGGCAGCGCGGCGCCCAGATGCGCGAGGCCCAGATGAAGGCCCTTGCCACGATCCAGGAGCAGTTGGACAAGACCAAGGCCCTCATGGAGGCCCCTCGGAGGATGGAGGGCAGGTCCTTCCAGGATATGTCCGAGGAGGAACGGACCAAGATGAGGGAGGAGTTCACCAGGAGGCGCGAGGAGCAGCAGAAGATCATGGCCACCATCGACCAACAGGTGAACATACTGAAGGGTGGCCGGCAACTGATGACCGAGCACCAGGAGGCCCTGGCTCCATTGAAGGACCTCTTGGCCTCCGCGCAGAAGGAGGATGCGAAAGAGACAGCCGCCAAGATCGAGAAGCTGATCGCCGAGCGCGAGAAGCAATTCGATGAGAAGATGGCGGCGATGGGCTACACTCCGGAGCAACTGGAGCGGATGATGCGGGGCGGCGGAAGGCGTCAGCAATAGGCGGGAGTCGTAGCCCGCGGCACGTTACACACCCGCGTTGCCGGTGGCCGTGTTGGAAGATGAGAAGGCCCTTCTTTGCGCACGTGTCCTGTCGAGGTACAATCGGCGCAAAGAAGGGCCTTTGTTGTTGTGGGGAGTACGCTATGGGTCGCCTGAAAGGCATTTTGACGGTTGCAGTGGTCGCGGCAATCCAGATGGGGGTCGCAGGCTGCCGGTCCGTGGAGAATCAATCATCCGTGGCCGGCGAGCGAGGACTTGCGGCGGGTGCGGGTCAGCGCCAGACCGTAGACTTCAATGGTGACTGGAAATTCGCCAAAGGCAGCCAGGATGGGGCTGAGAAGGTGGACTTCGACGATTCGGCGTGGCAGGCGGTCCGTCTGCCGCACGACTGGGCGATCTCCGGGCCGTTCAATCCGAACGAAAACGGCTACGCCGGCAAGCTGCCCTGGAGGGGCGAGGGCTGGTATCGAAGGACATTCGCGCTGGACAAAGCCGCCGAGGGCCGGCGGGTCTACTTCGACTTTGACGGCGTGATGGCTTTCCCCAAGGTCTACGTGAATGGCCAATTGGCCGGTCAGTGGGACTATGGCTACATGTCGTTCCGCGTCGATGCCACGCCCTATGTGAAGTCCGGTCAGGGCAATACGATCGCCGTCCACGCGGACACGCGCAATCACGGCACCCGGTGGTATCCCGGGGCGGGAATCTATCGCAAGGTGACGATGATGGTCTGCGATCCCGTGCACGTGACCCACTGGGGCACGGTCGTAACCACTCCGACGGTGGACGACGAGTCGGCAAGCGTTCGCGTGCGCTCGACAGTCGAGAACCATCGGGCAGCCGATGCAGAAGTCGCGGTAGCGGTGACGCTGCTTGACCCGAACGGCAAGGTTGTGGCGACCGGCGAGAAGACAGATACTGTCCCGGCCGATGGGGCACAGGAGCTGGAGTTCTCATTGGCGGTGGCGAATCCCCGGCGATGGGACGTCGACAAGCCGCAGTTGTACACCGCCAGAGTCCTTGTGCACGCCGGGGGCAAGGTGACCGATGCTGATGTCGTTCCATTTGGGATCCGCACGTTCGAGTTCACGGCCAATGACGGTTTCCACCTCAATGGCCGACGGGTACAGCTCTATGGCGTCTGTCTGCATCACGACCAGGGTCCGCTCGGGGCTGCATTCTACCCCCGCGCCATGGAGCGGCAACTGGAGATCATGCGGGACATGGGCGTCAATGCGGTCCGCACGAGCCACAATCCACCGGCGCCGGAGTTGCTCGACCTGTGCGACCGGATGGGCTTTGTCGTCTGGGATGAGGCTTTTGACAAGTGGGACGGTACGGCCGACCGTATCCGGGGCGAGCCTCCCCTCGAGCAGTATGGCGAGAAGCAAATCCGCAATCTGGTGATGCGAGACCGCAACCATCCGTGCGTCGTCGTCTGGTCGATCGCCAATGAGATTGGCGAAGGCGGCAGGGACGGCGTCACGCCCGAGCGGGTCAGGTTCATGAGCGACTTCGTTCGCACGTACGATCCGACGCGCCCGGTGGGCATGGCCAATCACATCCCCGCCATGGCGGAGCGGCCGAACTTCGATGCCCTGGACCTGACCGGCTGGAACTACCTGAGGCGGTACGCGGTTTTCAGGGAGCGATATCCGGACAAGCCGATCCTCTACAGCGAGTCGGCGTCGGCCCTGAGCACACGGGGATTCTACGATCTGGAATTCCCCGGCCGAAAGGACATCTGCTCGGACAAGGAGCATCAGGTGAGCTCGTACGATCTGACGGCGGCGTCCTGGTCGGACATCCCCGATGCCGAGTTCAAGCTGATGAAGGACGACAGCTTCGTCGCGGGCGAGTTTGTCTGGACGGGATTCGACTATCTCGGCGAGCCGACGCCTTTCAGCCAGGAGGCAAAAAGCTCGTATTTTGGCATTGTGGACCTGTCCGGCATCCCCAAGGATCGATACTACCTGTACCGCAGCTACTGGAGACCGGAGACAACCACGGTTCATATCCTTCCGCACTGGAACTGGCCCGACCGCGTCGGCCAGAATGTGCCGGTCTTCGTGTACACCAATGGCGATTCCGCGGAGTTGTTCCTGAACGGCACGTCCCTCGGCCGGCGGCAGAAGGGCGTTGTTCCCGCCGGACCGCCGGATCTGGCGAAGGACAAGCCCGCCACGGCCGGCTCCAACCAGCCGGAGCATCCGCCGCAACATGCCACCGACAGCGACAGCGAGTCCCGCTGGTGCGCCGCCGACGGCGAGCCCAACCAGTGGTGGCAGGTGGACCTTAGTGAAGTCCATCCAATTCGCTACCTGGAGATCGACTTCGAGAGGGCCGAGAAGGACTACGGGTACGAGGTCAAGGTGTCGGAGGATGGCTCGACCTGGCAGACGGCCGCGAGCAAGAGCACGAGCCGGTTCCCGCGGTGGGCCGGCCCGACGCTGGCGTTCCACACTGCCGATGCCCGGGGGCGCTACGTACGCATCGAGTTCAACCGGCTGCAGGACCGGGCGTGGGCGAGTATCCGCAGAGTAAAGGTGTATTCTGAAAAGGCGGAATCCGACTACTACGCCGTGACGTACGATTACCGCCTGCGCTGGAACGAGGTCACGTACGAGCCGGGAGAATTGAAGGCTGTTGCCTACAAGGACGGCAAACAAATCGGCGAGGCCGTGATGCGTACGGCCGGTGCGCCGGCAGCGATCCGCCTGACGCCGGACCGCACCGATCTGACAGCGACAGGCAAGGACCTGTCCTACATCCTCGTCGAGGCCGTGGACGACAAAGGGACGCTTTGCCCGCTGGCGGACAACCTGATTCGCTTCAGAATAGGCGGGCCGGCTGAGATTGCCGGGGTCGGCAACGGCAACCCGCTGTCGATTGAGCCGTTCCAGGCGGACTGCCGCAAGCTGTTCTACGGCAAGGCCATGCTCATCCTGCGAACGAAAGAAGGACAGGCGGGCAAGGTTCACGTTGTCGGCGAGAGCGGCGGTTTGACCTCGGGAGAAACCACAATCCAGTGCCGGTAGGAACAAAGGGGACATACACCGACAAGCAATATTTCATGGATCAGAGCACGGCGGCTGTCGCTGATTTCGTTGCGATGATGGCGATGGCGGCGAGCTACTTCAAGCCATATGACCGTGAGTATGCGCAGCGTTGCCTCGATGCAGCCGAGACGAGTTATCCATTTCTGATGGCGAATCCACAGGCAGGAAGACTCGTTCAGGGCAGCTTTCGGTCAGCCCGCCACGAACTGGGACGAGGCACAGGCGGACTATCGGACCAATGAAATCGCCATCAATCGGCAGGGCGCTCAGGTCTACGCACTGGCGGGTGTCGTCAGCGGCTCGTCGCGATAGACACTGGAAGAGAGACAGAGTGTGCCCGGCAGAGCATACCCTGCGCCGTTCACTGACTCACTTGACTTGCTGGGGTGGAGGGCCCTCTGGTGGAGCACCATCCGGTGGGGGCTCCATACCTCTCATCCCTCTCGGGCCGTGCTCGCCGCGACGCTTGTCGGGTCCGCCGAATTCGCCCGGCCCGCCGGGTCTGCCACGTCCGCCCGGCCTGCCGGGTCCCCCGGGCCCGCCGGGTCGCCACTGGTCAAAATGTCGGGTCCGTTCGGTGAAATCAGGCTCCCACCTGCCGAATTGCTCCGCTGTAAGAATGCCCCTCATGGCTTCAACGAGCTTATCACGCTCGGCTTTGTTTCTGTCTCCGAACTCGATCCATAGAGATCTCGCGGCTTCGAACTGCTTGGTGAGCGTATCTTTCACTTGCTGGGCCTGTTCGTCGGTCAGGCTGTAGTTGGCCGTCCATTCCTTGACGATCCCATCCGGGCCAAATGGTCCCCTCATGCCGGCGTCTCGCCCTGGAGGTACTGGGGGGCGCCACATGATCTTGTCGTTGAGTGTGAGAATCGTGCCGCCGACGCCGATGCCGATGCCGGAGGCCAGGATCACGCCCGCGACGACGATCTGCGCGATGATCTGCCGGCGAGTAAAGGGCCACCTCGGCCAGGGCGCCACAGGATGAACCGGTTTCATTTCATCTACCATAATCGTATTTCCGGCAGGGGAGCGACCAGCTCCATAACAGGACTATTCATATATTGCCAGAATTGGACGGCCAGGAACAGGAGGATCGAGGCCGCCGCGGCGGACAGTCCGCCGAACAGGCTCAGCGGAATCAGCGTGACCGTCTGCCGGCTTTCGGATTCGATCCGCAGCCGTACCAACTCCGCCACGCCGAACACGGGCGTCTGCTCCTGACGGGCTCTGCGAGCCAACTTTGCAAGACCCTCTAAAGTGTCCATCCGAGTCTCTCCAAAAGATGTTCTTTCTCGGCTATTTCCTTCATTTTTCGACGAGCGCGGAGTGCCTGGGTCTTGACCTTGGCCCGGCTCCACCCCATCCGCTCGGCGATCTCCTGCGTGCCGCAACGCTCGAAGTACAGCAGCGTCAGCACCAAGCGATCGGAGGGCGCCAGCCGTGCGAGCAAGGCCTGCAGGACCGCCGCCGCCTCCACGGGATCGATGCGTTCTTCTTCCTCCCGGGCCTCAATCCGCTCCATGATTTCAAAGTCCGGCAGGGACGCCTCCTGCGGCTCCTTTGCCTTTTCCCGCCAGAACCGATAACCTGTGCGGGTGGCGACCCGTCGCAGCCAGTGCAGCAAAGGGGCGTCGCCCCGATACGTTTTCAAGCTGAAGTAGGCTTCGACAAACACCTGTTGCACAAGCTCCTCGCACTGGGCCGGATCCCGCGTGAAACGCCAGAGCAGACCGGTGATCTGCTTCTCGTATCGGCGGACCAGCCTTTCATAGGCATCCTCGTTGCCCTTGACCGACGCCGTCACATCCAACCAGTCTGTGTTTTCCACAGTCGCTATTCTACCGGATCGCTCTCGGTCTTCCAAGAGCCCTTCAGCAGGGCAACATTGGCACGATGCGCTCATCATTGATTCACTTGCTCCGTCGTATTAGTGGCAAAAAACGCGCGCCGGTGACAACAAAAAGGGTACTATGGTCAGGCCAACCGGGGCCTTCCTTGTTGGATTCAACACTCGAAACGAATGGCTCAGTGTTGAAAGCCGTGGTACGCTGTAACCACTGTCGGCTCTGTGCCACTAACAGGGTGAGAATGAGAGACCTCAGCCTTCAATATCGATCAGTGAGGATTGGCATCTAAAGGAGTCGGGGCCATGAGCTCAGAGGAAATGAGAATCGAGCTTGAGATGTTCGTGAATATAGGCCTGCGGGAAGGGTGGTGCGGCTGGCCGTTGAAGGACGGAGTCCGCACGGGACGGGGATCGAGTCTGCCGCTGCACGCGAACATGGTGAGACTGTGGCGCAAGACAGGCAGTGGTTTGGCCGCCTTCGGCGAACGGCTGGGGGCAAGGGGAATCGTCAGTCGTCTCTATGTTGAGAACTGAGAACGTCGGGCAACAGTCCGAAGGTTCGGTGCAAACATGGTTCCAGTCAATTCAGAAGGAGACAGAAGATGCGAAGACAAGTGATTGTGATGGGGATCGTTGCATGTTCGCTGGCCCTTGTCATCGGCGGGCTGTCCATTGCCCAGCCGCCGGCAGGCGGGCCGGGCGGCCCGGGTGGCAGGTTTGATCCGGCGCAGATGCGTCAGATGATGATCCAGCGGATGAAAGAGCAATTAGGCGTGGATGACGAGGCCTGGAAGGTCATGGAGCCCAGGCTGATGAAAGTCTGGGAACTGAACCGTCAGACCACCGGTGGTCCCGGACGAGGCGGGATGATGTTCTTTGGTGGTCGTCGCAACCAGGGCGGCGGCCCGAATGATCGTGGACCTCGGGATGGTCAGAACCGGCAGGGCCCACCGCCTGAGCAGCAGACGGCGGTCGATAAGGCTACCGAGCAACTGCGGACTACACTCGACAACGAGGCCGCATCAACAGAGGAGATCAAGAAGCAGTTGACGGCCCTGCGTGCGGCACGAGAGCAGGCCAAGCAGGAGCTGGCCGATGCTCAGCAGAAGCTCCGAGAAATCCTCAGCGTGCGTCAGGAAGCACAGTTGGTCATGATGGGACAGTTGCCGTAAGGCGCCGCCAGATTGATGAACGCACTTGTCAACAGGATGGTGGATAAGGGTCTGATTGACGAATCCGCGGCCCGGGGAATTACCGGCCTGCTCGCCGAAGGGGAGCCGCCGGCCCGGGCCTTCGCGGTCAATGGCGTCGCCGAGGAGACCCTGTTGCGATTTCTCGCGCATGAGCTCCGCCTCCCCTTCGTCGAGCTGGAGCACAGGACGTTCTCCAAGGAGTCGCTGGCGAAATTCCCCGCCCGCATCCTGCTGGAGAAGCACATCCTGCCGGTCGAGGGGGAGGATAGCGCGTTGTTAGCCGTGACGAGCGATCCATTCAATACTTCGGCGGTCGATGAGCTTCGCTTGGCCACCGGCAAGGACTTCCACATTGCGTTGGCTCCGCTGGCGGAGATCGACCGATGCATCAAGCGGTACCTGGGCGTGGGGGCGGATACCGTGCAGTCGATGATCTCCGAGGCCGGCGAGAACGGCCTGCAAGTCATCGACACGGACGCGGACGACGACATGGACCTGACCCAGGCCGCCGAGGGCGCCTCCATCGTTCGTTTCGTCAATCAGATCCTGACCGAGGCTATCGAATTGCGTGCGACCGACGTGCATATCGAGCCGTTCGAGGAGACGTTGCGGGTGCGATATCGTATCGACGGCGTCTTGCAGGAGGCCTCCGTCGCGCCGGAAGTCAAGCAGTTCCAGGCGGCGATCGTGTCGCGTTTGAAGATTCTGAGCAAGCTGGACATCGCGGAGAAGCGCGTGCCGCAGGATGGTCGCATCAAGATTCTGATCGCCGGCCGTGAGATCGACGTGCGCGTCTCGGTGATTCCCATGCTCTACGGCGAGGCGGTCGTGCTGCGCCTGCTGGATCGGTCCTCGGTCCTGCTGGGATTGGACAAGCTGGGGATGTCCGAGCGGGACCTGGACATGATGAGGATGATCCTTGAACGGCCGCACGGAATCATCCTGGTGACAGGTCCCACGGGCAGCGGGAAGACCACGACACTCTACGCGGCCCTGTCGCGCATCAATGACATCCAGCGCAAGATCATCACGATTGAGGACCCTATCGAATACCAGCTTCACGGCGTGAACCAGATTCAAATCTCCCGCAAAGCCGGACTGACGTTCGCCAGCGGATTGAGGTCCATTCTGCGTCATGACCCCGACGTTGTCCTTGTCGGCGAGATTCGCGACACGGAA
Source organism: Sedimentisphaerales bacterium (assembly GCA_016928975.1). The sequence goes on along the minus strand of JAFGJR010000171.1, from coordinate 13,234 downwards.
ACGGCGGAGATCGCCATCCAGGCCTCTCTGACCGGCCACCTGGTGTTCTCGACTCTGCACACGAACGATGCTCCCAGCGCTCTGACCCGGCTGGTGGACATGGGGATCGAGCCGTACCTGGTGGCTTCGTCATTGGAAGCCGTCCTGGCCCAGCGATTGGTGCGAGTGGTCTGCCCCGACTGCAAGGAGCCGCTCTCCAGGAATGAGATGGCTCCGCTGCGACAGCGATTCGGGGATGAGCTGCCTCAAACGCTCTACAAAGGTCGCGGCTGCCGGCGATGCCAGGGGACAGGATATCGAGGCCGGATCGGTATCTTCGAGACGATGCTCGTCACGGATGAGGTTCGATCCCGTATCCTGGAGAATACCTCGGCGCCCGAGCTGCGCAAGCTGGCGGCCCAGCACGGCATGAGAAGCCTTCGCGACGATGGGTTCAGGCACCTGCACGAGGGGCGCACCACGATCGAGGAGATCCTCAGAGTCACGAAGGACGATACGTTCGATCTGAGCCGGCTTCAGGATACGAAGAGGCAGCCGTAAGGGTACGCATGGCGACATTCGTGTACAAGGCGATTGATGCACAGGGGCGGCAAGTGGCCGACAAGCTTGTCGCGTCCGATCGCACTTCGGCGATTGAGCAGCTCTGCGGCAGGAGCCTCAGTCCCATCTCCGTCGAGAGGCAGGACGATCATCGGACTGAACGCTTGACCGTGGGCATGGGCCGCGTCTCCAAGGGCGAGGTCGAGGGGTTCACCCGGCAACTGGCCAATCTGCTGGCGGCGGGCGTGCCGTTGAGCCGAGCCCTGAGCATCCTCAGCCGGGAAGCCTCGCGCCCGGCCGCGGCGAAGCTCTGGGCCACGATCCACGATCAGGTTGCCGGCGGCGCCTCCCTGGCAGACGCGTTTGCGCATCACCCCAGGGTGTTCTCGCCGGTGTACGTCGCGATGGTCCGTGCCGGTGAAACCGGCGGCTTTCTGGACGTCGTGCTCGAGCAGATCGCGACGTTCCGGTCGCGAGAGCAGGATCTCAGGGGCAAGGTCACCTCCGCTCTGATCTACCCGATGATCCTCTCGGTGCTTGCCGGCGGAATTCTCATATTCCTTCTTACGTACTTCATCCCGCGGTTCTCGCAGATGTTCGCGGAGTTCGGAGGCTCGTTGCCGGCGTTGACGAAAGGCATCGTGGCCGTCAGCCGGCTGGTCGTTCGCTACTGGTTCGTCCTGGTGCTTGCGGCCGCCCTGGCGGTGTTCGGGATTCAGCGGGCGTTGGCTCGCGAGGAGGGCCGTCGTATTCTGGAACGTCTTGTGCTTCAATCCCCGCTGTTCGGCCGGGCTGTGGCGAGGTTCGCACTGGTGCGGTTCTGTCGCATGCTGGGCACACTCATTGAAGCCGGCGTGCCGCTCGTCGCGGCCTTGCGAGTGGCCAAAGAGGCCATCGGCAATCAGGTCCTGGCGGACACGGTGGACGTCGCCATTGATGATGTGCAGCGTGGGATGCCTCTGGCTCGCAGCCTGGAGAGCTGTCGCGTGCTGTTCCCGGCCTCGGTGATCGAGATGGTTTCGGTGGCGGAGGAGAGCGGCCGATTGGATAAGGAGCTGACTCGCCTGGCGGCCGCCTACGAGCAGGAGCTGGATCGCCACCTGAAGATGCTCGTGGCGCTGGTAGAGCCGGCGTTGCTGTTCATCATGGCGGCCCTTGTGGGAACGATTGTCATTGGCATGATCCTGCCGATCTTCAACATGCAGGAGTTGATTCGGTGAAAGTCAATTGCGGATTTCGGATTGCGGATTGGACGCGAGTGCCTGTCTGTTGTCGGAAACCAGAATGAGCGGGGATGTAGTATGAAATCGACAGTACTGAATATCAATCGCAGACTCCAAATGCCGAACGGCGGATTCATGCCACGGACGCGAATCCGCAATCGGCAATCCGCAATCCGCAATCCCCCCTCCGGGTTCACGCTGATCGAGCTGTTGCTGGTGCTTGTCATTCTGGCGACGTTGGCGGCGATTGTGACGCCGAAGTTCGCCAAGCGCTCGGAACAGGCGAAGATCACGGCCGCTCGAACGCAGTTGGCGTACTTTGAAACTGCGCTGGATGCCTTTGAGATCGACGTCGGTCGCTATCCCACAAACGCCGAAGGGCTGTGCGCCCTGGTCGAGAGACCGACCTCCAATGCCGATGGCTGGCAGCAGGCGTACCTCAAGAGCACGATCCCGCAGGACCCCTGGGGCGGCGAATACATCTACCGCTATCCCGGCCAGTACAACCAGGATGGCTACGATCTGTATTCCTATGGCCCCGACCGGAAGCTCGGCGGCGATGACGATATCACGAACTGGTCGAAAGAGCAGGCACGATGACCCGCGATCCCCGCACGAGACAATGCGATGGACAGCAAGCCATGACGCTCCTGGAGCTCATCCTGGTTATGGTCATTCTCTCGACTGTGCTGGCGATGGCCGCGCCATCTTTGCGGGGGTTCTTCAACTCGCGTCGTACCCAGGATACGGCCGCAGAGATTCTCTCGCTGACCCAGTTGGCTCGCTCCCAGGCCATCAGCGAGGGCGTTGTCTACCGGCTCAACTTCGACACGGAGAAGCGCATGTACTGGCTGACCGCCCAGCGAGCCGGGGTGTTTGAGGAGCTCAAGACGGAGTTGGGGCAGGTCTTCACGCTCCCGAAGGATATCGAGATGGAGCTGATCGGGATCGAAGAGGATGGAAAGGACAAGTTCCTCGCCTTCACGCCCTATGGGACCGTGACGGCCGGCACGGTCCGGCTCATCGACCGGCGCGGGCAAGCCGTGGAGGTGACTTGTCCCGCGGCGACGGAGTCGTTCTATGTCGTGGAAAGCGAACGCATCTATGGTCAGTATGCATCGCGATAGCCTGATCAGCGACCGCGCGGGCGGCTTCACCTTCATCGAACTGCTCGCCACGGTGGTGCTCATCGCCGTCATCATGCCGGTGGCGATGCGGAGCATCGGTCTGTGCACCCGCCTCGGCGGATTGTCGCGAAGGCAGATCGAGGCGGCGTCACTGGCCAAGGCGAAGATGACGGAGCTGACGGTGACGGGGGACTGGGCAAGCGGAAATCAGCACGGGAGTTTCGGGGGAGAATGGCCCGGGTACGAGTGGAGGGTGTCCGTCACCAACTGGACGGATACCACCGTTCGCGAGTTTGATTTGACCGTACTGTGGGAGTCGGCGGGCCGACAACGTGAGGTCACGCTGAGCACGCTGGTCTATCCGGAGAGCGAGTGAATGGCTTTGGGCAGAAGACAGGACGAGGCTTTCACGCTGCTGGAGCTGCTGGTGGCAATGGTGCTAATGGTGGTTGTCGCCTCGTGCCTGTACACGGCATTGTACACGGGTTTCCGCGCGTACCGCAGCGCTCTGTCGGCGGTAGAGCCCACTTTGCAGGCGGCCAACGCGATCGAGTTGCTGAAGGAGGATATCGATGGCGTCTTGGCGCCAGGCAGCCATCTGGCCGGTGCTTTCACGGGCACGGATTCTGCGGGGGCCAAGGGAATGGATGCGGACAGCCTCGAGTTCTACACGACTCACATCCACGCGGATGACGACCAGTTGGCCGGGGGCCTCGGGAGGATCGAGTTGCTTCTGGAGGCCGATCCCAACAGCCAGGACGGCACCTATCTGCTCGTCCGCCGGCTGACCACGAACCTGCTGGCCCCGAAGGAGGCGGAGGCGGCGGAGCAGGTCCTCTGTCGTCGGGTGGTGTCCATGAACCTTCGTTACTTTGACGGTTCCGGCTGGGTGGAGGAATGGGATTCTACGGCGGATGCCAACAGCCTGCCCCTGGCCGTGGAAGTCGATATCCAGATCGCCCACAATGGCAAGAAGCGGGCGGAGGACGTCCAGAAGCGCCGGCTCGTGCAGAGCTTCGCCTTGCCCTGCCAGACCCCTGCCCAGGAGGAGAGTGAAACAACGCTATGAGAGAGGGGACTCGACAATCTGCATCGGTGCGCCGCGAAGAGGGGACGGTCCTGATTGTCACAATCTGGGTGGTTCTGGTTCTGGCGGGATTGGCCCTGGTGTTCGCCCGCTCGATGCGGATCTCCGCGGCTGTGTCGGCCAATCACGTCGCCTCCTTGCAGGCCGAGTGTATCGCCAACGGCGCCCTGGAGTACCTCGTGGCCAAGCTCGGCGCGAGCACGCAGGAAAGCGGGACTACGTCCGGGACGACGGACACCTACAAGGAGTTGCAGGTGGGGCAGGGTTACTTCTGGATTCTGCGGTCGAACCTGGAGAGCGACCGCGAATTCGACTACGGCCTGACCAATGAATCGAACAAGATCAACCTGAATTCCGCCTCGCAGGAGATGCTGCAGCGTCTACCCGGCATGACGGCCGAGCTGGCCGCCTCGATCATCGATTGGCGGGACAGCGACAGCGAGGTCACCACGGGCGGCGCCGAGGACGAGTACTACCTGCTTCAGTCGGATGCCTACCACTGCAAGAACGCGCCGCTGGAAACCGTCGATGAGATCCTCCTGATCAAAGGCGCCTCCGAGGAAATGCTGTATGGAGAGGACACGAATCTCAACGGCATCCTCGATGACTGCGAGAACGACGGGGACCAGAGCGATCCGCCGGACAATCGCAACGGCCGGCTTGACGCGGGCTTCTACGATTACGTCACCGTCTACAGCGTGGAGTCCAACCTGGACAGCGAGGGCAATGCCCGGATCAATATCAATTCCGCCACCGCCCGGAGCAGCCTGCAGACGGCATTGCAGAAGATCGTCTCAGAGGATCGAGCCCTGGAGATCCTGGGACAGATTTCCACGATGGCCAACTACAGCAACATCCTCGACTTCTACTTCCGTACCGGCTTGAAGGCGGAGGAATTCTCGCAGATCGCCGACCAGCTCACGACGAGCGATGCACAGACCTTTTCCGGTTTGGTGAACGTGAACACCGCTCCCAAGGCCGTGCTCCTGTGTCTGCCCGGACTGGAGGAGAGTGACGTGGAGAAGCTGCTGACGTATCGTACCGCCAACAGCGACAAGCTCACTTCCATTGCCTGGGTGACGCAGGTACTGGACCAGACCAAGGCGGTCGGCATCGGCAGTTACATCACGGTTCGGTCTCGCCAGTACTCCGCCGATATCGTGTGTCTCTCCGGCAATGGACGGGCGTACAAGCGGTACAAGGCGGTCATCGACACGCAGGGGACAGCTCCTCGGGTAGTCTACTGGAAGACGTTGACACATTTTGGCTGGCCTCTCGACCCCCAGATCGTGGCGGCCTTGAGGAAAGGTGAGCCTCTCACAAGCGTGGTTCTGAGCATGAATTGACGGGATGTGATGATGGTCGGCACACGGCACATAGTAGGACTGGCGATCGATGACAGCGGAGTCGTCGCAACGGAGCTGCGCATTCGGTCGGGCCGTGCCGAGGTTCGAGCCAGCGGGCAGTTCTCCTGGGACAAGGGATTCACTGCGGCGAATACCGAGGCACTGGGCGAGCAGCTTCGGCGATTCCTGCGAGAGGGTGGGTTCTCCACGAGCCGTGCGGCGATTGGCCTGGCGGCCAAGTGGGTGCTGGCCAGGGAGGTCGAAGTGCCTCCGATTGCGCCCGAGGCCCTGGGGGGTGTGCTCCGTATCCAGGCGGAGCGAGCCTTCTCCCTGAACGCGGGCGAGCTGGTCTTTGATTACTGCGGCAAGACGAGCACGTCGCAGAAGAGCCAGGTCCTGGTTCTGGCGGCGCCGCGACAGGTGGTCAGTCATGTCAAGGGGATCGCGGACGCCGCGGGTCTCCGCGTGCAATCCGTGACGGTCTCGGCCCTGGCGTGCGGCGGGGCGTCTTATGACGTGGATCCGGCGCATCAGTACGGACTGTATGCCCGTCCGAGCTACTGTGAGTTCTGGGGACAGTCCGATGGCTGCCCGCGATTCATCAAACACGTGCCGATGGGACAAGACGGGACGCCGGCGGGCTATGCCGACCTGCTGAGCAGTGCCGTCCAACGGCTGGTGCTGTTGTCGTCCGATCAAGGCCAATCACCACCCTACCAGGTCACGGCGTATGATGCCTGCGGGCTCACGGATGAGATTCTCCGTCATGTCAATGAGCGGCTTGAGCCGCAGATCACCATACGGGACGGCAGTGCCAGCCTGTTGTCGGGCAGCGTGGCGTGTGCCGATCCTTCACGGGCTGCCCCCTCCATTGCCGCCGTTGCCGTAGCCTTGGCCGACGCCGGCGGGAGCAGGCCTGCCGTCGATTTCCTGAATCCACGCATCGGCGCCAAGAAGGCCCTCGGGCACAAACGCGCGGTTGCCTGGGCGGCTTTCATCGCGGTGGCCTGCATCATCGGTGTGGGCGCCGTCCTCATGGACTGGCGACGCGACAAGAAGGACATCGCCATCTATACCGCGCAGCTACAGCAGATGAGCCCGGACATCGTGGCGGCGCGAGAGATCGTGGATCATGTTTCCTACGCCGGCAGTTGGGTGTCCCGCGAGCCTCGCTTTCTCGATTGCCTGCGCGAGCTGACGACGGCTTTTCCCGAAGAGCCCCGGGTCTGGGCGACCAGCCTGGCCCTGAACGAGAACGGCACGGGCTCCCTCGTCGGCAAGGCCACCAGCGAGGCGAGCTTCTACGAGGTCCTGGATAAGATCAAGGAGAACAAGGCGTTCTCCGACGTCAAGATGATCCACATCCGGGATGCAGGCAGAGATTCCAGGGAAAAGGAATTCGCCATCAACTTCCAATTCCAGGGCGCGAAATAGACATGGTTCTATCGAAACGTGAACGTATCATTGCTCTTGTGACGCTCTTGGCGGTCGGAGCCCTCGTGTTGGACCGGTTCATCCTGACCCCTGCTCTGCGGCAACTCGATCGAACAGAGGGTCAGAAGCAGGAGTTGCTGGCCCAGCTCGCCGAGGCGCAGGGCCTGTTCGAGCGCCGGGGCAAGCTGGAGCGGAGATGGAAGACAATGCTGTCCGACGGCCTGCGGAACGACACGGAGGCCGAGAGCCGGGTCGCCAGGGCGCTCGATGAATGGTCCGTCGATACGAGGCTCACGCTCTCCTCGGTCAAGCCCGAGCGTGTGGCGGGGGACAAGGGCCTCAAGGAGATGACGTTTGTCGTCGCCGGCAGGGGGCAGCTCGATGCCGTGGCGAGGTTCCTCCACAAAGTGGAAACGGCGGAGCTGCCGATCAAGGTCAAGGACTTGCAGCTCGGCTCCGCCAGCGAATCCGGGAACAGCATGTCGCTGCAACTGCGCCTGTCGGCGCTGTACCTGGGGGCCGAGGAGAAACCGTCGGAAAGACAAGTGCAATCCACGAAACCAGAGATGAACGATGAAGAGTCACTCCTACAATAGAGCCGCGGCTGTCAGGTTTCTGCTGGTCGCCGGCACTCTGTTCATTACACTGTGGCCTGCGACCGGCCAAGGCCAGACCTCGAGCCGGCGGGAGCGTCTCCGTCGCGACGGGGCCGCTCGATCGGGCTTGTCGAGAACCCGGGAAGCGTCTCGACAGGCATCGGAACAGAAGGCTCAACAGCCGAATCCGGTCGAGCCCAATGTCGCCGGGACGCGGCCGGTTGAGGCGGCACGGCCCGTTGAAAGGTCCCGGGTCGAGGGATCCGACATGGATGCTACGTATGAGATCATCCTCAACCGCAACATCTTCTCGCGACAGCGCACCGCCTTCAGGCCCCAAGATCGGAATGCCGAAAGGCAAGTGGTTGTTCCAGATCCGGAAACCCACTTCTTTTTGAAAGGGATCGTCCAGGAGAACGATCAGTTCATTGCATTTGTGGAGGACACACAGGGAGGCGGTGTGCTTCGGCTGCGACAAGGGGATCGTGTCGCCCGGGGCCGGATCAAGGCCTTGAACCTTGATGCGCTGGAGTACGAGATGGAGGGCAAAACGGTCAACGTCCAATTGGGGTGTGACCTGGAGGGCGCACGCCGGACCACGACGGCGGTCGATTTGTTCAGTCTGTCGCAGACGCCCTCACTAACATCGACGACAGCGGCAGGTCAGCAGGCACCGTCGCAACAGCAGACCTCGGCTCCTTCGCCGGATGAGGCAGAGATTCTCAAGCGACTCATGGAGCAACGGAGGCAGCAACTTGGGCAATAGCCTTGGGACTGGGAATTCCCGGTCTCCTGAACGTACTGGAGGCAACATCGATGCATAGGTTCAAAGTTCTTATGATGAGTGTCAGCCTGGCTCTGCTCATCCTGTCAATGTCCGGCAGCATCCTTGCCCGGCAGACCCCGGATCCGCCACCCGCGGCGGATGCCGCACCCGTGGAGGTTGTCAAGACCAATGGGGACGTGAAGGTCAAATTGAACTTCCAGGACACCCCGTTGCAGACCGTGCTGGAGTATCTGTCCGAGACCGCCGGGCTGACCATCGTATCCGATGAGCCGATCGCCGACAGCCGGATGACGGTCATCAGCCGTCAGCCGATCCCGCTCGATCAGGCCGTGTCCCTCATCAACTCGATGCTGAAGGAAAGAGGTCTGACGACGGTTCTCACCGGAAAGACGTTGAAGGTGGTCACGCTTGCCAACGCCAAGAAGGAGAATGTCCCCGTCCTCACGGGTCGTGACCCGAACGCGGTGGTTGCCGGCGACACTGTCGTGACTTATGTGATCCCTGTCAGTCACGTAACCGCCACGCCCCTTGCGGAGAATCTGAAGGCCTTGCTCCCGGAATACGCCAGTCTCGAAGCCAACGAGGACGGCAACGCGCTGATCATCACGGACACCACGGCCAACATCAAACGTTTGATGCAGATCGTTGTGGCGCTCGACACCCACATGGCCTCGGTCGCGGAGATCCGCGTCTTTCGCCTGGTCAACACGAGCGCGACCAGCGTAGCCAGTCTGATCAACAGCGTCTTCCAGGAACAGGCGCAAGGCAGCAGCCGCAGCCGTAGTCAGCGGGGCGGGTTCGGGGGCCCGTTGGAGATGCTGATGCAGATGCGAGGAGGCCCGGGAGGGGATCGCGGCCGCGGGACTGACAACCGGACTCAGAGCAGCGGCGGCAGTGCGAACGTGCAGGTGGTTGCCGCCGCCGACGAGCAGACGAACTCCGTGGTGGTTCGCGGCCCGGCCGAGGCGCTGAGCCTGGTGCAGGGGATCATTGACTCGCTTGATGACAAATCCGCCAAGGTCGCGGACGTCCGGGTCTTTCAGCTCCGCTACGCCGATGCGATGAACGTGGCGGATGTGATCAACCAACTCTTCGGCCAGAGTCAGTCGTCTTCCTCCTCCTCCCGGTCCAGGTCGGGCCGCGGTGGCAACATGGATATGCCGGGTCCCATGATGTTTCGAGGACCGTTCGGGGGGCCGGGGGCCGATCAGACGGAGGGGACCAGTAGCATGGTCCAGGTGACAGCCGCGGCGGATAGCCGGACGAACACCGTCGTAGTCACCGGCCCGGAAGCCGTCCTCAAGGTCGTGGAAGGCGTCATCCAGAAGCTTGATGCTCCGCTGTCCAACGTGGCGGACGTGAAGGTCTTCCGCCTGGAATATGCGGATGCTTCCGATACCGCCCAGCTCATCAACGAGGTCTTCGGTCAAAGCCGCACGACTTCATCCCGGTCGTCATCGAGGTCAAGCTCTCAGCAGAACCAGATGGTCACCTTCCGAGGGGGCTTTGGGGGAATGGGGGGACCTGGAGGCCAGCAAGGCAGCCAAACCACCAGCACCTCCGATATCACGGTGGTTGCCTCGGCCGACACACGGACGAATTCCGTCGTGGTCAGTGGTCCGTCGGAGACACTGGTGGTCATCGCCCAGGTCATCAAAGAGCTCGATGCGAACCCGGCCGCCGAGCGTCGCATCTTCGTCTACGCGCTGAAGAATGCCAATTGCACGAATCTCATGACGATTCTGAACAACCTCTTCCAGGAGATGCAGGCCCTGAACCAGCAGGTCACGGGCAGCCGAACCAGCACGACTGGCGGGCAAAGAAACGCGGGGGCTGGCGGAGCGGGCGGCGGCATGGCGGCAGCGGGTGGAGGCGCCTCCTCCTCCAGCAACGCGTCCAGCAGCGGCGACAGCCTCTCCGAAGAGACGTACTTCGAAGCCGATCCGAACACGAACTCCCTGCTGTGCATGACCTCCTCGAAGAACTATGACAAGATCAAGCCGATCATCGAGGAATTGGACAAGCCCGTCGGCCAGGTCCTCATCAAGGTCTTGTTCGCCGAGGTAACGCACAGCAACAGCCTGGACCTGGGCACCGAGTTCTCCATGCTGAACCTCCGCAGCTCCGGCGGCAGCACGGACACCACGCAGATTTTTGGAAAGCCCGATACCCTGTTGACGGAGGCAGGGGCGGTCCGGGCAACGGGCCTGTCGATACGGACCCTTGAGGGGGACCTGGACCTTACGTTGCGCGCCCTTCAAACGACCAACAAGCTGAATGTCCTGTCGCGGCCGTACGTGCTCACGAGAAACAACCAGACGGCCACGATTACCGTGGCGGAAGAAATCCCGATTCCCAGCGGCACGACCACAGTTGCTGGACAGACTCAAACGACGGTTACCTACCGTGACGACATTGGAATTGTCCTGGAAGTGACCCCGTCTATCAATCCGGAAGGCTTGGTGAACATGACGGTTAGTCCAAAGATAACGAAGAACTTGCAGAGTAACGTGAAGATATCCGAGACTCTTAGTGCGACGTCGTTCTCCACGCGTTCGGCCAACACGAGGGTAGCAGTACTTGACGGCCAGACCATCGTCATCGGAGGTCTCATTGAAGATTCGGTGACGAACAACGTCCAGAAGGTGCCCCTGTTGGGCGACATCCCCCTCTTGGGGAATCTGTTCAAGAGGACAGAGAAGATCAAGGAGAAGAAAGAACTGCTGATCTTTCTGACCCCGTTCGTCGCCAAGGAGCCAACGTCGCTGACGCCCATTTCCGAGGCCGAGCGATCGCGGAGCAACCTGGACAAGGACCAGCAGACCTCTGATATCTTCCAGAAGCACATGGACTCCATGGAGAACAAGCCGATCAAGTGACGCACCTGCGTATCAGAGGTGCTTGTGGAACCAATCGCGGGCGCGTCGCCACATCTCCTGCGAGAGGACGTGACCCGCGCCGGGCTCGATGTAGCAACTGAAGCGGTCGGCGGCTCCGGCCAGTTCGTAGGCCCGAGCGATGGTCTTGATCCCCTCGCGGACTTCCTGAATGGGGCTGCCGTCGTCCCGTTCGCCGAAGTTCAGATGCAGTGCGCCGGGGGCGATCAGGCCGGCGATGTCCGGCGTGTCGCCGTGCCGGGACCAGCCGGGAATGAAGTTCGGGAAGCAGTGCAGGACGTGCGTGCGGTGAATGGCTGCGTACGTGGGCAGACAGCAATTGCCCACCAGGCAGATCAGTCGCGGCTCCCAGGGTCCAATCAGCCACATGTGGGTCGAACCCATCGAATGCCCGTAGCAGCCGATGCGATCAGCCTTCACTTCCGGCCGTGAGCACAGGTAGTCCACCGCCCGGCGCATGTCGAGGATGTTCTTCCAGGCCATGCATTTGCCCGCCACCGCGTAGCGGAGAAACTCGAATCGCTCGAAATCGCCATTGCGCAGGTGCTTGTCCTGACGCTCCTCGAAACAAAGGGCATCCGGGCACAGGACTGCATACCCCTCCTTGACCAACGCGACGCCGGCGTGATGCATCGGGTTGCCGGCCAGTCCTGCCGGCTCGCTCTTGCCGAGATGCCACTCGCTGTTGTGCTGGTGCCAGACCGCCACGGCGGGTGCAGGGTGACTCGCGTCGATCCCGTCGGGCATCAGCAGCATGGCCGGCACGCGATCCCTTGGCTCCACCTCGTAGCTCACCGACTCGATTCGATAGCCGTCCTTGCGGATCGTCTGGCGAATCACCGGCCGCAGGTCGCACGCTTGCGGCCAGGGCCCGCCCAGACACCTCAACAACTTCTCTCGCAATTCCTCGGCTCTTGTCACAGTCTCTGCTCCACGTCCGGCCTTACGATTCACGATTCAGACTCTCGCCTCGGCGTGAGCCACATTCATGAATCGTAGATCGTAAACAGGAAATCCCTCTACCTTTCCGCAGCGAGCTTCCTCAGGACGGCCCTTGCCTGATCATACTCTTTGAATGCACGCTCGTTTCCCATGAACTCCTCGGTGTGGGCGGCTATCCGGTTGCCTTTCCAGGCGATGCCCAGTTGTCTATGCAGGAGTTCGTGATACATGATGAAATCCACCGCGAATTGTGGGACGGTCTTCCTGTCCAGCGCGGCGTTGATCATAATACTGTCATTCGCGTGGTCATAATGGCCGAACTTGCGTGTCGCGAAAGTCCGGCTCCATACCAGATGAGGCCGGCTCAGGCTCCCGTTGAAATAGGCGGCATTGACGCGATCGAAGGAGGCGGCCAGGTCATGGTGGACACCCCGGGTCTGCGTGACGACACCGCCGAGCAATTCGAGAGCTGAGGCGATCCGTCGATATGGCTCGCTGCCTGCGGCGTCATGCACGAGTTCTCGGTCCTGTGTCCGTTTGAAGGCGATCTCCGCCACGCACCGCAGCAGTGCTTCATCGAAACAGATCATCGGTGTGGGTAGGTGCACCAGGATTGCGTCGGAGTAGCCGCGGATATGGTACATCCCACGCATGGGGCGAAAGTGGACCAGGACCGCGACGGCACTCCCCGCCGGCCAGGTAGACGCCCCACGAAAGACGGGTTCTGCTCTTCGAATCGCGGCACAGTACGCCTCGAAATTCTCCCGCTGCGCGAAGTACGCCAGCCAGCCTCGCACCTGCCTCGCCTGCCTCTTGAGCTGCTCTGGCCGAAGGTTCTGTGTCGTGACCTCGTTCTCAATGCTCTCACTGTCGGACCGGATCGTTTCGTAGACCTTCTCCAACCGGGAGGGGCCGTCCGACCGAGCCAGTTGGTCGAGAAGGCCGTCGAAGTGGCCTCGTAGGCCGTGGAACGACACGCTGTCCGGCGGAAATCTGCCTGCCGGCGCAGATTCCTCCGAGACAACGAGGGAATCCAGGTCCAGACCCTTGACGAACTGGTAGGCCTTCCTCGAAGGCAATGGCAGGTTCTCCAGCCGGGCGCCCTTGTCCCTGACGATCTGTTCGATGGCCCTGATGGTGTCCTCGACCTCCCCACGCAGTTCCGCCAGCCGCCCGGGCGACACCGGCCCGGCCACCTCCTCTCTGACTCGCTTGGCAAATCCCACCAGCCCGGAAATACGAAGTCGTCTCATGC
>JAFGJR010000170.1 GCA_016928975.1 Sedimentisphaerales bacterium | reverse complement strand
CTCGTATCCCTGCAGCATGAGTATGGCATTTTCGGCGGACGCGCGGGCAGCCACATCCTGGTGCTCTTGCGCGAATTGCGGATGCCCGTCGTCACCACGCTGCACACCATTTTGCGCGACCCCGACCCCGATCAGAAGCGGGTGTTGGAAGAAGTCGCGGCCCTGTCTGATCGGTTGGTTGTCATGAGCAAACGCGGCGTGGAATTCCTGCATGAGGTCTATGACGTGCTGCCGGAGAAGATTGATCTGATCCCGCACGGCATCCCTGATGTGCCCTTTGTAGACCCGAGTTTTCACAAAGACCTGTTTGGAGTCGAGGGCAAAATCGTTCTGCTCAGCTTTGGTTTGCTTTCGGCGAGCAAAGGTATCGAAAATGTGATCGCCGCGCTGCCCGCCATTTTGGCCCGGCACCCGAACGTGGTGTACATCGTCCTCGGCGCGACCCACCCCCACGTCGTGCGGAATGAAGGCGAAACATACCGGCTGTCCCTGCAATGGCTGGCTCAGGAGAAAGGCGTGGAAGGTCAGGTGATCTTCTACAACCGCTTTGTCAGTCTGGAAGAGCTCGTTGAATTCATCAGCGCGGCGGATATTTACATTACGCCTTATCTCAATGAGGCGCAAATCACCTCTGGCACGCTCGCCTACACGCTAGGGGCGGGCAAGGCGGTGATTTCGACTCCGTATTGGTATGCGGAAGAGATGCTGGCCGAAGGACGGGGAGCGCTGGTGCCGTTCCGGGATCCGGAAGCGCTGGCCGATCAGGTGATCAACCTTCTCGACAACGAGTCCCAGCGCCACGCCATGCGCAAGCGGGCCTACGTGTTTGGGCGAGAGATGATCTGGCCGCAGGTAGCGAGCCGTTATATGGCGACTTTTGAGCGCGCGCGCTCGGAGCGCCGTCATTTTGTTCACGCGGACTTTGCAGTGAAACCCCTGGACAAACGCCCGGGCGAATTGCCGCCTCTCAAGCTGGACCACTTGCATCATATGACGGACGAAACCGGCATCATGCAGCATGCCATCTTCACTATCCCCAACTATCGCGAAGGCTACACCATCGATGACAACGCCCGCGCACTGATGGTGAGCGCTCTCCTGGAGGCCATAGGTAGTGAGGAGGCCCTGGATCTGGCCTCCCGGTATCTCGCTTTCATCTGGTATGCCTTCAATACCGAAACCGGACGGTTCCGTAACTTCATGGATTACCAGCGTCAATGGCTGGAGGTCAGCGGTTCCGATGACAGCCACGGCCGAACGTTGTGGGCGTTGGGCACTGTATTGGGCCGCTCGAACACTCCGGTCCTGCAAAGCATGGCCGGCCGCGTGTTCGAACAGGTCTTGCCCGCTATTCTCGACACCACCAGCCCGCGCGCCTGGGCTTTTGCACTGATCGGCATCCACGAATACCTGCAACGCTTTGCCGGTGACCGCAGGGCCGGCCAGGTGCGGGAGGAGTTGTCCGGGCGGCTGCTCGCGTTGTATCAAAGCCACCGCTCGGATGAATGGCGCTGGTATGAAGACAAGATAACGTATTGCAACGCCGCGCTGCCACATGCGTTGCTCATGTGCGGCCAATCTATGCCGAATGACGCCATGACCGAAGCCGGACTGGAGTCGCTCTGTTGGCTGGCCGACTTGCAGCGCGCAAACGCGGGGCATTTTGTTCCTGTCGGATCCAATGGCTTTTATCCGCAAGGTGGTAAGCGGGCCCGGTTCGATCAACAGCCGGTGGAGGCGCAGGCGATGGTCTCCGCCTGTCTCGAAGCCTACCGGATCATGGTCGATAAACGCTGGCGTAAGGAAGCCCGCCGCGCCTTTGAATGGTTCCTCGGGCGCAACGACTTGAACCTCCCCGTCTACGATCCGACTACGGGAGGCTGCCGCGACGGTTTGCATCCCGACCGCCTGAACGAGAACCAGGGCGCAGAATCGACGCTGGCCTTTCTCCAAGCCCTGCTGGAACTGCGGCTGGCTGAGAATATTCTTGTGACACTGGAGGCCCGAACCCGATGAATAGTCAGCACCTTGAACTTCTTCGACGTCATGAAGGCAATCCCATCCTGACCGCCGCCCAATGGCCGTACCCGGTCAATAGCGTGTTCAATCCTGGCGCGGTATTGTTGCCCGATGGCGTTACGCTGCTCTTGTGCCGTGTGGAAGACCGGCGCGGGCATTCCCACCTATGTGCTGCCCGCTCCGCCAATGGCATGGACGGCTGGAAGATCGATGCCCAGCCTACTCTGATGGCTGATCCGGAACACTTTCCGGAAGAATTGTGGGGCATTGAGGATCCACGTATCACCTTCGTCAGCGAGCTGAACAAATACGCCGTCGTGTACACCGCCTACACGCGCGACGGCCCGGGTGT
This sequence comes from Sedimentisphaerales bacterium, assembly GCA_016928975.1. The sequence continues at coordinate 29,915 of JAFGJR010000170.1, read as the reverse complement.
ATCCCTGGCACTCACGGAAGATTTCCACCACTTTGAGCGCTATGGTTTGATCATGCAGCCGGAAGACAAGGACGCGGTTCTCCTGCCTCATCGGATTGACGGGAATTGGGCTTTGATCCACCGCCCGGTCAGTTCGCCCGGCGCACACATGTGGGTATCCTACTCCTCCGATTTGCGTCAATGGGGTAACCACAAGTTGATGCTGGAAGCCCGAAAGGGCGCGTGGTGGGACGCGAATAAGATCGGCCTGTCGCCCCCGCCCATCGAGACGGCGAAAGGCTGGCTCGTGATCTACCACGGAGTGCGACAAAACGCAGCCGGTTGCATCTACCGGCTCGGCCTGGCTCTGTTCGATTTGCACGCACCAGAGATTTGCCTCAAACGCAGCGACGAGTGGATTTTGGGCCCGGAAGAACCTTACGAGCGGCGAGGGGACGTCGACCACGTCGTCTTTCCGTGCGGCTACACCATTGCGGCTGACGGCGACACGATCCGCCTGTATTATGGCGCCGCAGATACGAGCATTGCCCTGGCCACCGGCAGCGTTCGCGCCATTCTGGGATGGCTTGAACAACACAGATAAGGAACCCACAGGCCCTCAATCAGATGTATCGTTGGGGTACGGTAGTGAGCGACCTTGTTGCCCGCCCAACACTGCGCTGCACCCGGCTTGCGCTACGCATCGCCACACCTTCGTTTGCCTTCCTCGTGAAGGAGTACGGCTTTCCCCCCGGAGAACCCAGATTATCCCAGCGAGAACGTTGACTTGCCTCGATCCGTCATGCTATCATCTTCCCTGACAGCGAAAGGGAACCGAATGGTCAAAGTGCCGAAGAGACACGATTTCAGGGATGCACCAGCGGCATCTGGGGATAGGATAGGAGCACGATGAAAGGCTTCGTACCTACACCGCGTGACACCGTCGACACGATGGTCCAGTTGCTGTTCAGGGACCGGTCGCCCAAGCCTGACGACACTGTGCTTGACCCAGGCTCTGGAAGGGGCGAGTTTATTGATGGTGTCATCCGCTGGTGCGAGCACAGACGCCTCGCGCTTCCGCGCATCACCGGCATCGAGTCCGATCCACGCCACCTGCCAGAGCTGCACGCAAAGTACGAGCGGCTGCGTGCTGTGCGCGTGGACTACGCTGACTTTCTTCTGGATGGCCATGCAACGTACGACTTTATCGTTGGCAACCCTCCATACGTCGCGATCACGGCGCTGTCGGAAAACGAGAAGGCACAATATCGCGCGCGCTACGTCACGGCGCGAGGGCGGTTCGATCTGTACCTGCTCTTCTTCGAGCAAGCTTTGCGAAGTCTTGGTCCAGGCGGCCGCCTTGTCTTCATCACGCCGGAGAAGTACTTGTACGTTGCCACCGCCGAGCCGTTGCGTGATTTACTTGCGCGTTACCATATTGAAGAAATCCGCTTCGTACGTGAGGATACGTTTGGTGAACTCGTCACGTATCCGACAATCACAGTGGTAGACAGCACGCCGCCAGACAGAACGCAAATCGTGCGTCGTGACGGCAGCAGGATGAGGGTGGACCTGCCACCTGGCGGCGACCCGTGGTTGCCCCTGCTTGAGGGCGGTGCGTCGCAACGAGCAGCCGTAACACTCGGCGATGTGTGCTTGCGGGTTAGTTGCGGTGTCGCGACAGGTGCGGACGGCGTGTTCGTGCGCCCGGTGGCTGGCCTCAACCAAGCACTTCGGCGGTTCGGGCACCCTACGATCGCCGGTCGCGAGCTTACGCCTGCGATGCGTGATCTCCCGCAGCGTTTCCTAATGCTGATGCCCTATGACCAGGATGGCCAACTGTTGCCGTTGGAGCGTCTGGGGGCTCTTGGGCGCTACCTAATGCAGGGAGATGTTCGTCGTCGGCTGCTTGCACGGACATGTGTCAAGCGCAAACCGTGGTATGCATTTCACGAGACGCCGGCGCTCCGGGACATCTTGCGTCCAAAGATCCTGTGCAAGGACATTGGCGAGAGACCCGAGTTCTGGGTCGATTGGTATGGTCAGATCGTGCCGCGGCATTCCGTTTACTACATCGTGCCGCGGGAGCCTGCCGCAATCAACGTAATCGCCGAATACTTGCGATCTTCCGCCGCGCGTGAATGGCTTACCCACAACTGCCAACGCGCGGCCAAGGGATTCCTTCGTTTGCAGAGTCGTGCCCTCCAACGGCTGCCGCTGCCCGATGACGTGGCTCTCGCGGCGGCTGGGGGGTGTCAGACCCTATCGGCTCGTTCCCCGATACTGCAGCCACAACTGTCCTTCGTGGAATGAGGCTCGGATGCGTACCCCGTTCGATGAGGTTGTCGACGAGATCAGAACGCGGGGGTTTCACAACCATCGGCTCGATGATCACTCCGGCACAGTGAGCCGGGGGATACTGCGTGACTTGCTCGCGATGTGCGAACCTTTCCGCCGGGATTTCGCGGGTGGCCACATCTGCGAGTGGCTCGATTTCCCATCGCCTGGTGGGCGGGCGCGGAAGTTGGATCTCGTCGTGGCCGAGCCCGGCGAAGAAGCCGGTGTGCCAGACCTCGGCCGCCTCCGTCTTTGTGTTGAAAACAAGTCCGTCGTCACCGCGCACCGAAACCGCACGAATCGTTACGACGACTTGAGTGATGTGGTCGGGGTGCTCCATCAAAAGAAGCCCGATGCCATCGTGGTCGCGACCGTGCTCGTTGGCCTCGCCGAGAACGTTCTCAACGTGCCTGATCGCGTGAAGCCCTTCATACCGCCGGAGGACTTCATCGGACGAATCGTGCCGCGTCTTTCTACCGGTGACGACACATTGTGGAAGGAATTCCCACACGCTGTGAGCCGTAACCGTTCACAGGACCCCGCACGTACCGTGCAGAAGTTCCGTGAGATGCCGACCCGCCCGCCCGGAAGGACTGACCTCGTGGCCTACGATTACGTTCTTCTTGTGCCTGTCTTCATCGACAACGTGTGCCCGCCGCGTGTCGCACGCGACAACACTCTCGGCATCGACATTGATGTCGACTATCGCACGATGCTCGACCGCATCTGCAAAGCGTACACGGCGAGGTGGCACCTGTAGAACTTGCGGTCTGCTTGGCCCGCCGGAAGAAGGGATGAAATGGCACTTCTGGGTTGCGCGCGGACATGTGCTGGGAGCCGGGGGTTAGGGTCGGGCTATTTGTAGGCGAGGGCGGCGGCGCCGAGGACGGCGACGGCTCCGCCTACTAAGGACCGTGCGGTTGGTCGTTCGCCGTCGAGGAGCATGGTGAAGGGGATCACGGCCAAGGGCGTGGTGGCTACGATGGCCAGGACGATGCCGGTGGGAGCGACCGCTAACGCCCACTGGTAGAGGGCGACACCGATAGCCGGGCCGCACAGGGCGTTGGCGATGACCCAGGGCCAGGCACGTCGCCATGCATGTTGCACAGCCGCATCGGCACCCGGCAGGTCTCGCTGTCTGCGTCGTTGATGGATGAACAGAACCACGGCTGTGAGCAATAGGCCGCCCAGGATGCGCTGATAGGCGGCGGTGCCCCCGTCGATGTGTTGACCTGCGTTTCGCGCCACGTCGAAGGCCTTACGCGTGAGGACGGCTCCACCGGCCTGGCCCAGAGCGGCGATGGCGCCCAGCACGATTCCGGTGGTCCATCCGTGTACTCCCGCGCCGGTGCGGCGGTCCGGCGCCAGGGCTGCGAAGACGCCCACGAGGATCGTAGTGCTCCAGAAGATCTGATAGACTGTTAACCCGGTGCCCAGCCAGACCCACTCCATGAGTGCCCCCAGCGGAGCGGCCAGGCACAGGCACAGGAGCACACCCAATCGGGGACCGAGGTGGTAATAGGCTCCATAGAGCGCGAGGTCGCCCAGGCCGAAGCCGACCAGCCCACTGAGGAACAACCAGGGCAGGCCGATGCCGGAGAGCCCCTGGCCGAAGAGGTGCGCCCACAGGGCCAGCAGGCCGGTGGCCAACACCAGGCGGGCCAGATTGGCCGTGCCTGCCCCGAGCAGACGCGTGCTGCGTCCCGCGCTGACGGCGGACATAGCCCAGAGAACAGCGGTGAAGATAGCCTGAATCATTCGCAACTACCCAGCCGGTACACCATTCCCCTACCTTCGTGAGGACAAGCTCTGACGTCAAATCGAACCAAGAGAGCCATGCAAGTCAGGTTTGTCAATAGTCTCAATCAAAGTCCGTGGGCAGGGCCGGGTCGCGGTGGTGCTCGAACATGCGTGCGATCTGAAAGGGCAGGGTGCGTGAGATGGACAGGTCGGGGGGGATGCCGTCCTCTGCGAAGAAATCGACGCCGGTGGTCTCGTAGCTTTGCGTGGCGGCGCCGCCGATGATCTCGCAGAGGAAGAAGAGCTTGTAGAGGTGGAAGGGCATGGGCGGCAGGTGCGGGTGTTTGCTGCGGTCGTACACGGCCACCAGCTTGGTGACGCGGACCTCGAAGCCGGCCTCCTCGAAGACCTCGCGGGCCACCGCCTCGGAAGGGGACTGGCACGGGTCGGCCCAGCCGCCGGGCAGGGTCCACCCGCCGTCGATCTTCTCCCGGACCAGCAGGATCCGGTCGTTGTGAAAGACGGCCCCTCGCACGTCCACCTTGGGGGTGGCGTAGCCCTGCTCCCGCGAGAACAGCTCGAGCAATGGGCCGGTCTCCACCCCGGACCCGGCGGACATCATTTCCGCCGCAATCTGTCGGATTTGCTTGTAGCGGTCGATCTCGTACTCGTTGTCACAGTACGCCAGCCCGTCCTGCGCCAGCGCAGCGAGTTGCTTCGCCCACTTGAGCCAGTTGGGTTCCATCTTGCCTCCACGTGCAAGGTCATTTCGACACGATTGTCTGCACGCATTGTACTTGGGCAGGCATGTCGCTGCACGGCATTTCTTGTCTCCTGGGGATTCTGGGATTCTGTTTCTGTGCGGGTCTTCGGGCACTGTGCCACCCGATCGCCAGATCATCCTCACAGACGCGGACTGCTCCTGATCGTGTGCACGCTGGTCTTCGTGGCCATGTTCAGAGTCCTGCCTGACGTGCAGATGGGTTGGAAAGACAGTTGGGTGGGAGGTCTCCTCACTGCCCTTCGCAATCCGGCGGGTACGAAACGCAAAATAGCATTGTCCCCGCCTGCCGGCGCCGGTAGGCTCTGTATCGCCGTTCGGTAGGTGTAGTGGCAAGGTATGTTCAGGTTCGTCGGGATGGAAAGGTTGGACGCATGCAGATGAGCAAATACGGTGTGGCAAAGAGTTCGGGGGCCTTGTGCGGAGGTACGCTGCTTGCGGTGTTGTGGGCGTCGCTTGCCGCGGGTCAGGATCAGGGCATGTTGAAAGCGTCGTACACACTGAATCCGGATCGCGTGCTGAATCGCATCAACGAGAAGGTGTACGGGCACTTCTTCGAGCACATCTACCACTCCGCCAACGGCGGTTTGTGGGGTGAATCGGTGTGGAATCGCAGTTTCGAGGAGAACTCCGTGGGCCTGTGGCGCATCGAGGGCGACGAGATCGTTCAGGCCGGCATGGGGACAGACCAGCGACTGCTGTTTGGCGATGCCTCCTGGACCGACTACGAGTATACGTTGGAAGCCCAGAAGACCGGCGGCGCGGAAGGGTTCCTCATCCTCTTCCGCATCGCGGGGCCGAACCAGTTCTATTGGTACAACATCGGCGGCTGGGGCAATCAGTACCATCAGTTGGAAAAGGCCTTTGGCAGACAACGCAATCCGGTCGGGCCGCAGGTCCGTGAGAGGATCGACACGGGCAAGTGGTACCGCATCCGCGTGCGCTGCGAAGGCAACCGTTCTCAGGTGTGGATCGATGACAAGCAGGTCCTCGACTACACCGATGCGCGCTCGCCGCATCTGTCAGGACGAGTCGGCGTAGGCACATGGTCCACCCAGGCAAAGTACCGCAATATCAAGGTTGTCGCCTTGGATGGCAAGATTCTCTTTGAGGGCCTGCCCCCGGCGAAGGAGCAGGTATTCGAAGCGCGACACTGGAGCAAGTTCGGCCCGGGCAAGGCAAGTATCGAATCGGACGATGCGTTCAACAGCAATGCCTGCGTCCGAATCGTCGCCGACAACGGCGAAACCGGTTTGGGACAGGATAGGCTCAGCATCCGGTCAGGGGAGGCATACGAGGGCTCGCTCTGGGCACGAGGCTCGGCGGATGGGCTTGTCGTGCGATTGCTCAGTGGCAAGCAGGTAGTCGCAGAGCAGAAGCTCGGTGCGCCGGGCGGCGACTGGCGCGAGTTGAAGTTCGAGCTGCGCGCGCAGGTTTCCGATACGAACGCCGTTCTTCAAGTGGCCGCGACAGGCGAAGCGGATGTGGCCATCGACCAGGTGAGCATGATGCCCCGGTCGTGGAGGGCGAAAGGCGGCTTTCGGCCCGACCTGCTAAAAGCGGTGGCCGATATCCGGCCGCCGGTCATCCGTTGGCCCGGCGGCTGCTTCGCCTCACCCTATCGCTGGAAGGACGGCATCGGCCCGCAACATGAGCGTCGCGTCACGCGGCGTGAGTTGTGGGATGACCTCGACATCAACAGCCTTGGCACGGATGAGTTCATTGCCCTGTGCCGGCTCGTCGGGGCGGAGCCCTTGCTCGTCGTCAACACCGGAACCACCGAGTGGAATGTCGATGCCGGCACGCACGATTTCCTGCAGGACGTGCTCGACTGGATCGAGTACTGCAATGGCCCCGCCGATTCGAAGTGGGGCAAGGTCCGTGCCGCGAACGGCCATCCCGAGCCGTATAACGTCAAATACTGGGAGATCGACAATGAGACGTGGGGCATGGGGGCAGACAACTACATCGCCGCGGTCAATCGCTTCGCTCCCGCGATGCGAGCGGCCGATTCGTCCATCAAGCTGGCTGCCTGCGGCAGCGGCGGATTCAATCTGGACTGGAACCGCAGGATCGTTGACGGCTGCGGCCGGGGAATCGACTATCTGAGCATCCACCACTACGAGGACCCGCGGCGGTTCGCCGACGGGCCGGGCGCGTACGAGCGGTTCATCCGCCAGACCGGCGAGATCATCATCCAGTCGGCCAACCCGAAGCTCAGGATCTATTGCTCCGAATGGAACGCCCAGAGCACCGACTGGCGCACCGGGCTCTATGCCGGCGGGGTGCTCAACGGCTTTGAGCGGTGCGGCGACGTCTTCGAGATCGGCGGCCCTGCCCTGTTCCTGCGTCACGTCTCCGCCACCGCCTGGGACAACGCGTTCATCAACTTCGATCAGAATTCCTGGTTTCCCGCTCCGAACTATGTCGTGATGCAACTGTGGCGCAACCACTATGCCCCGAATCGCATCGAGATCACCGGTGGCAGCGACAGGCTGAACGTGGTGGCGACGAAATCCGAAGACGGGCAGACCCTGTATGTCAAATGCGTCAATCCTCGCCCTACGGCCGCTGAGGTGTCCCTCGCTCTGCCCGGGAGCGTCCAACCCGCCGCAGCCACGGTGCAAATCGTAGCTCCCGGATCGCTGCAAGCCCGCAACACCCTGGCCAAACCCGACGCCGTCCGCGCCGCGCCGGGCCAGGTGCAGATGGACGCCGGCACGATCCACTGCACTCTCCCGGCCCTGTCCGCCGGCGTGATCACGATCGAATTGTGACCGTGTGACTTTACTCACGCCGTGAAGAGGTTGCACGCGGGTGTTAGGACTTGAAAGAATCTCGCATCTCTCACACAATGGCCGCGTGATCAGAAATTGGACGTGGCCGTTGGCTCGGGAGGCACGGATATCGTGCAGGCGTTGATCATTGTCGGTGTGGTGGCTCTGATCGTCGTTGCGGCGATCTTCGGACACCTTGCGGCCAAGAAGCGGCGGGAGGCGATGCTGGCGCTGGCGGCCAGGCTGGGTCTGCGCTTCGATCCGAACAAGAATCGAGAGCTGGCCAGACAGTATCAGTTCCTCGACAAGCTCCGGGCGGGCGAGAATCGCTATGCGTTCAACGTCCTGTCAGGCACGTACAAGAGTCACGACGTGATGGCGTTCGACTATCACTACGAGACGCATTCCACCGACTCGAAAGGCCGTCGCCAGACGCACCATCACTACTTTTCGTTCTTCCTGCTGCTGATGCCGGCGTCGTTCCCCGAGCTGGTGATCGGCAGGGAGGGGTTCTTCTCGAAGGTCGCTCAGGCCCTCGGCTACGACGACATTGACTTCGAGTCGCACGAGTTCTCCCGCAAGTTCTGCGTGCGCTCGAAGGACAAGAAGTTCGCGTACGATGTGTGCAACGTGCAGATGATGGAATATCTGCTGGCCAACGACGACCTGACGATCGAGGTCGAGGGCCCCGCGCTGGCCATTTCGTTCGGCAGCCGGCTGTCGCCCGAGCAGATCGAGTCGAATCTGAATCGCCTGATCCAGGTGCGGTCCTTCCTGCCGGACTACTTGTTCTCCCGGAGTTGACCATGTATGCAACGCTGATCGTGATTGCCGTCCTTGTTCTGCTGCCGCTGCTCTATGTCGTCCTGACGTACAACGCGCTCGTGGCGCTGCGAAACCACATCCGCGACGCATGGGGCAACATCGACACCGAGCTGAAGCGTCGCTACGACCTGATCCCCAACCTGGTTGCCACGGTGAAAGGGTACGCCGCCCACGAGAGGGAGGTCCTCAACCGTGTCACGCAGTTGCGCACACAGTGCGTTGCCAGCCAGGGCCGGCCCAGCGAGCAGGCGGTGGATGAGAACCAGTTGGTGGCCGCGCTACAGAAGCTGTTTGTCGTCGTGGAGAACTATCCGCAGCTCAAGGCCGATCAGAATTTCCTGCAACTCCAGCACGAGCTGGTCAACACGGAGGACCGCATCCAGGCGGCGCGTCGGTTCTTCAACGGCAACGTCCGCGACTACCGCAACAAGTGCGAGACCTTCCCCAGTAGCCTCATCGCCTCCGCCTTCGGCTTCGCCCCCGAGGACTATTTCAACGTCGACGCCGCCATCCGCGAAGTCCCCAACGCGGGGTTCGCGTGAGTTGCATAGAGGACACGTTTTCCTGTTGATCCCCTTGCTCTGTCCCGGGTGAACTGCTATCATTTCCATCGGTGGCGATAGGCAGGTTGGCTATCGGCATGTCTGAGAGAAGACCATGGATCAGGAGCGCATTGCAGTCTTGGACTTGGCGGATGAGCTTGGCGTTCGCAAGCAGCGTCTCTTCAAGCTGATCAAGGCACTTCACATTTGCACGACAAAGCGCCGGGAGCCGACACGAGGCGGCCAGGAAGTTGTAACCATTGCTGCTGCTGACACAGCCAGAATCAGAAATGAGCTTCAAGCAAGGTCGCGCCAACGACGGGGCTCCCGTGAGCGGCCAGATGAACAGGCCCCATACTACGCGAGCGATGAACGTGGTGTGTTCTACCTCGTACAACTCGAACCGCAGCACGATCCAACCAGGTTTAAGGTCGGCTTCACCGCCGATATCGAGAGCCGACTTGGTAAACTCCGTACCTCGGCTCCGTTTGCCCGTTGCGAAAAGAGTTGGCCGTGCCGCAGGAACTGGGAAGGAACTGCCATCGATTGTGTCACAGACGGGTGCGAGCACCTGCGTGAAGAAGTATTCCGTGCGTCGCGCCTGGTTGATGTCGTCCATCGCGCCGACGCGTTCTTTTCCGTCATGCCGCGCCTTAGCTGCGAGACGAGTGAGAAGGGGCAGACCGATGCATCACCTGGCGGTGAGGTGTTCACGGAGATAGATGGACAGATGCGTGGATGAAAATCGAACTCCGCAACCCTTTTAGATGGGCGAGAGTTGATATGAGGATGGAAGACCCCGCCGCCTGCGAGTTGAGTCTTGAGCAGGCAGCTGAAATTCGCAGGCGTGTTCGAGTGGTGAAGGAAGGCAAAGCTGTGGGGCGTTCGGCGGCAGAGGTTCTCACCGATATTGAAGCCAAGCTCAACGAGCCACCGTCAGCATCCCGCTACGACCGAGATTGACTGTTGTAATGTTTGACAACGCCCCTCGCTGTTGGTAGCATTGTCGGCATGAAGGCTGAACTGATGCTCAACGAGCGCCACGTCGTCTCGGAAGACGCATTCGTGGAAATGGTCGTGTGGCGCGTGCGGTCGCCGGTTGCGGGCAGCTCGCACGACTTCAAGTATCGGCTTGCCTTCGTGGTAAAGGGGCGTTGTATTCTGCGCTATGACAACGAACATGGCAGGGGCGATCACAAGCACGTGGGCGACGACGAAATCCCATATGTTTTCACCACGGCCCAGGCGCTACTCAAGGGTTTTTGGAATGACGTGGATAATTGGAGTCGCTAAAATGCGTACGGTTACTTTGGCAGTATCGTCGCGTGAGAAGATCAGCCGCCGGTTTCTCCGGGCGGTCAAGGGGGAACGGCAAGAGACTATCATCAGCTTCGAGTCTCCTGCACTGCTCTTCAAGGTGCTCACGGGCAAACGCTGGGAGTTGCTCAAGCTCATGACCGGCGCTGGGCCCATGACGATTCGTGAAGTGGCACGACGTTTGAGACGGGACGTTAAGGCGGTCCACACCGATGTACACGTGCTCTTGAACACGGGTATATTGCATAAGACCGACAACGGCCGCATTGAGTTCCCGTTCGATGCGGTGCATGTGGACTTCGTATTGAAAGCCGCTTGATAAAGGATTGTACCATGGCGATTCAGGCTGAGACGAAGAACATGGCCCTGTTCTGCGATTTTGAGAATATTGCATTGGGTGTGGAGGCGGCCAACTACGCCCAGTTCGACATCGACAAAGTGATCGAGCGGCTTTTGCTCAAGGGGAGCATCGTCGTCAAGAAGGCGTACTGTGACTGGGACCGCTACAAGGAATTCAAGCCGGCGATGCACGAGGCGTCCTTTGAGATGATCGAGGTCCCGCACGTGCGGATGTCCGGCAAGAACTCCGCCGACATTCGCATGGTGGTCGACGCGCTCGACCTGTGTTACACGAAGGAGCACCTGGACACGTTCGTGCTCCTGAGCGGCGACTCGGATTTCTCGCCACTGGTCAGCAAGCTGCGGGAGAACAACAAGATCGTCATCGGCGTGGGAGTCAAGAACTCGACATCGGACCTGCTGATTGCCAACTGCGATGAATTCATCTACTATGACGACCTGGTTCGCCGTCAGCCGGCTCGCAGGAAGGATGCCGGCAAGGAAGCGAGTCATAAGCCCGCCCGAGGCCCGAGCGCCAAAGCCGCCAAGCCGGTCAAGGACAAGAAACAGGAGGCCTTCGACTGGATCGTCGAGACGTACGAGGCGTTGGTGGAGGAACGCGGGGAGGGCGAGAAGATCTGGGGCTCGATGATCAAGCAGACCCTGAAACGTCGCAAGCCCGGCTTCAGCGAATCCTACTACGGCGTCCGGTCGTTCAGCCAGTTGCTCGAGGAGGCCCAAGCTCGCGGCATCCTCGAGCTGGAGCCTGAAGAGAAGTCGGGCGGCTACATCATCAAGAGCTGTCACGCGCCGTGAGAGGTGTCAGTCCGACTTCAGGAAGTGCTCGAAGAAAGCGTAGATCTGCTCGTTGGACTGGCGGGTCGGGTCGTGCGTGTCGCGGGTGGTCATGGCGACGCGGTCAGCGTAGCCCAGGAGCCGATTCACGGCGATGGTGTGGCTGAGGGCTTGCCACCGGTGGGGTGGGTCCTCGGCGCCGCCTGAGACGAGGAACGGGCGGGGAGCCATCAGGGCGTGCAACTCGTGGAGGTCGCGCCCGGCTTCGATCATCGTCTTGTAGGGGCCGGTACGAGGGTTCGTGTCACTTGGAACACCCGGCTTTCGCTGCCTGCTCGGCTCCCAACCCAGGTACCAGGGTTCCCAGTAGTTGACGTTGGGACGTGTCTCATCGAATACAATCCCTGGGTCCGACCAGACGGCGCAGGCGAACTTCTCATAGAGGCAGGAGGCAAACATCGCCCATTTGCCACCATAGGAATGACCCACGACGCCGATTCTCCCCGGATCGACGCTGGGCAGGTTGGCCAGCGCCGTATGGCAGTTGGCGGCGACATAAGCGAGGGCGGAGAGCGGCTGGAGCTGCGGCTGGCCTTCAGCGGATTCGCACAGCGGCCTGTAGGGCGGCTTGAGGCTCGCGAATTCGGGCGTCCCAATGGACAGAGCGACAAAGCCTCGCTTCGCCAACTGGCAGCCGAAGTCTCGCAGCTCCTTGCCCAGGCCGGCGCCGGTCTCCGGATCATAGTAGACGACGAGCACGGCGGGAAGCGGGCCCTCGCCGTCCGGGACGAGCAGATACCCGCCCACCGTCTGCTGGCCGGGCGCGATTTCGATTGTGACCTTGTGCTGAGTGAAGTTCTCGCGGTGCGTTGTTGCCACGTACTGGACTTGCGGTTTCTCGATCAGCGGGGGCCAGAAGCCGGTCAGGCCGCGCCATGCGGCGATGATCTCCTGCCGGCGTTTTCGCCAATCCGCCGCCGTCTTCACGGGCGTGCCATCGTTGAACTCCAGCGGCGATTTGTATTGCCCGAAATTCCCTGCAAACCGCGGCGGCGGTCCGAAGCTGGCGCGGAGACAGTCCGGAAGGCTACATGCGCCAACGGCCGACGAGAGCACGAGCGAAAGCATGCACAGCGTGATCTTCATTTGTCCGGGCCCCGAAAACCAGGGGCCGAGGATCAGTCGGTGTTGCCTCCGATCCCCGGCCCCTTTTGTAGGACAGTTCGAATGGGCCGGCACTATACCGGTTCATCGCGGCCGGTGGCGATGGAGTGGAACAGACCGGCGCCGGGCTTGACCTCCCTCGGTACGAGTTCCTGCTTGCTGGTGTTTATCAGCCAGTCCCAGGTGATGACGCGGCCGGTGTAGGCGGCGATCCGTGCGCCGATGGCGGTCAACGTGCTCTCGGCGACCCGCTGGCCCTCATTGAGCGGGCGGCCGCTGCGAATGCTCGCGATCAGGTCCGCGTGCTCCTGCACCTGCCCGTTGATGTTCTTGCCTTCATAGGTCCAGGCGTTTTCTCCCCGGATGTTATAGTTGCAATCGCTGGTGCCCTTGGTGCCGACGATCTTTTCGCCGTTGCGCCCGGTGCCGGGACTGTGCCCGCTGAAGCTCAGGCACCGGGCTCCGTTGGGATACTCGAACTCGGCGTAGATATGGTCCCAGATGTCGCCGTTGTATTTCTCCCAGCCCTGCTCACCGCCGTTGTTGAATCTCTTGCAGACCTCTTTGGCGGTCCTGATCTGGTCTTCGTTGTAGCTTCGCCACGCCCGGCCGCCGACAGCCGTGAATCTGGCCGGCGGGCCGTCGAAGCACCAGTTCATCACGTCGATATTGTGGATATGCTGCTCGCAGATTTGATCGCCGGACAGCCAGGTGAAGTGGTACCAGTTGTGGCACTGCCATTCCATCTCGCTCAGGTTCGCTCCCTGGGGCAGGCCCCGGAACCAGATGCCCTCGCCGTACCAGTAGCACTGGCCGCCGACCAGCTCGCCGATGGCGCCGTCGTGGATACGTTTCATCAGCTCGACCCGGCTGAACTCGTGGCGTCGCTGCGTGCCGGCCACGATGGCCAGGCCCTTCTCTTTCGCCATGCGGGAGGCCTCCATGACCTCCTTGCAGCCGGCCACGTCCGTGGCCACGGGCTTCTCCGTGAAGACGTGCTTGCCGGCCTTGACGGCGGCCATCAACTGCCGGCCGCGAAATCCCGGCGCCGTGGCCATCAGCAGCAGGTCGGCATCGCATGCGGCGATCTGCTCATGGCAGTCGAAGCCCCAGCACATGTGATCGTCATCGACCTTGACATGGTCCTTGAACTTCTCATTTCTGGCGAAGCGGTCGCGAGTCCTTTTGACCTGATCCTCGAAAAGGTCGGCCAGGGCGATGATCTCGACGCCTTCGTCGGCCGTGAGGCAGTCCTGGATGGCGCCGTTGCCGCGTCCGCCACAGCCGAGCATTCCCACCTTGATCTTGTCGGACCCTTGAGCGTGCGCCCTTTGTCCCAGCACGGCCGCCGCCACGCCGGCCACCCCTGCGCTGGTTCCGGATATCCCGTTCTTCATTTGCGATGACATATGTGAAATCTCCTTCGTTCGGTGATCTTCAACTGCATTTGCGAAATCTGCCGGGGGATCAACCGCGTCTCCTGCGTCCTTCCTCCGGCACCCATCCCGCCAGTTGATGCTGGCCTGGAATCGCAAAAGCAGGTACGGGCTTGCTGTCGCTGAGCTTGAGGTCTTCGGGAGGCAGCAGGTTCAACGTGCAGCGGCTCATCATCCACGACCGTCTCACCTGCTGGCGAGAGTAGGCCGACTCGCGGCCCATGATCGCGCACAGCGTGCTCTCGGCGATTCGTTTGCCCTCGTTGAGGGGCGTGCCCTCGCGGATGCTCTTGATCAGGTCCGTGTGCTCCAGGACGTAGGCGTTGCCGCGGGGGCCTATGTAGCGCCACGAGTTCTCGCCCTCGATCACGCCGGCACAGTTGGTGACGCCTTTGGTTCCTGCCACTCGCTCGCTGACGTTGCCCGCGGTCCCTTCGATCTGGCGGCACATGCTGATCGTGCGCACGTCGTTGGGGTAGATGAACTCGACGCCGAAATGATCGTTGATGTGGCCATATTTCGGGTCCGTGCGGAACTGCCGGCCGCCCAGGCCGTGGATCGTCTCGGGCAGGACGTCCTTGAAGGCCCAGTTGATCACGTCGATGTTGTGCACGTGCTGCTCGCAGATGTGGTCGCCGGACAGCCACGTGAAGTACAGCCAGTTGCGAATCTGCCACTCGACATCGCTCTGGCCCGGCTGACGCTCGCTCACCCAGAGCCCGCCCATGTTCCAGTAGCACTGCGCGGAGACGATGTCGCCGATGGCGCCGTCGTGGATTCGCTTCATGGTCTCGACGTACTCCGGCTGGTGGCGGCGCTGCGTGCCGGCGACGACGCCCAGGTTCTTCTGCTCCGCCTGCTCGGAGGCTTCGATCACCATCTTGACGCCCGCCGGGCAGACGGCGACGGGCTTTTCCATGAATACGTTCTTGCCTTGCCGGATCGCCTCGGCAAACTGGATCGGCCGAAAGCCCGGAGGCGTCGCGAGGATCACCAGATTCACGTCGTCCAGAGCCATCAACTGCTTGTAGGCGTCGAGGCCGACGAAGCAGCGGTCGTCGGGGACCTTGAATTCGTCCTTCAGGCCCTTCATCCGGTCTCCGAAGACATCCGCCAGGGCTACGATCTTCACGCCCTGCGAGGAACTCATACAATCGTGGGCCGCTCCGGACCCTCGCCCGCCGCAGCCGACGACGCCCACGCGGATCGTGTCACTGCCCTGGGCAAAGACCAGAGGCCCGGCCGCCCCCGACAATACCAGGGACCCGGCGGCGGCTGCCGAACTCTTGAGGAGTTCTCGTCGTGTCAGATTCCGTCTTCTCACCATGTTGAGCTCTCCAATGCGACGTCTATGGTGTGTCTGCCGTCCTGCGTTCCTGCCGATCGGCAGGTAGATCAGCCGTCTGTCTTGGACTGCCGATAGTGGCGCAGGGCAAATCCTGCATATTTGCTGCCGATCCTTGATCGTACGTGCCGTAAGACGCTCGTATGAGGCAGATTATTGAAGTAAACCGCGCCGGGACGAGGATTGCAAGGGAGTTCTCATGTGGCGCGGCGTGCCTCGGGCGGCGCTTGAATTGGGTGGCTGGGACCGATACGATGAGCGTTGGACCCTGCAGGCGGCGGATCGTGAAGTTCTTGCAGGGTATGTTGTGCGCGCCATCAGGATCGATATGGCCATTGTAACACTACAGGGAATTCACAAATCGTTCGGCTCGAAAGTCGTGCTGGACCAGTTGGACCTTCAGCTTCACGCGGGCGAGAAGGTCGGCATGGTCGGCGCCAACGGGTCGGGCAAGACCACGATCCTGAACCTGATCACGGGCCGGATCACGCCGGATATCGGCCGTGTCATCAAGCAGAGGGGGCTTCGCATCGGCTACCTGCCGCAGGAAGCGACATTCAGCGGCGAGCGGACGGTTCTGGAGGAGATGCACGCCGGCGTGGAGCATTTGCTCCGCCTGCAACAGGCGATTCATAACGTCTCGCACGAGATGGAGAGCCTCACCGGCGCCGAGCTGCACGCGAAGATGAAGCAATATGACCGACTGAGCCACGAATTCGAGATCGCCGGCGGGTACGAGTATGAGACTCGCATTCGGATGACTCTGGCGGCGCTGGGGTTTGAGCCCGAGCTGCACGACGCCAGGACAAGCGCGTTGAGCGGCGGGCAGTTGTCCCGGCTGGGACTGGCCCAGGTGCTGATGCTCGAAACCGACCTGTTGTTGCTCGACGAGCCGACCAACCACCTCGACCTTCAGGCGACCGAATGGCTGGAGCGGTTCCTGACCAACTACCACGGCGCCGCGGTGATCATCAGCCATGATCGGTATCTGCTCGACCGCATCGCTTGCAAGATCGTCGAGGTGGAGAACCGCCGGGCCCGTGTCTGGAGCGGCAACTACAGCAACTACGTCCAGACCCGCGACATCGTCCGGCTGCAGCAGCAGCGCGAGCACACGCGCCGTACGGAGATGATCGAGCGGACCCTCGATTTCATCGCTCGCAACAAGGATCAGGAGGGGATGCGGCGCACCGCACGCGGCCGCAAGACACGATTGAAGCGACTGCTCAAGGAGAATCCCGATTTCCTCGAAAAGCCGGTCGAGCAGAAGACGATTCACTTCTCCTTCGCCGAGACCGACGGCGGCAGCGATATCGTGATTCGCAGCGAGGAGCTGGGCAAATCGTTCGGCGATCTGACGCTGTTCGAGGACCTCACGTTCGACGTTCTGCGGGGCGAGCGGCTTGGCATCACCGGCCCCAATGGCACCGGCAAGACGACCCTTCTGAATCTTGCTCTCGGCAAGATCGAGCCCTCCGCCGGCAGTATCCGCATGGGGCAAAGTCTCCGTATCGGGTATCTCGACCAGCACGGCGACGTGCTTGATTCGAGCAAGACCGTTCTCGATGAGGCGTGGAGCGCCAATCCCGAGCTCGTGCCGGAGCAGGTGCGTCACCGCCTTGGCGCGTTCCTGTTCAGTGGCGACGATGTGTTCAAGCTGTGCGGTGAGCTGAGCGGCGGGCAGCGCAGCCGCCTGATGCTGTGCAAGCTCGTCCTGTCCGAGCCGGATGTGCTGGTCATGGATGAGCCGACGAACCACCTCGATATCGCCAGCCGCGAGATGCTCGAAGAGGCGCTGGACGACTACACGGGAACGATCATCGCAGTCAGTCACGACCGGTACTTCCTCGACCGGATCGTGGACAAGCTGCTCGTGATCGGCACGGATGAGCTGGGCAGCCGCCGGCTCGGCAAGGCGGAGTTCATCCATGACTCGCCTGCCTATTCCGCCTATGCCGCGATCGTTCGCGGGCGCGTCGAAGCGCAGAGACAGGCGCAGGACGCGCAGCGCAAAGCGGAGGAGAAAGGACGCAAGACAAACGGCCAGCCGGCCATCCCACAGCACAGAACCCCGGACGAGCTCAAGCGATTCAACAAGTACTCCATCGATCAGCTTGAGGAGATGATTCTGCAGCTTGAGCACGAGCTGGAGGGCATGAAGCAGCGATTCGGCGACGCAGAGCTGTACAGGAATCCGGGACGGTTTGCCGAGCTGCAGCAGGAGTACGACGCCAGGCAGGTGGAGCTTGAGCTGCTCTACCGAGCCTACGACCGGCGCGCCGGGTGAGGGCCAGGTCGCTGCTGTTCATGGCTCGTGGGCGGACGTGGGCCGCACTGTGGCGTCCGGCTCTACGGATGCAGTCCCATCCTCGATCCCGGTACGTCGCCGACGTCCCAGTCCGCCAGCGTGGGAGATGATTCGGCGGGCTGGCGAGCCACGTCGGCGGGTGGCATGGACTCGCCGGCGGTCGATGCCTGGAGGTACGTGGCAAGGTTGGCTTTGCGGTTGCGCAGCCCGATCTTGCGGCGGATGTTCTCACGGTGCCGCCGGACCGTGGCCGGCGAGATGCAGCGCAACTGGGCGATCTCCTTGGTCGAGAGCCCGTTGCGGATCATCGTGCTGATGGCGATCTCGACGGGCGTCAATTGCACGTGGTCCCGGGCGATCTGTGTGAGGAACGGCGACGTGATCTCCTGGAGACTCCGCCGCAAGAGGGTGGCGTACGATCGCTGACGCCCGGTGACTTCCAGCTCCAGCTCAAACACGATCGGCATGATCACCTTCTGAATGTTGGCGGCGATGGAGGCCTTGATCCCGTGCTTCTCCTCTTCCAGTCTGGACAGGACCGCCCGCAGGGCGATATTGGCCTCCTGGAGAGCCTGGTGCTCCCTCTGGATGGCGCGATGCGCCGCCCGCAGGTCCGACAGGGCCTTCATGTGCATCATGACGCTGCCGACTCGCTCCGCCACGGCGCGGATCAGCGCGTACTCCTCCTTCAAGAACGGGCCGGTATCGGCGGTCGGGACAACCTTGCGATAGAAGACCTCCACGACGCCGACGCGCCGGCCGTCGGCCGCGATGTCCGAGGCCATGCGCCACTTGCCCTCCACGAAGTCCTGCGTGATGTACTGCTTGTCCCCGTAGCTGATCCTCGCGCAGGCGTACTCCGGGTACAGCCAACTCTTGGGCAGACAGTCCACGACGCTCTGGAGGAACCGGTCAGGGTACTGAAAGTGCATTTCGCTGAATGTCGAGATCGTGTAGAGACAATCGAGTTCCTTGATCCGCTCCCTGAGGGCAATCTCCACCTCGGACTGAGGGCGCTGGCCGTCCTGTCCGGCCTCCAGGGCTGCGATGCGTTTGCGCAACGTCTCGACCTGCTTCAACAGTTGATTGCGAGTGGGAGCCTTGGCCATAACGATTACCCATCTAATACACAGTCATCCCGAAGCATCCATAGAGACAACTTCATTATGCCGGCGGACGGCCAAGACGGCAAGCCCTTTCTTGTGAGGCTGGAAAATATACATAACTGCTTTACCATCATGCGCTTATGTTCGCTGCGACAGACAGGCATGTGTTGTTGGACTGTGTCAGTCATACCCTATTCATATGCATTATGTGTGATATAGATCCCACACATCCGGTGTGGAGACTATGTGTATCATGTTGCGGACTGGATGCGCCGCGGCGCTGCTACAATGCACCTGGTGCTTCCGTTGTTGTGCACAGGTCTGCGTTGTCGCAGTGCAGGCGGTCGGACACGAGTGATTCCAGTAGTGACGTAGGAGATGGCCATGAGCGTGGAACGGCAGAGACGAATGTACGGCGAGGCGATTCCTGACGAGCGAACCACAGTGCTGCCCTTCACGCCGCAATTCCAGCTCGAGCATCTGCTGAAGGTGTCAGGCTCCGTGGCGCAGGATGCCAACAAAGTCTGGGCGGAGATGTGGAGCGAGCTCAAGCAGATGACCACCGGCGGCGGGCTGGTCGTTTCGGAAGCCTCGCGGGGATTCGTCCCTGCTTGCGGGTGGCCCGAGTTCCTGGAGAAGTTCTGGCTGTTGAAGCACTACCTGGACTCCATTCAGCGAATCTGTGATGGGAAACACTGAGACCCTGTCCGACGATGCTCGCGGCATCGGGACGATGTCCATCAGATGTGAGATGATATGACGCGAATCAGAGGAGAATCTATGACAATTTCAGCATCCCGAACCGAAGAGCACTCGGCGGTGGAGCGCCAGGTGGCCGCGTTCATGGAGAAGGTCATCGCCCAGTCGCCCGGCGAGGTGGAGTTCCACCAGGCGGTCGGCGAGGTGGCAGAGTCGGTCATGCCGATCGTCCTGAACAACCGCGCGTATCGCGAGGCCAAGGTGCTCGAACGAATGGTCGTGCCCGAGAACGTAATCCTGTTCCGTGTGGTGTGGACGGATGACAACGGGCAGGTCCAGGTGAACCGGGGCTATCGCGTTCGCATGAGCAGTCTGTTGGGTCCGTACAAGGGCGGCCTGCGGTTTCATCCGTCAGTCACCCTGGGCCTGTTGAAGTTCCTGGCCTTTGAGCAGGTGTTCAAGAACAGCCTGACGACGCTGCCCATGGGCGGCGGCAAGGGCGGGTCCGATTTCGATCCGAAGGGCCGCAGCGACGCCGAAGTCATGCGGTTCTGCCAGTCGTTCATGTCCGAGTTGTTCCGCCACATTGGTCCCGATATCGACGTTCCCGCCGGCGACATAGGCGTGGGCGGCCGCGAAATCGGCTTCCTCTTCGGCCAGTATCGTCGCCTGACCCATCGCTTCAACGGCGCGTTGACGGGCAAGGCCGTCGGCTGGGGCGGCTCCAACCTTCGCCCGGAGGCGACCGGCTACGGCTGCGTCTACTTCGCCAATGCAATGTTGGCCACGCGCGGTGAGAGTCTTCAAGGCAAGACTGCCGCGGTCTCAGGTTCTGGAAATGTAGCGCAATACACGATCGAGAAGCTCAACGCCCTGGGCGCCAAGCCGGTCACGCTGTCGGACTCGGACGGCACGATCGTCGACATGGCCGGCATCAGCCCGGAGAAACTGGCGTGGGTCATGGAACTGAAGAACGTCCGTCGCGGGCGCATCCGCGAGTACGCGGACCACTTCAAGGGTGCCCAGTACCTGCCGGGCAAACGTCCCTGGTCCGTGCCCTGCGACCTGGCGTTTCCGAGTGCGACGCAGAATGAGATTGACGAGGAGGACGCCCGGACGTTGGTGGCCAACGGTTGCTACTGCGTCAGCGAGGGGGCGAACATGCCGAGCCGGCCGGAGGCCGTGGATGTATTCCACGAAGCGAAAATCCTGTACGGCCCGGGCAAGGCGGCCAATGCCGGTGGCGTGGCGGTGTCCGGCCTGGAGATGACCCAGAACGGTGGCTGCATGCGGCGTTCTCGCGACGAGGTCGACAACCAACTCGGCACGATCATGACCTCGATCCATCAGAACTGCGTCAAGTATGGCAAGGAGAAAGAGAACGGCTATGTGGACTACGTCCGTGGCGCCAACGCGGCGGGCTTCGTCAAAGTCGCCGATGCTATGGTAGCCCAGGGCTACATGTGATAGCGGATTGTCTGGCCGGTTAGCACGGCCGGCTTCAGGGAGCTCGGACCAGTGATTCACCGAGCAGAAGCGTGGCTCTCATCGTCGTGGCTCCTTCGATTAGCGGGAAGAGAGGCAAGGTTCGATGAGGGCCTCGCTTCGTTCTTCTTGCGGAGGCGGGCAAACGAGAGGCTTCTCTACCGGGCAGCC
Organism: Sedimentisphaerales bacterium; assembly: GCA_016928975.1. Next base: position 8,769 of record JAFGJR010000170.1, on the reverse strand, counting down.
AGTAGTGATTCCATCGCGCCGGTCATCGCCTGTCGGTGCCGTTCCGTGTCGCGGACGTGAAGAACGAACCGGCTGTTCGAATTGGGATCTTGGCGCCACTGATGTATGCCATCGTCGGCACGCGTGATCTGCACGGGCTCGAACGCGTAGACGCCCGGCCCATCGCGTCATTGAATCCTTCCGTCGGAGGAGACAGGGTAGTCAATCACGATGGCCCGGAGAGCGACGTCTCCTCGCTGCGCCAGCGCGTACACGCAGGCCAGGTCCCAGTGATCGTCCGAGTCGATGTGCGGACGGTACAGGTCGGTCACGTGAATGAGCGGCACACCGGTCTTGTCTGTTCCTGCCACGGCAGCCGCCGAAATCAGCGGCAGAGCGAGAAGAACGCACCACGCGCTGAACTGCACCATGCACTTGCCTGGCGGGCTCATCGCACCCACACTCAATGTGCGGCCACCGGCAGAAGGATGTGCGAAGGGTGGTCGGCGTTCATGTAGATTGTGTTCGTGGCGACCTCGGTCTTATCGTCCGAGCCGGAGGGCTTGCCGGTGTTCGGATTGGGCTCGAAGCGAGGCGAATTGCTGGACGAGATGGCGACGCGAACGCGGTGGCCGGGACTGATGACCCAGCTCGTGGACCACAGGTCGATCTCGAACTCATAGATCTTGCCCGGCTCCGTCAGCTCGTCCTTCTCCATCGAGTTGCGGTGACTGGCCCGAATGATTCCGTCGAGGACGATCATGCTTCGGCCGTCGGGATACACATCGCAGAGCTTGGCGGTGAAATCAGTGTCCGGCGCGGTCGAGGAGGCCCACAGCTTGACCTTGACCGGGCCGGTGATCTCGACGTACTGGTCGAGAGCGGGGGACGTGAACAGGAGCACGTCCGCTCGTCCCTCGACGGGTCGCTGGTCCATGGGACCTTTGCTGATCGTCAGGTTGGCGCCCCCGACGGTAGAGACAGGGTCCTTCGGGTCGTACTTGTAGGAGAGGCAGCCGAACAATTCCTTTGGCTCCGCCAGCCGGAGTCTGTTGTCCGGGTAGAAGAAGACCTTGACCGGCTCGGCGGGGACCGGCCAATCGTCAGCGGTCCGCCATTTGTTGCCGGGCGTATTCGGATCGGACGGGTCGCCCATGACGAAGTACTGGACGATGGGGATTTCCTCGAGGCCCTTGCCGTCGTTCTTGAGCCAGACGTCAAACCACTTCCACGCGTCAGCGGTCGGCGGCTGTGCGGCGTTGGGAAAGACCAGGTCCTCGTTGCGGCCGTGGCCGTAGGCCTCCATCACCAGTCGGCACTTGCCGCGCGCGCCCACGTCGCCTTGCTTGTTGACGGTCAGGAAGCCGTCGATGCTGCCCGCGCTAAAAATGTCGTACCAGCCGCCCACGTACATCGTTGGCACATTCACCTGCGAAGCCACGCGCTGCGGGTCCATCTGCTTCCAGTAATCGTCGTAGTTGGGGTGAGCGCGGATGAGTTCGAGGTTCTTCGCGTTGAGATTGGTCTGGCGGAGCCAGTCTTCGATCAGGCTCTTGAGAAAGGCCCCGCCCAGGTAAGCGGCTTGCGGGTACATGCTCGAGAATGCGACGCAGACGTAGGAGCAGGTCAGATGGGGCGGTCGGCTCGGAGCCGTCATGTTCAGTGCGCACGCCGGAGCGCTGATGCCGAACCCGCCGATCTTGCCGTTGGACCAGCTCTGTTTGGCAATCCACTCGACGGTATCGTATCCGTCCTGGTGCTCGCCCCAGCCATTGTGTGAGAAGACCGGGTAATCGACACCCTCAGAATCGAACCGGCCCCGGAAGTCCTGCGACACGAGCGCGTAGCCCCGCCTGTCCGTCTCGGGGGCGAACGGCGCAACGGATCTCCTGCTGTACGGCGTCATGACGAGAATGGTCGGCCACGGACCCTCCCCTGCGGGAACGTATACGTCCGTGGCGAGCTCGACGCCATCCCGCATGGGGACCATCGCTGTTTCTTTGAAGTCGGCATGGCATGGCGGAGAGAGCGCGACGGAAGCGACGACAACCGTGACGACTGCACTGAGCAGTGCTGTCCGTTTCATCAAAGGACCTCCAATCATCTGGCGGAGGCGGGAGACTACAGGCGAGAGACTGTAGGCACCCACAGCCTACAAACCTGCCATCCCCATTCCTCGTGAAGGGCTCTATTCTATGGACACGGGTACAGACGTGCAACCCACCTGTGCATATTGCATGAGAAATGCACTTTGGAGTCGAAGGTCCGGCGATGCAGGATGGTTGTGCACTGCATAGTCCCTTGCAGCCGACGGTCAGAGCGGATATTGTGTGGCCAAAGTCGCTGGCACGGAGAGCGACGACGGGAGTACATACATGGTCAGGATTGTCTGTGTCGCTGGACTGTTCTTGCTCATGCAGGCCGGTCCATCACAGCCGCGCGATGCGGTTCCGCTACTGCGCGCACACGCTCACAATGACTATCTGCACGATCCGCCGTTGCTGGCCGCCCTGGAGCATGGCTTCACCAGCGTCGAGGCGGACGTATTCCTCGCCGCCGGCCAGCTCTGCGTCGCCCACGATCCCGGCAAGATGGATCCCAATCGGACGCTGCGATCGTTGTATCTGAACCCGTTGCGGCAACGTGTCAGGGCCAATGACGGCCGTGTATATCGCACCGGCTCACGGTTCTTCCTGTTTGTGGATCTCAAGTCCGCCGCGGAGCCGACCTACCGGAAACTGCATGAGACCCTCGCCGAGTACCGGGACATGCTCACGACGTTTGGCCTGCAAGGGCGAGAGGATCGAGCGGTCCTCGTGGTCGTGACAGGGAACCGGCCCCTGGGACTGATGCGGTCGCAGGGCGTCCGATATGCAGCTTGTGATGGGCGCTTGGCCGACCCGGACTCCGACGCTCCTGCTGACCTCGTCCTGTTCATCAGTGATCAGTGGACCCGGCATTTCACGTGGCGCGGGGATGGATCGATGCCTCCCCAGGAGCGACAGAAGCTGAACGAGATTGTGCAGGAAGCTCACACCAAAGGCAGGCTCGTTCGGTTCTGGGCGACGCCGGACTGGCGGTCGGCGGCCAGGGAGGCGGTGTGGCGGGAGTTGCTCTCGGCGGGCGTCGATCTGCTCAACTCGGACGACCTGAATGGATTGCAGGAGTTCCTCCTCAAGCATGGGAAGTGACGGTTTCATCGAGACAAAAGACCTGACGAAGGTATACACCACCGGTGCTGTCGAGGTGGCGGCCCTGCGCGGCGTGACGCTGTCGGTCACTCGCGGGCAGCTCGTCGGCATCACCGGCCCATCCGGCTCGGGCAAGTCCACGCTGATGAACCTGCTCGGCGGCCTGGACACCCCGTCTTCGGGCACGATTCGCGTAGCCGGCAGGCTGATCTCGGACCTGAACAAGAAGGAGTTGGCGCTGTACCGACGCAATACGGTCGGGATGATCTTCCAGGCGTTCAACCTGGTGAACGCGTACACCGCCAATGAGAACGTGGCTTTGCCGCTGTTGTTCGCCGGCGTAGCGAAGAAGGAACGACAGCATCGGGCCGAAGAGCTGCTGCACACGGTGGGCTTGGAAGCCCGCAAGGACCACCGGCCGACGGAGCTGTCGGGCGGCGAGCAGCAGCGCGTGGCGATTGCCCGGGCTCTGGTCAACCGGCCGCAAATCCTCCTGGCCGACGAACCGACGGGCAACCTCGATAGCAGGACCGCCCGCCAGATCGTCGAGACGTTGGCCGATCTGAACCGAACCCAGGGCCTGACCGTTGTGATGATCTCTCACGAGCAGGACCTGCTCCGCGAGTTCGCCCACGAGATGATTCGCCTCCAGGACGGAGCGGTCGTCACCGGCGAGATGACCGCGTAGGTGTACTGACTGCGGGAGAGTGGGCAGTGGGCAAGGACCATATGGTTTCCAGTTCTCCGTTTGGTGGATTTGAAGTATGATGTGGGAATGAGTGTGACCATGCAAAAGGCAGATGGAGCCAATGACGCACAGGCTGTCAAGGTTTTCTGCGAGTGTGTCAGTGCGATCCGCGCCCGGAAGCTGATCCGCCGGGAAAGCAGCCACGACAAGGAGTTTCATTTTCAGAACTGGGTCCGTGATCGTCTACAGAAGACAAAGTTGGCTTTCGAAACGGGAGGGCGCAATTCCTACCCCGATTTTCGATTGGTCGCCCATACGGTGGGCTTCGAGGTCAAGGGGCTTGCCTATCCAGGTCGTGAGATCAATTATGACTGCAATAGCCAAGTACCGACGGGCCTCCACAATGGCCGGATGATTTATTATGTATTTGGGCGTTATCCTCCTGAGCCCGACGGCAATGCATATCCGGTTCTAGACCTGGTCATGTGCCACGGTGATTTCCTGAACGCCGACCACGACTATGTCCACAAGAACAGAAGCGTGAAGGGGTTTGGTTCCTATGGCGACATCATGATCCGTGATCGCAAGATGTATGTTGCCCCGACGCCGTTTGGTCTTGCATCCGGCGTTGCCCATGCAGAGACGCTTATCCTCCCCGCGGATGTTGATCCGGGGAAGGGCATGAAGTGCGTCGGTGCGCTTGTCCGAGTCGAAGCGCCCGATGTCATCGTGGGTTATTCATTTGATCTGAGAGCCAACACGATAATCCCACAGAAAATCCCGAATCCGTCCGCGGGCCGCACACACCCTTTTCGCGCGTGGCGTGTCGTGGGCAGTCCCGACGAGCCTGTCGCCCTGCTGCCCAAGACAGCCGTACCACAGGCAGAGGAGGTGGATGATGCCGACGCGCAATACTAAGCCATGCCGGATCGGGACTACCCTGATCGAATGCGATGAGTTTGACTTTGAATTCCTCTCCGAAATCGCGCAACGGGAGAGTTGGCGTAAGGAGTTGCACCGACCGGTGTACCACGTGCACAAATGGTGGGCGAACCGACTTGGCTCAGTGTTTCGTGGAATCATCCTCGGCGCCGTGCTCTCGAACGATGCCCGACTGAGAGACTGTTTCTATAAACGGCACTGTCTCACAGGCAAGTGCCTCCTGGACCCATTCATGGGCAGCGGTACCACGATCGGCGAAGCGCATAAACTGGGCTTTGTGGCCTTTGGACAGGACATCAATCCCGTCGCGTGCGAGAGTGTTCGGGTTGCCTTGGGGGAGATCGACGCGAAGCGTGTCCAGACCGCATTTCGTGCCCTGGAGGCCGGTGTGGGACAGCGCATTCGGTCGCTATACACAGCAGAGGATGCCAACCGAGTCGTTTGTGACGTTCTGTACTATTTTTGGGTCAAGGTCGTGGCTTGCCCATACTGTGGAGTAAGAACGGACCTGTTCTCAACTCGCATCTTTGCCCGCAACGCCAATCCTTCGCGCAGGCCCGAGGTTCAGGTTTGTTGTCCTGGCTGCGGCGACGTATTTCAAGCCGCCGGCTGCGACGAGAAGTCCAAGTGCCTGCGCTGCGGTTTGACATTTGCCGTTGATGCAGGCGAGGTCTCAGGGATGAAGGCAACCTGCCGGGAGTGTCACCGTCAGTTTTCCATCGCCAAGACCGTGCGGATCTCGGCCAATCCTCCCGATCATCGGCTCTATGCGAAACTCGTCTTGACTCCGTCCGGGCGCAAAGTATATCTGCCTGCCACAGAGGATGATCTGCGCGCATATGAGCGATGTTCGCGCACGCTCGGTGGCGAGTTACAGTCCGGAACCATACGTTTGCCGGAAACATCTTTGGAAGATGGACATAACACCCGACAGGCGATGGGCTACAATTACCGGCAATGGCGTCAGTTCTTCAATGACCGCCAGTTGCTGGCTCTGGGCTGGCTTCAGAGCGCTATCGCGGAGATTCAGAGTCTGTCGACGCGAGATGTCCTGCTGACGCTCTTTTCGGGGCTGCTGGAATTCAACAACCTCTTCGCCTCCTACAAAGGAGAGGGAACGGGGGCGGTCCGACACATGTTCTCGCACCATATCCTCAAACCGGAACGGATGCCTGTCGAAGCCAACGTCTGGGGAACACCACGGAGTTCAGGGTCATTCTTGAACCTCTATAACTCGCGTCTCAGGAGGGCGATCGAGTATCGGAGTCGTCCTTTCGAGCTCAACGCGACAACAGGAGAGAGGGTCTACGGCATCAGCCGTGAATTCACGGGGCGCGTGACAGTTGGGTTCCCCTCCGACGGGAATGCACAGATTGATGCGATCTACGTCGCATGCGGCAGTTCCGACACGATTTCGCTGCCAGATCGGTTTGTTGACATCGTGGTTACGGACCCGCCGTTCTTCGACAATGTCCATTACTCCGAACTTGCCGATTTCTTCTACGCGTGGCAGAAACTGTATCCGCGTGGCCTTGTGAATGGCTCACCTACTACACGACATCCGAGTGAGGTTCAGGATGCTGACGCTCGTGGATTCTCGGAGAAGCTCAGCGCCGTACTCAAGGAAAGTGCTCGTGTTCTACGCGATGACGGGCTATTGATCCTCACATACCACCACTCGCGTCCGGATGGTTGGTCGTCCCTGCTTTCGGCAATTGTCCGTGCAGGGCTCTCGGTTGTGAACTGCCATCCAGTCAAGGCAGAGATGTCTGTTGCCGCGCCAAAGGCACAGGCCAAAGAGCCGATCCAATTGGACGCCATCATCGTGTGCCGAAAGGCGGCGAAATGCCCCCCCCGTGCCCGTTCCCCATTGGCTGCAATTGCATCGGCAGAGACAAGAGCAGGGGAGAAACTCGAACGTCTGCGTGCCATGGGTCTGACCATCTCTCGCAATGATTGCCGCGTCGTCTTCATGGGACAACTGCTCGCGGAGTTGTGTCCACAACCCCGGACGAGCGACGCTGTCGTGTTGCTGGCGTCCATTGCCAACGAGATAGAACGTGTTATACAAGGAATGGCGGAGTGCCACGGGAAGCACACAAGCACCCTCAAGCCAATCTCCCGTAGGCATGCCCAAATGCAGTTGCCTTTCACCAAATGACGGTTGCTCGGGGCAGCGTGGCCACTTGCCGGAGGTCGTGGGAGCGAATATGATTCACAAGATCTATGCTGATTTCGGATTACATCGAGCAGGCAGGCGGCAATCTCCGGAAGAAGAAGCTGCGCACGTTTCTCACGACATTCGGCGTGGTGATCGGGATCGGCGCGCTGGTCTCGATGTTCGCCTTCGGCCAGGGCGTGCAGAGGAATGTCACGGAGCAGTTCAACAAGCTGGACCTGTTCAACTACGTCAACGTGTATGCGCGCGGCGGTCCTCGTCGACCGGGGCCTCACCACGATCCGGACGACGGAGGATGGCCGCCTCAGGACGGTGGACCTGCCGACGCGAACGCCCCACAACTGGACAGCCGGTTCATGGAGGAGGTGACGAAGATCAGCGGCGTAGAAGCCGCATTTCCGGAGTTGCGTTTTCCGGCCCAGATCCGCCTCGGCGACAGGGAGCAGTTCACCCTTATCCAAGTGCTGTCGGGGAGCATCTGTCGCTCGGGGCCAATGGCACTACGCGCAGGACGTTGCTACGACGCAAATGAGCCCAACGGGTTGATCATCAGCGACTCGCTTCTGCAGCGGCTGAATGTCAGAGACCCCCCGACGGCCCTCGGCAGGCAGATCGAAATCGCTACGCTGACCCTCGACTTCAGCCTGGCCAGCCTGCTTCGGATGGTCCTCTTGCCGGGAGGGCAGAGTCTTCCCATTGCACGCGAGAGCTATCGTTTCTCCATTGTCGGCGTGGCCGAGCGGATGCCTTTTGGCGGTATGAGCGACGTCTACATCGCCCCCGAAGCGGCCGGCCGAATGCGAAAGCTGTCCATGACGAGCATCTGGGACTTCTTCCGGCCCACCGGCGAGGCGGCCAACTACCCATCGGTCACCGTCAAGGTCCGGTCCGTGAAGGACGTTGCCCCGGTCAAGAAGGAGCTGGAGTCACGCGGCTTCAGGACGTGGGCCCTGATGGATCAGTTGGGCCAGATGCGGATCGGTTTTCTGATCATGGACATGTTCCTGATCGCTATCGGCATGATCGGCGTCACCGTGGCGTCCCTCGGCATCGTCAACACGATGGTCATGTCCATCCTGGAGCGCTACCGCGAGATCGGCATCATGAAAGCGGTCGGCGCCACCGACGGCGACGTACAGCGGATCTTCCTGTTCGAGTCTGGCACGATCGGCCTGCTGGGCGGCCTGTTCGGCCTGACCCTCGCCTGGATCGTCAGCATGGTGATCAATACGATCGTCAATGTCATCATGACCCGACAGGGCGCTCCATATATGAGCTACTTCTGCTTCCCCTGGTGGCTCTGCCTCGGCGCGATTGTCTTCTCCATCCTGATCAGCTTAGCCGCCGGCATCCTCCCCACCCGTCGCGCCGCCCGAGTCGACCCCGTCGTCGCCCTGCGACACGACTGACCCGCCTTGCAACTCCGGAACGATACCATACTTGAACATCGGGGTATCCTCGGCCGCCCGGAATTGGGTTTGTTTGTACGGCTGGCCTCCCCTGCTTGACGCTGGACACTTCAAACTTGAGACTCTTTCCGAATTGGGTTTGTTTCGCACAACCGGCTCCCCGGCCCCTGACTCCTGACCCCCGGGCCGTTTGGCTTTGTTTCGCACGCCCGCCCTCAGGCGTTCTTCAATCCGCACTCCGCACTCCGCAATCCCGAGGCTTCCCGGCATTGGCTTTGTTTCGCACGCCGGGTCACATCCCATGTAGCCCAGCCGCCCTCGGCTGGGATCACCCCCGTGGGCGGGGGTGCTACCTGACACTTCCTCCGATTGGCTTTGTTT
>JAFGJR010000169.1 GCA_016928975.1 Sedimentisphaerales bacterium | reverse complement strand
TCTATACGACATGGTCCAGGATGCGCCGTGGCGCTTCACGGACGATCCGGACGACCCGGCGATCGAGCTGTTGTTCCCGAGCGATCCCCCCGTGACCTTAGCGTCGGGCGAGTGTCTGGTCCTGGCGAGAGATTTGGCGGCGTTCGACGCCGCGTACAGCGTGCCGGCCGGCGTACAGGTTCTTGCGTGGGGCAATGGCAAGCTGTCGAACGGCGGCGACAAGATTCAGCTCAGCAAGCCGGGCGTAGCGGACGCCGACGGCACGCGGCACTGGATTCGGGTGGACCGGGTGGTCTATAGCGACGGCTCCCATCCGGGCGATTTCGCCTCGGGTATCGATCCCTGGCCGACGGAGGCGGATGGGCAAGGCTCATCCCTGACCCGTCTGGACCCAACTGCCTACGGCAATGACTCCGCCAACTGGCACGCCGCGACCCCGTCGCCGGGCGCCTCGAACTGACAGACGCCTGCTTGGCCGGATGGCATCCTTTCGAAAGCCGGCCCGATAACACCGACGGACGACCGTTCGAGGAAAAACTCACCCTCTCGACGGAAATCTTGCTCCACACGGCTGAAAATAGCGCATTGTCTGATGGGGAGAGGCGATGGAGGGTGGAACGATGCGCCACATGCCACACGCGGTCTCTGGGTCGATATACGATTTGCACTCATGGCACCTGAAGGCAGTCGTGCTTCACCCCGTGCTCAGCCGACACCTTCGGGAGTTCGTGCTCTCGGCGGTCACCCTGTTGTCAATGTCGCTCTTCACGGTCATCACCATTGTCCTGATTGTCACGACCATCAACGGCAGCCTCGCCGCGGATACGGGGTCGCAAGGGAATCTGAATCCGGCGATGAGCGTCGACGAGAGTCTTCCCGCCGCGACGGAGAACGCCGCCCATCAGTTCGACCTGATGACCGAGTCTCAAGCCTCAAGCTGCGCCGCCCTTTTCATTGCGGGCGGTTAGTACGCGTCTATCCATACAACACCGGCTTTGGTAGAATCATGGACGGAGTGCGCGTAACGGTATACGGTCATGGCCAAAGCTCGTGAAATCATCCACGTCGATATGGATGCGTTCTACGCGTCCGTAGAGCAGCGTGACCACCGGGAGTTGCGTGGCAAAGCCGTCATCGTCACGGGGGATGCGAAGGCGCGCGGCGTTGTCAGCGCCGCCTCATACGAAGCCCGCACGTTCGGCATCCACAGCGCCATGCCGACGGCCCAGGCAATCCGGCTGTGTCCCCACGCGATCGTCCTGCCGGTCCGCATGGAGCGGTACGCGGAGGTTTCGCGCCAGATTCACCTGATCTTCGAACGCTACACGCCGCTGGTGGAGCCGATTTCGCTGGACGAGGCAATCTCCCTCTGCTGTCGCGCCTTGCGATTGGATTCGGACAATGCGCTGATGCACTGCAAGCTCGGAGTCGTTCTCGGCATGCAAGGCAGATGATATCCGCGATGTCCTCAGGACATTGCGGCTGAACTGATATCAGGCTGTTGAAGCACCGTGGAGGTGTCTAAACCGGCCTCGGCACTTCCTGGGACAAGTGGCTACAGACCGTACACATAGAAGACCACTCCCTCGAAGATGTAGATATCACGATACTTCTTTAGCACCATGTCTTTCTCTGCCTCGCTGATGGTGTAGAAATGGGCGTTGTCCGCCTGTCTCCAGAATCGATAGACCGGCTTGGCGTCCGTGGGCTGCAGCCCTTCCGGATAGGCGAAGAAAGCCACCCCCTCAAACGTCCAGACGTCCGCAAGCTCGGTCAGAAACTCGTCCTTCTCGGTCTCGCTGATGGTGTAGAAGTGCGTGCTGTATTTGTCGGACCAGAAGCGGTAAACGGGAGCCAAGCCGGTGGCCAGTGCCGTGCCGGCTGCCTTGAAGACCGGCCCCTCGAAAGTCCAAACGTCCGGGTAGTTCAGGATGAGAGCGTCTTTTTCCTTCTCGCTGATCGTGTAGAAGTGCTCGTCCAGGATCGGCGACCAGAAACGATACACATCGCCAAATCCCGTCAAAACCAGGTTGCCTGACTCAACGACGAAGTCGTCAAAATACGCCTGGCCCGAACGGACTTCCAGGCGGTCCGCTCCGCCCTCCAGCATCAGAGCAAGAATCTGGCCGCCCCACATGCCCTGGAGAAAGCCTCGAGCGGTCGCCCAGGCCTTCTCGGCACCGTAGCCGGTACTGCTCAGATAGAGCTCGTCGAGCGTCGCATCGTACGAGACGTACAACACACCGGTTTCCTCACTGCGGCTTGCGAGTCTGCTCTGCTTGACCGTTTCACCTATTGCCTCATACGTGAAATAGGGAGAGAATTCGCTCGACCCGACGCCGAATCCGATGTGTTCTGTGCCAACGTTCTTCGTGTTCGGGGTCAAGACCACCGAGAGCCAGGCAGTATCACCAAGCACCAGATTCTGCCGAAAAGCAACCCGTAGCCGGAAGTCGCGCGTGGGATCGATGCCCCAGCCGTTCGAAAGGTAGTGGGCGGAGATCGCCTCAGCCTTTGTGCTCGTTCTCAATTCGAGCCGTTGATTGACCTCGTCCAAGCGGCAGTTGGTCAGGTCGTCGCCTTCGTACAGCCACATGGTTCCCTGCCGGCCGTCGTTGAAATCGTCCGAAAGGGCAAACTCTTCGGTGTCGCGTGTCAGACCCAGGCTGAAATAGAGCCCTCCGGCAATGGCGACAAAGTCATCTCGCTTCGGAGGGTTTGCCTGCCCGAGGTCCGGTTGGCTCGATGTCGTCGTTCCAGCCCCCCAGCCCACTACGGAACCATCCATTTTCAGCGCCAGACAGTGCAGGTAGCCAGCCGCTGCCCCTGCATGATCCTTACCGGTCGGTACGTGCGCCAGACCCAGATTGTAGGGATCTTCGCCCCACCAAGCGATCGTGCCGTCGCCGGAGAGAGCGACAGATTGATTCCCGCCGGCATCGACGGCCCTGTACGTTCCCGTCGTCGGCATGCCTTTGACGGCGGTGGGGTAGCCCCACGAAGCGACTGAGCCGTCGGACCGCAGTGCCACGGCATGGGTATCTCCGGCGGCCACCACGGCGAAATCGTCTCCTCCGGGGATGCCGGAGACTTGTCCCCACCTGTCGTCGCCCCAGGCAACGATGGATCCGTCGCTTTTCAGCGCTACGGCGAAGGTCAGCCCGCCGTCCACGGCCACGAAATCACTGCCCCGGGGCGCGGTCGAGACCTGGCCCACGCTGTCGTCGCCCCAGACGGCGAGGGAACCGTCCGTCCGGATCGCGAGACTGAACCGAGCCCCAGTTCCGATTGCCCGGTACGTACCCGCCGGCACGTCGCACTGACCGTCATCGTTTTGTCCCCACGCCACCACCTCCCCGTCAGAGGTCAGCGCCAAGCCGTGTGCGTCTCCGGCCGCAATAGCCGCGTAGTCGGTGCCTGCCGGCAGATCGCTCACCTGCCCGTAGCGGTCCGAGCCCCAAGCCAGCAACTGCCCGGCCCGTGCGGGCGAGCAGAGCCAAACGCTGACAATTGCGGTCACGATCAACAGATTGTACATTCCGAGCCGTCTCATTTTTCGTTCTCCTTACTCCGTTCTTTGCTTGATTGTCATTCTCAGTCTCTCAAGCCGCGCACCAGGTCGGATCTTCCGGGTGCGTAAGCCCTCCATAGCCACCGTCTAAGGATATTCCGGTCAAACGACGCAACCGCATGGAACGATATCTCTGTGTGAGACTAATCACCCTCCCCTGAATGCTCGTATCTGGCCACCCAGCACTCTCGGGGCTGCCGGCATGACCTTCCGCCGTTGATCTCCGGGTACGTGCGCATCGAGCAGGCGCGCCGGCTCCCCACGCCTTGCGCTACCGCATACTGCAGGCCAACGCCGCACACCCCCGTGCAGACATTTTCATGTGCGATACGCAACCGCTGCCCTCAAATGCAATGTTCTGTCCGACGATCTTCCCGGCGTTGCCACCAGTATTCGGCGCACCATCTGTATTTGACGGCAAGTTGGATTCCCACTACCATAGTGCCATCGGACACGCGGATGTAACGGTAAATCTCAGGTCCTTGGAGGATGAATAGAGATGAAACTGCGGAATCTTCAGGTAAAGAACTTTCGCTGCATCGAGGATTCGACACAGTTCACAATATGCCCGATGACGTGTTTGGTGGGCAAGAACGGGGCGGGCAAGACCTCTCTTCTCGAAGCTCTCTACAAGATAAACCCGGATGTTCAGGAATTGGCCGGCTTCGATGTGCTCATGGAGTACCCCCGGGCGCGCCGGCGCGAGTACCAGAAGCGTGCCGAGACCAAGCCTGATGACGCCGTGCTGACCACGTGGGAGCTTGACGACCAGGATGTCCAGAAGCTGGAGGGTGTTCTGGGGCCAGGGGCGGTCAAGTCCAGGACGATTGCCATTCGAAAAGGCTACTACCCCGCACGCCGTTGGGCCGGCGCGATTGCCAAGAGCGGAGATCTGCCCGCGCCGCCGGCATCGGTACCGAGTGAAGATGTGGAGCACCTTCGAGAAGACGTAAAGGGCCTGACGGAAATCGCCGGGCCGACCGAGCAGGTCGGATCGGGTGCCACTCAGGGATTGGAGGAAGCGTCCGGCCGCGCCCCAGTCCCGGCAGAAGGCGAGGGCGACGCCTTCTACGAGAAATACGTCGGGCAACTGCTGCCCAAGCTGCTCTACTTCTCCGAATGGCACATCATGGAGGGACGCGTCTCAATCGACGCCTTGCTACAGAGGAGGCAGAAGGGTGAGCTGACCGGTCCGGATCGAGTCTTTCTCGCCTTGCTGCAGTTGGGCGGGACCTCGGTCGAGGCGATCAGCCGCATAGAGAGATCGGAGGAGCTCATCGCGGACCTGGAGGATGCGGCCCGGCCGGTGACGCAGGAGATCGCCAAATACTGGAGCCAGGAGCGAGATCTAAGAATCAGCTTTCATCTCTATCCCGGCCGGCCTCAGGATCCTTCCCCGTTCGATCGCGGGCTGGTCTTCGAGACCCGTATTGTCGACACGCGAACCGATCTATCGCTCAACTTCGACGAGCGCAGCACGGGTTTCGTCTGGTTTTTCTCATTCCTCGTATGGTATTCCGATGTGCGCCGGCGCTACGGAGACAACCTGCTCATTCTACTCGACGATCCCGGCCTCGGCCTTCACGCCAAGGCCCAGTGGGACCTGCTTCGATACATCTCCGAGAGGCTCGCTCCCCGCTATCAGATAGCGTACGCCACACACTCGCCCTTCATGATCGATCCTGAGAAGATGCAATGGGTGCGCACGGTTGAGGAGATCGCCGAAGACACAGCAGCCGGCCGGTCAGACCGCATCGGCACCAAGGTAGGTGACGAGGTTCTGAGCACCGACTACGACACATTGCTGCCGTTGCAGGCGTCGCTGGGCTATCGCATCATGAAGGACTTGGCCGGCAACAGAAGACTGCTCCTGGTGGAAAAACCAGCCGACGTGATCTACGTGAACTGGTTCTCGGCTCGGCTCAGCGAGGCAGGCAGGCGAGGGTTGGATTCCGCCTGGACGATTGTCCCCTGTGGCGATCTGGTCCGCCTCGCCACCCTGGTGGGCCTGCTGGCCCACGATACCACCGGGTTCGCCGTGCTGCTGAGTCTTTCCCAGCAAGATCCGGATGTCGCGCGCCACCGCGAGCTTTCGCGAATGCTCACGGCCTGCCATGTGCTCACGCTCGGTCGCTACGCGGAGCCGCTCGAAAGCACCATCGAAGATATGATCGGACCGACCACGTACATGGCCCTGATCGACCTGTCGTACAGGGTGCCCCGCAGGCAAAGGTTGACCCGCACGGTCGAGCCAAGAACCGGTGTGCCCGTGCTCAAGGCGATTTCCGAAGTGTTCGCGGCAAGCCGGCCCACCGCTGCCAGCTTCGATCCTATGATTCCGGCCGAGTACTTGCTGAGAAGCGGCAGCAAGAAGCTCCGCAAGCTGCCCGCGATCAATGATGCGCTGGCACGATTCGAGAAGCTTTTCGCTGACATCAACGCCTGCTTCTGATCTCGGCATGACGTGTGACGGCCCCGGCACGTACGTCGTGTCAGTCCGCCGATCCCGGCGATGGGGTGGCGGCGTGCCAGTTGGCCGGGTCGTTGCCGTAGGCAGTTGGGTCCAGACGAGTCAGGGATGAGCTTTGCCCATCC
>JAFGJR010000002.1 GCA_016928975.1 Sedimentisphaerales bacterium | reverse complement strand
GGGTTCGCCCACAGATCGACGTACCGCTGGCGGTACCGCTGATCGACATCCGCCAGGCCGTGGAACTTCTCCGGCGGCTGGCACAGGCTCTTGCTCAGAAGGGTCAAGCCGCTCTCTTCGACCCAGATCGTGATCTCGCCCGTTTTCGTCCGGCCCAGCTTGCCCTCGGCCCCGATCAGGTCGCCGAGGTCGAGCAGCTTGGCCAGACGCCACTGCTCGCCCATCAGGTTCTTGGCCAGACCGATCTGAATCGTCCCGCTCTTGTCGCGAAGAGTGATGAAGATCAGCTTGCCGATGTCTCGCAGCAGAACGATTCGTCCGGCGCAGCGCGCTCGCTGGCTCTCATCGCCATCCTGGAACCGGCTCCTGACCGACTCGGCGGGCTCGACATCCTCGTAGCGAGCCCCGTACGGGTCCAGGCCCATCTCCTTGATCCGGGTCAGCTTCTCCTGGCGTTGCTGCTCGAATCGATCTGCTTCGTCTTGATTGACCAAGTCACAACCTCGTCGTCTCAGACTCAATTGGCCGCAACAGCCCTCATATTGACCAGTTTGGCCTTGACCACCAGGAGTCCGACCGCCAATTGCGGGTCCGCCTTCAGCGTGTCTTCCAGGGCCCGTTTGTTGACCGTCGTGCGGCCTTCCTCACGATTCGCCTGCACGAGGACGTCGTTGTCTCTCTGCACATCCACCATTTGCCTCAGCTCTTCGCTGGTCAGCTCCACCCGGACGTCGGGTCCGACGCCCCAATCCTTGGTCCCTTCCTTCTCGGTGTCCTCGCGGCTCTTGACCCGCTGGCCGGACGGCAGATGGTAGTAGGCCATCGTGTACTTGAGCTCCGCGCCGCCGCCGGGATAGTGGGTGATGCCCTGGACACTGCCCTTGCCGTGCGTGCGGGTCCCGACCAGGACCGCCCGCTCGTACTTGCGGTCAGCCAGGGCTCCCGCCACGATCTCCGAGGCACTGGCCGAGCTGGAGTTGATCAGGATGACCAGCGGATAATTCGGGTGCGTGCCCCGGCGATGGGCATGCTCGAACGCGGGGATCATATTTGCCTTCGGTTGCGTCCGTACGATCAGTCCCTCGTTGATGAACTTGTCCACGACATTGACCGCGCTATCCAGCAGTCCGCCGGTGTTGAAGCGAAGGTCCAGAATCAGGCCTCGCAACCCCTCGCTCTCCAGTTGATCGAGAGTCGTCTCCAAATCGCCAGCGGTCTCGCCGGAGAAGCTGGTGATCCGGACGTATCCGATCTTCTCCTTGTCGTCCAGCATGTAGAGCCAGCACCCGGAGGCGGTCCGTTGCCAGCCGCGGATGGTCGGTACAATGATCCGATCCCGCGTGATCGTGAGCGTCTGCACGTCCTTGCCGCGCCGGACGTTCAAGGTCACCGTCGTGCCCTTGGGTCCCGTGATCTTCTTGACGGCGCACATCAGGCTCATGTCCTTGGTGGCAATGCCGTCCACACACTCAATGACGTCCCCTGCATCCAGACCCGCCCGGTACGCCGGGGTGTCCGGCAGCAGGCTCGCCACCGTCAGCAGCCCCTTGGGCTTGGTGATCTCAATCCCGATGCCGGTGAACTCATTCGTCATCAGCTTCTCGAAATCCTGCACTTGCCGCGGCCATACGATGACCGTGTACGGATCCAGCGCGTCGAGCGAGGCTTCGACGAAGTGGGCGATCAACGGCTGCATCGGCAACTGTACCGTGGCTTCATTCAAGGCCAGGACCTTGTCCAGGATCTTCAGGAACTCGTCCTTACCGAAGGCCCGGACGGGCGCGTTGTCCTCCGCGGGCTGCGACGAACGTGACGATTCCTTCGCACTCTTGGCCGTCGCTTGAATCTCGTCCTGGAGGCCGGCCAACGCCACCGTCCAGGCGGTGACCTTCTCCGGCTCCGGCGCCTGGAAGGAGATTCCCTTGCCCGTCTCGGTGCCTTCGGCGGAAACGACCGTCAGCACCTGGGCGAGCAGCTCGCAACGCTTGATCGCTTTGGTGGCCATCTGCACGTAGTCCATGTTGTTGACATAGTGCAGGTTCAGCGCTTCGATCGACCGTTCGAACATGGTCTTGTCGACGCCCTCGTAGCGCTCCGCGCACGTTTCGCAGGGACTATCCTGGAACGAAGCGGCAATGCCGGCCTTGTCCACGAGATCCTCGGCCCGGGTCGTGTACGTCTTGTTGTTCGGGTCGATTGCCTGGAGCCAGTAGAAGTAGCTCATGTAGGCGTCGAGCCAGCGACCCTGCCCCTCCAGCAGCGTGCTGTAGTCCATGGCCTTTTGTATGACCTGGGTCACGTAGGGATCCGCAAGAAGCGATTTCCTCTGCGCCTCGTTGGCGAACTCTTCCGCCTTCGCGACGACGGCCAGAACGTCGGTGATGTCGTTCGGCTCATTGGGCTCGCGGGCCGGCGCCGTCTCCACCGGATCCATCTCGTTGCCTCTCTTGGCCACTTGCGGAGGCCTGTCGAGATCGACGACCGACTTGAGCTTCTCCAACTTCTTGCACTGCTCGTGGAAGGCGGCTTCTTTCGCCGCTCCACGGGCCTGGCTGATCTTGTCGTACTGCTCGGCGATCCCTTTCACTTCCTGGACCCGAGCATCGTCCGTCGGCTCCAACTGCGTCACGTATTTGGCTGCCTCCTGGAACTGCCCCCGCGCGATCAGATCGCAGGCCATCGTCACGGGATCCGTCTTCGCCGGCGGTTGGACGGAGGCGCCAAGGCCTGCCGCCGGGATGGAAGAACCGGTCGCCTGGACCGCCATCCCGGCATGGCTGGCGTAGTTGTAGCCGCTGAACCAGCACGAGAGGACCAGAATTGAGGCACAAGACGCTAACAGCAAAAGGGTAACCCTGGCATTGCGGATTCCCATCATTCCACGCTTGCTCGGAGGCATGGGCTCTCCTGTTCTCTGGGACACGAACGAACCGCTCCTTTCTGTCATGCAACCTGACTGTCGGAAAAAGGAACCTGAGGCCGTAGAGTCATCTCAGCACCCCACATACTACAGGGAGGCCTCCCCTGTCCCAACGAACCGCGCCATGCAAGATTCCTACAGGCACTCGGCTGCCTTTCCGGCACAACCCAACACATGCAGCTTGTGACGCACCATCTCTCGAATGGCGTCGCGACCGGGGCCCAGGTATTTGCGAGGATCGAATTCCCCGGGCTTCTCCGCGAAGACCTGCCGAATCTTGGCCGTCAGAGCCATGCGTAAATCCGTATCGATGTTCACCTTGCAGATCGCCATCTGGGCCGCCTTGGTAATCATGGCCTCGGGGACTCCCATCGCCTCCGGCATCTTGCCGCCGTACTTGTTGATGAGGTCCTTGAACTCCTTCAGCACACTGCTGGAGCCATGCATCACCAGGGGATAGCCAGGCAGCTTTTCACCAATCTTCTGTATAACGTCGAAAGCCAGTTTTGGCTCAGTCTTGAATTTGTAGGCGCCGTGGCTGGTCCCGCACGCCACGGCCAGAGAATCGCAGCCGCTCTTTTCCACGAACTCCACGACCTGCTCCGGGTTGGCCAAGTGCTTGCTGACGTCATCCACGCCCACCACGTGCTCCTCGATGCCGCCCAACTGGCCCAGTTCCGCTTCTACAGTGACGTTGCGGGGGTGGGCGTACTCGACGACCTTCTTCGTGATCGCGATGTTTTCCTCGAATGGCAGAGCCGAGCCGTCGATCATCACCGAGGTGAACCCGTCATCCACGAACTGCTTGCAGGTCTCGAAGGTATCGCCGTGATCGAGG
>JAFGJR010000168.1 GCA_016928975.1 Sedimentisphaerales bacterium | reverse complement strand
CCGTCGATCGTCAGCAGGTCGAGCTTGGCCTCGGAGGCCCACTTGATGGCCATGGCCAGCTCGCGCATCGGATAGGCGCCGGTCTTGAGGGTGACGCGCTTCACGCCCATCTTGCGAATTCGCTCCACCTCTTTCATGAAGCCTTCGTGATCGACGAAGCCCAAGCGGGAGTGCCGCTCGAAGTGCTTCAAGGCGCCGTCGCGGAAGGCGGCCTGGTTCGCCTCGTTCGACGGATCAGGCGTGACGAGGTAGCCTCTCCTCTGCAACTCCAGAGCGCGCTCGAGCGAATCGACCTGGATCTCGCCGCCGATGCACTTGGCGCCCTGGCCCCACTTGAGCTCGATGCATTCCACGCCGAGCTGACCGACCACGTACTCTGCAACGCCCAAACGGGTGTCCTCGACGTTCATCTGGACGATCATGTCACCGTAGCCTTCGTGGTAGCGGCGATACTGCTCCACGCGCTGCGCCATGTTCGGAGCCTTCTTCACTTTGCCCTTGGTGTCGAGCTCCAGTCCCGGATCGATGCCGCAGACGTTTTCGCCGCAGACGATCGTAACGCCGGCGATGGCGGCGCCGGTGGCGAAGTGCTCCCAGTTCTTGCGCGCGATGTCCGTCGAACCCAATGCGCCAGTGAAGATGGGCAGTCGCATCTTCACCTTCGTCGTGACGCCGTATTGCGTCTCCGTGTCCACCATCGGGAACAGTGTGTTGTCCGGGTGACCGGTCTGCCCGTCTGCCAACCCCTTGGCGCCGAGGGCATAGCCGGCGATGTTCAAATGCGAGTAATCGATCGGGTAATCCTTATCTCCGCCGGCGGTCAGCGTGCCGAAGGGACCGGGGTAGATCACCTCACGGCCGCGGAAGCTGGCCTTGAACGTCTCGCAGTTGCCTCGACAGCCGTCGATACAACGCGTGCAGATTCCCGAGACCGGCGAAACGCTCCGCGAGCGATTCGACGTCTGGGTCGCTTCATTGGCATTGGGTTGCAGCAGACTCATGTTCGGGCTCCTTTCTTCTGGATTGCTCTTGTCTTTTTCGATTAGCGGTGCTAATATTATCCCTATGGATGCTTAAGAAGGAAAGTCGTTTATCGTGATAAGTCTTATTAGGAACCGTGATGATGCATGTAGAAACGCTGAAGATCTTCTGCGACTTGGCGGATACGCGCAGCTTCTCGAAGACGGCGGAGAAACACATGCTGAGCCAATCGGCGATCTCGCAGCAACTGGCACAACTGGAATTGACACACAAGTGCCAGTTGATCACGAGGAAGAAGAGGCCCATTGAGTTGACGCCGGCCGGACAGGCCTTCTACAAGGGCGCCAAGGAAATCCTGGAACGCTACGAGCAGCTCAAGAACGAGATCAACACGGTCCAGGGCACCACCGAGCAGCGCATCAAGGTAGCGGCGATCTTCAGCATCGGGATGCACAGCCTGACTGACTACGTCAAGAAATTCATGGTCACGTATCCCCAGGTCAATGTTCAGATCGAGTATTTCCGCGCGGACAAGATCTACGAATTGGTCCTCAACGGCGACGTTGACATCGGGTTGGTCGCCGTGCCCAAGAAGGACAAGAGGCTGGAGGTGTTCGACTTCGAGGAAGAGACCCTGGTCCTGGTGTGTAGCCCCAAGCATCCGCTGGCCCAGGAATCGGAGATCGACATCCACAAGCTGCAATTCGAACGGTTCGTCGCCTTCGAGCGAGAGGTGCCGACTCGCATATGGGTTGACGGCATGCTGTCTCGTTACAATACTGTGGTTCGACCTGTGATGGAGTTCGACAACACCGAAACGATCAAGCGTGCGGTCGAGATCAACGCCGGCGTGAGCATCTTGCCGGAGAACGTGGTCGTTCAGGAGGTCGCCGCAGGAACGTTGAAGACCGTGCCGTTTTTGAACGAGCACTTCGTCCGGCCCACCGGCATTCTCGTCCGCAAGGGCAAGATATTCAGCCAGGCCGGGCGCTACTTCGTCGAGTTGATGAGAAAGAAGGCAAAATAAGAACCCCGCACGGGAACTGACGTACGTATGCCGATAAGAGCAGTGATCTTCGACCTGGACGGAACAATCACGGAGCCGTATCTCGACTTCGACGCGATCCGCGAGGAGATTGGGGTGGCGCGCGAGAGTGGGCCCATTCTGGAGATCATGGAGAAGATGTCGCCCGAGCAGCGACAGCGGGCGGAAGCGATCCTTCACTCACATGAGGACAAAGCCCTGGCCGCCTCGAAGCTGAACGTCGGCGTCCGGGAAACGCTGGACGAGTTGCGCCGCCGGGGCATCCAGATCGGCATCCTCACTCGCAACCGCAAATGCAACGCCGTCGCCATCGGTGAGAGGCACCACGTACAGTTCGACGCAATCGTGGGACGCGAAGACGGCCCGGTGAAACCGGACGCGTTCGGAGTACGACACCTGTGTCAATGCTTTGGGGTGCAATCGGCGGAGAGTCTGCTGGTGGGGGATTATCTGCACGACCTGCTGTGCGCCCGTGCGGCGGGCGCCGTCCCTGTGCTGCTGGCCAACCACCCCCGAGCCCCGGAATTCGCTCCGCACGCGGATTTTGTCATCGAGAATCTACGCGAGATCCTCCAAATCGTTGACGATAAGAATTCTATCGAAGGAACTGAGTCCTGAGAGGACAAGGAAATGCATCGAAACGTCATCGCAGGAGCCATCATTGGCCTTTCATTTGCGGCCAACCTATCCTACAGTCAAGACTCTCCGGTGGATCCCAACGCCGCCGCGTGCCATGTCCAGAAGCAGGACGCCGGCAGCAGTCCGCTGGAAACCGTCCTGGAGGGATTGCACAAGAAAGCAGTGGAGCTGAAATCCTACGAGTGCAAGGTGGACTACGTCGTCACCCAGACGCTGCTCGAATCGAAGACACGCCGCAGTGGCAACCTGTACTACGCCAGGTTTGACGGCCGATCCTATCTGCGAGTCGACTTCCTCGCCTTGCAGCAGGACGACGAGCCCCAGCAGGAGTACCGGGAGCAGGTTGTCTTCGACGGCGTGTGGCTTCAGCAGATCAGCTACAAGACCGAGAGCGTCGAGCGGCGCCAGATCGCCGAACCGAACAAGCCGGTGGACGCCTTCGCCCTGGCCAGCCGCCAGGTCCCCATGTTCGGATTCTCGAAAGTCGAGGATCTGCACAAGCAGTTCGAGATCGACCTGGCGGCCGACGAGCCGGCGGAATCGTCGCGATTCAACCACCTCCACTTGAAGGTCAAGCCCGATTCCATCTACAAAGAGGACTATAGCGCAATCGATTTCTGGATCGACAAGACCGTCGGGCTGCCCGCCAGGGTGTTCGCCGTCGGCGCGGAGGAGGATGTTGGCGAGACGTATGAGATCAAGCTGCTCGAACCGAAAGCAAACACGGGCCTCGACAAGAGCGTATTTCAGGTTAGTATTCCTGTGAGCTTCTCGGTGGAGACGATTCCGCTGTCGAAGCCGCAGGACTCCGTCAAATGAGGCAATGAGGGCGGTGCAAGAACGATGGTTACAGGTCGGGTGAACGAGGACGACTTTCGAGCCCTGGTCGAGCGACGGGCACAGCCCCTGCTGGCACTGGTGAATTACCTCTCCCAATGCAGTCAACTCGACGAGACCTTCACCCGCCCGCTGGCGGGCGAGCTGCTGTCTCAGGCGATGCAATTGGAGGAATTCCTGGACACGTACGACGCAGACAAGTGCTGCACGTGGTGTAACCTGCGATCCCTGACGGCCGGCTTCAAGCTGTTCGCCGATGTCGGCTACGAACTGCTTCACATTCGCCACCGCCTGCCCACCTACCGTCTGATGCCTGTATCCAAGGACTTCGCCACGGCGACGGATGCGACCCTCAAGTTCATCAACAGCGTCATTCTCAGCGCCGCCCGGGAAATGGTGGACAAGGCACAGGGGCTGAACCTGAAGATTCCGTCGAGCGACAACATCGGGGAGGCCTACGCGGAGCTTCAGCTCACCGGCCACCTGCCGCACGACTGCCGGGCCCGCCGCAGCGAGAGTGTCGCCGAGACCGTCGCACTGCTGGCCACGGCCTTCCTGAACCTGGCCTCCGAAAGCGAGGACGTTCGCGCCGCCAGCCGAGCCAGACAGGAGGAGTACGCTCTCTGCGTGGCGGCATCGCTCACCGAGGAACGCTTGCGCAGCCTCGAATTTCGCTTCCACAACCTCCAGTCGAAATACGACACGTACGTCTCCGGCACGGAGGTGGAGCGCAAGGACCCGGACCTGGCGGTCCTGCGCGGCCACGCCAGCGTCGTGTTCCACCTGCTGAGAATCGCGACCGCATTTGCCCATTATTATGAGCGGCACGTGAACAAGGAGCCCTGCATCGCCCCGCCGTTCGCGCACCGGCTGATCTCCGCCGAGGCCCTGCTGGCCGTGCTGATGAACTACTCTATCACGTTCATCGACCTGTACATCGGCTGCACGGTGAGCCTGTGCCAGGAGATGCTGAAGCGCTACGCGGAGGTCGGGCGCATCGAGGTCCCCATCCCCAAGTACCGCGGGTTCCACGTCCGGCCCTCCACCCTCATCGCCAAGCTCGTTTCCCACTACGGCAGCAAGGTCCAGATGATGCTCGGCGACGAGGTCTACGACGCCGGCCTGCCGCTCGATTTGTTCCGCGCCAACGAGATGATCAACGCCCAGAAACGCCGCTGGCTGGCCAAGGAGATCGTCCGCCTCCAGCTCGTCCCCGACGGCTCCACCTGCGAGGACGTGACCGCCCTGGTCCGCAGCACGATCCTCGCCCTCGCCCAGAAAGGCAAGCTCATCATGTACGAGCAGCCGCTGGATATTCCCGAACATTCCGGCCGGGGCGAAGGCACCTTGATCGAGAGAGTCACCGGCGAGACCGGCCGGCTCCTGGCGATGGGCAAGATCGATATCGAGACGGACATGACCGCCCAGTTCACCGGGGACAAGCGAGTGCTCGCCGACATCCGCCTGCTCGCCCAGTACGGCTACGGCGAGGACAACTTCGGCAACAACATCGCCCTGCCCGAGAAGCTCGCCTACCTGCGCCGGTGAGAATCTCCAACGAAGTTGACGCGCGGCAGCCGGTGACCCCGAAGACTACACGAAGAACGGGAGCGGCAGTGGAACCGCGCGTCCCAGATTCCAGGGGCGTGCGACTGTATGCCTGCGTGACACGGCCGGGCATGTCGCATGAGGGGTCTAATGGCCTTTGCGAGGCAGCAGATTGGCGCGGACCCAGCTCCAGTTGAGGATGACGTGGACGGCGACACCGACGAGCAGAAGGATTCCGCCGCCCTCGTGGACCCACTCGAATGCCTCCTGTGAGAGCCGGTCCCGGAACAGACCGGAGAGACCCTGAGAGAGAATCAGCACGGCTATGATCGGATTGACGATTTTGAACATAGTGTTCTTCTGCATCGGGGTCACTCCTTCGAACTGTCCGCCAACCTGCTTCGCATTCCGTGGGCCAGCATCGTCACCTACTCACTTCATCCACACCCCGGACCCGGGCCTGCATCGAGAGTCACGGCGTGCGTCACCTGCACGCATTTGCCCTGTGCGGCACTTGCCATTATACTCCACTCGTCCGGCGTGCGAATACAGGATGTCCACGAAGCCCGTGGCGCGGCACGATCAGAAAGGAGGCCTCGGCACATGTTGTACGTCAAAGAAACCACCGGCGGCGCGAAAGAGGTGGTCGAGCGCATCAAGACCGCCGCGGCGGAGAACAAGTTCGGCGTTCTCGGCGTCCACGACTTGAAGGAAAAAATGCTCGCCAAGGGCGTGGACTTCCAGCGAGAGTGTCTGATCGTGGAAGTCTGCAACCCGGGCAAAGCCAAGAGCGTGCTGGAAGCCAACATGGCAATCTCGACGGCGCTGCCTTGTCGAATCTCCGTCTACGAAGACGCCGGCAAGGTCAAAGTCGCCACCCTCAAACCGACGGTGCTGCTCCAGCTCTTCGGCAGCCCCGATCTGGCGCCGGTGGCGCAGGAGGTGGAGGAGACGATCGTGCGTATCATCGACAAGGCATGCGGATGAAACGCTGTCAGAGCGTCGGGACGCGAGCCAGCCTCGCCCCCGACCGGGCGACTGCACCGCCTGGCGACGAGGCTGTGCAGGAGCACGGCGAATAACATCTCTGTGGACCGCAACACCACACGGTAGGGCGCCGCAGACGAACTGACAGCCGTCAACTGATGGGGATGTGGTGGAATGGTTTGCCTGAGGGCGGGCGGGAGTGTAGGATGAACGTGGAATTCGCGGCCTGTGCAGTGTCGGCATGTGAGGGCCGACCATCGGGCGTTCGGCCGGGTCGCGCAACTGTCGAAAGGGCTGGGCATGGCAAAGGGAATTGTGATCTACTACTCGCGAAGCGGAAACACGAAGGAAATGGGCGAGACGATCGCCAAGGCGATGAACGACGCGGGACTCAAGACCGAGTGCAAGCCGGTGGACAAGGTCAAGGCCGACGACGTGCCAAGCTATGACGCCGTCGTGATCGGGTCGCCCTGCTACTACGGCCAGATGGGCGCCCCGGTGAAACAGTTGATCGACGACCTGGTCGGCCGGCACGGCCAACTGAACGGCAAAGTCGGCGCCGCATTCTCCAGCTCCGCCAACACCGGCGGCGGCAGCGAGACCACGGTGATGGGCATTCTCGAAGCCATGTTGATCGCAGGCATGGTCATCCAGGGCGACCCCCAAGGCGCCCATTACGGCCCGCTCTCTATCGGCCGACCCGACGAGAAGGTCAAGCAGCAATGCACCCGCCGAGGCCAGCGTGTCGCCGAACTGACGAAGCGCCTCTTCCCGTGACGCCTGCCCGCATCACAGTTCTCCCTTGAAGGCTTTGTCGAGGATGGAGGGCAGCAGGGCATCCAGTTCGGAGGTGGTCTCGGCTTGCAGGCGTCTCAGGGCGCCCACCTCTATCTGTAACTGGCCCATCGCGTCCTCTCGTGGAAATCGGTCACCACAACCGAACGGGGCAAAGTCAGCAAGCGTTCGATCTACGCTCGCCCGGTGCTGTGGTACCGCGTCTCCAAGACGCCGGTGTTGCTGGTGATCAGCCGAGACCCCACGGGCAAAGAGCGAGACGATTTCTTCTTCAGCACCGATCTGTCCTTGAAGCCGG
>JAFGJR010000167.1 GCA_016928975.1 Sedimentisphaerales bacterium | reverse complement strand
TCACTCGTACCACAATTGCGGCCGGCCCTATGGGAGCGTCAAGGCGACCAGCAGGTACCCGATCATGGGGACCAACCGCCGAATGACGGAGTACCAGGCAGCCATCCTGCTCAACCAGGTGCAACGGCTCGAAGCGGACACCGCCAGACGCGTCGAGAACGCCGACTACCTCACGTCGCGGATCAAGGATATTCCGGGGATCATCCCTCACAAGCTGTACGAGGGGACGACGCGGGCGGTCTACCATCTATATCCGTTCCGATACAGGAAGGAGCAGTTCAACGACCTGCCCAGGAGTCGATTCCTTGCGGCGCTGAGCCGAGAGGGGATTCCCTGCTCCGGCGGATACGGCCCGCAGTACGCGGACGGCCTGATCGAGGCGGCCCTCAATTCCAAGGACTTCAAGCGGGCCTTCCCCAAGGAGCGTCTGGACCGCTACCGGGACGAGCTGCATTACCCCGGCAACGACCAGCTCTGCCAGGAGGCGGTCTGGTTTGGGCAGAATATGCTCCTCGGGACCAAGAGCGACATGGACGACATTGCCGATGCGATCGCGAAGGTCTACGAGAACCGGGACGCACTGGCCAGGTCGCAAGAGTCGTGACGAATCGCAGACTCCACGGAAGGGCAGATCGTTATGAAGGTGCGTATGTTGGCGTGGCCGGCCTTGGCGGTGGTGGCCGGCTGGGGCTCATGGGTCTACACGCAGCAGGGGGACCGCCCGGCCCCGGCGGCCAAAGTGCTGCACGTCCTCCAGACCGAGGATTTCCCGGTGACCGGCGCCGGGGATGCGCCCGCCTGGGCGAAAGCCGAGTGGGAGCCCTTGCACTCCCGGACCACCGACGGCCGCCCCTATGCGACCCGCGTCAAAGTGCTCTATTCGCAGACCGGACTGTATGTACTCATGGACGGCGAAGACCGCACGATCACCGCGACGATGGCCGAGGACTTCCTCGACCTGTGGAACGAGGACGTGTTCGAGTTCTTCCTGTGGCCGGATGAGCGATACAGCGTTTACTTCGAGTATGAGATCTCGCCGCTCGGTTTTGAACTGCCGATCCTTATCCCGAACTTCGGCGGCGAGTTTCTTGGCTGGCGACCCTGGCACTATGAGGGCAAACGCAAGACCCAAAGAGCCACAACGGTTGCAGGGGGTCCGAAGCAGTCGGGCGCCCGCGTGACGGGCTGGAAGGCGGAGGTGTTTGTGCCGTACGATCTGCTCAAGCCTCTCCAGAATGTGCCGCCCAGGCCCGGCACGAAATGGCGCGCCAACTTCTATCGCGTCGATTACGATGGTGGCAAGGACAAGAGCTCCAGTTGGGATTGGGCCCGGGTCGGAGGCAGCTTTCACGAGTTCAACAAGTACGGCACGCTGGTCTTCGAATAGGGTTGGAGACCCGAAGCGTGACCATGAGTCTGTCCCGCACAGAGCTGATGCAGGTGGCGGTGGTCACGCGGACATGGTGTGCAACATGGCCTGCACTGCGGCCGTGTGGCATATCACGGCAGTCGTGATGACGG
This sequence comes from Sedimentisphaerales bacterium, assembly GCA_016928975.1. Next base: position 2,057 of record JAFGJR010000167.1, on the reverse strand, counting down.
ACGCTGAATTCCGCAATCGGTGCTCGTGAGTCCTCAGTGAGGGATAAGAACGCGGGCCAGGGCTTCGACCGCCGCCTTGCGGTCCATCTCCTTCACACCGAACATGATGCTGATCTCGGAGGAGCCCTGGTTGATCATCTCAATGTTGACGCCTTTCTCCGCCAGGGCGGCGCAAGCCGTGGAGGCGATGCCGACCGCATACCGCATGCCCTCCCCCACGACCATGATCAAGGCCAGGTCGTGCTCGATGGTCACATCATCCGGCTTGAGCTCCTCCCGGATTCGGTTCAGCACGTGCTGTTCCTTGTGTTTGGTCAGCGGCGCGCTGCGGAGGATCACCGACATGTTGTCGATCCCGGAGGGGACATGCTCAAAGGAAAGCTGCTCCTGTTCGAGAATCTGGAGCAGGCGCCGGCCGAACCCGAGCTCGCGGTTCATCATGTACTTGCTCAGATAGATGGAGCTGAACCCGCTGGCGCTGGCGATGCCGATCACCTCGCCGTGCTGGTATTTGCGCTCCGGGACGATCAGTGTGCCGGGCGCCTCCGGCCGATTCGTGTTCTTGATGCAGATGGGCACTCTCGCCTGGACGGCCGGCACGACAGCCTCGTCGTGGAACACGCCAAACCCGGCGTAGGCCAGCTCTCGCATCTCGCGATAGGTCAGCACCGGGATCGGCCGGCTGTTCGGCACGATCCGCGGGTCGATGGCATACACGGAATCGACGTCGGTGAAGTTCTCGTACATCTCCGCGCCGACCGCCGCCGCGAGGATGGACCCGGTGATGTCGGAGCCGCCCCGGGGAAACGTCGCGACCTGGCCTCGCTGCGTATAGCCGAAGAACCCCGGGAAGACGGCGATTTCCTGCACGTCCCGGAGGGACGACAGACGCGAATAGGACTCGGGCAGCACCTGGGCGTTGCCGAAGTCCTCGCTGAGCAGCATGCCTGCCTCTCGCGGATCAATGTACTTTGCCGGCACACCTTGCTGGACGAAGACGCGGGCGACGAGCTTGGCACAGTTGTCCTCCCCGGCGGCTTTCATGGCGTCGATGAATTGCGCATCGTGGTCGCTGCGTTTGCTGATGCGCCGGCGAAGGTCGTCCTCAATCTCCTTCACGATGCCTGCATCCACGCCCAGCTCCTGCTGAATTCCCGCGTATCGCTGGGTCACGGCTGCCAACTCATTCTCACAAGGGTTGCCGGCCAGCACCGACTTGGCCAGCGTGATCAACAGGTCGGTGACTTTGATGTCCGTGGCGTTGCGCTTGCCTGGAGCGGAGACGACCACGACTCGCCTGGCATTGTCTGACTTGACGATATCGATGACTTTCAGGATCTGCCCGGCATCGGCCAGAGAGGTCCCGCCGAACTTCACGACTTTCATATTGGCCCCTTCTTCGTTTCTGACTGGCTGTACACTGAGAGTGCTGGGATTCGAACCCAGGACCTACGCATTAAAAGTGCGTTGCTCTACCTACTGAGCTACACTCCCAAATCCTTCTCGTGAAAGCACTTGCGCCAATGCCGTTCTGCCTCGGCTTTCTCGTTACAACCGCGCTCACGGCTCATATACAGGCGCCACGACAAGCTCCCACCAACCTTACATCCAACAGGGCGGTATTGCAAGCAAATCCGGGGGAGGGTGTATTCCGGCGTTCCGTGTTTGCACCCACGTATCTGCCGACTATGTTCTATGAGCCACAGGCAGCATACGGTGTTCGACAGCACCGGAGAGTACATGGCACCGGACGCCAGAGTCGATGGAATTCTGAAGGAAGCGGCAAGCGGCAGACCCATTACGAAGACTGAAGCCGAGATCCTTCTCTCATTCCCGGAGAATTTGCTGGAAGCCGCCTTGGTTCGTGCCGACACGGTCTCGCCCTTTTGGGGGCCTGTCTGGCATTATCCATGTTCGATACCCTTCAAACAGCCTACTTCCCTTCGCCACCATGATCATAGTATCCCGCGGAGGTATTGTCAAATGTTGTGGATGAAGATTCTGGCTCCGTGATGCTTTGACCGCTTCGGGAAGAGAAGGCGGAGCCGCTGCGCGGG
>JAFGJR010000037.1 GCA_016928975.1 Sedimentisphaerales bacterium | reverse complement strand
GGACATCGTACGACAGCCGATCCCCGGCGACGTCGCCAGGCGGACGGAGAAGATTGAGTGCCGTCTCTGCTTCGAAGGCATCGAGATCCCATAGCGATTCTCACGAGGGCTACTGCCATGGCATACCCACTGAAGACCCGCCAGCTATCCAATCCGGGCCGACTGCCCGGGGCATACCGAAACCCGGATCCCATCGTGGAACCTCCGTCAACCCACTCGAAGGAGCAGGCCCATACGGACTCCTGTGGATGTGGTGACAGCCGCGAGCACGTAGGCTGGGTCCTCTATCCCCGCGTCAAAGCCTCTCGCCGCCGAGCCTTCAAAGGGGCACGACCAGCCCTCCAAGACCGCGTCATCACCGCGCAGGACGCTGAGTCTGTGGCAACAACCGGCACCGAGCCAGAGGCTCCGGTTCCGGAACCATCGACGCAGGCCCGAAGCGAGAAACGGGAATCGCCGGAACAGGCGTCTTCTCGTCCCGTGGACCCGGTGTGACCACGGGCCCGGCACGTGCTGTCCTCAATGCTTCTTGAACCGCGCGCAGGAGGGCTGGGTCTCACACCCAGCCACCGCCGGATACACCCCCTGTCACGAGACTCTGTGGCGGAGAAGGCACGCAGGCAAAATGCTCCAGATTTGTGCAGGAATCGGGGCGAACATGGTATAATGCACGTTGGGCGAGCGTCTGATCCACGGACCAGGCGCGCCGGAGCCGGCTGACCTGCCACCGGCAGGAGGGCCTTGGATCGCGTAACTGTAGGACTGGATGAGGGTTACGAACAGTGGCAGGATGGGGCCAAGCAAGCGGAGAAAGGACCGAACAACGATGAGAGGCCAACGTCGCTGGTATTGTCTATCGGTGATTGCCTGCTTGGTGGCGCTGGGACCGGCCCGGCCCGGCCTGGCGCTGGTGGTCAGCGAGATCATGTACCACCCGGTGGAGGACGCGATCACCCAGGATGAGACGCTTGAATTCATCGAGTTGTACAATGAGAGGGCTGTCTCGGAGGAGCTTGGCAACTGGGCATTCACCAACGGGATTGAATGCGTCTTCGAGCCCAATACGCTGCTCGGTCCCAAGCAGTACCTCGTGATCGCGTACGACCCAAACGCCGTCAAGGCAGCCTACGGAATCACCAACGTGGTCGGCCCGTACACCGGCCGGCTCAACAACGACGGCGAGCGAATCGACCTGAGCAACGCCAACGGCGGGATCGTTCTGACGCTGCGTTATGACGACGACGCCCCCTGGCCGGTCTCGCCCGACGGCACGGGACACTCCCTGGTCCTCACGAGACTCAGCGGCGACCTTGAAGAGGCTTCTTCCTGGTCTGCCAGCACAGGGATCGGCGGCACGCCCGGCACCGCCGACCAGGTCCAGGTCCAGCCGGAGGGCCCCACCCAGGTGACCCTGATCGACATCGGCTCTCCCGGCCGATATTTCAAGGGCACCGAGGAACCATCGCCCAGCGGCGGCAAGGCCGCCATCGCCTGGACACAGCGGGACTTCGTCGACGATCCGACGAAGACGGAGTGGCTCGAAGGCCCGAATGGCTACGGGTACAGCAACCAGGACAACGAGCTGCAATACATCAACACCCAACTGAACGACATGGCTGGCAACTACATCTCCGTGTACGCCCGCCTGCCGTTTACGCTCGCCGACGCCGAGATCGCCTCATTCTCCCAGATTATCGCCGAGGTCCACTACGACGACGCCTTCGTGCTGTACCTCAACGGCACGCGAGTGGGCGATTCCGGTGGTCTGTCCGGCGATCCGCCGGCATTCAGTGCGGCGGCCGACTCCGCGAGCGACTACGAGGCGTTCAACCTCGACCTGACGAGCCACAGAAGCCTCCTCGTAGCCGGTACGAATGTCCTCGCCATCCAGGCCCATAACCAATCCATGTCCGGCAGCTCGGACGCCCTGGCTGCCCCGGTCCTGAGGGCAGTGGTGGAGCCGACAAGCGCCGGTGGAGATCCCCGCGCGCGCCTCGTGATCAACGAGCTGCTGGCGAACAGCGACGCATCGCCGGGCGTGGACTGGATCGAGCTGTACAATCCCGGTCCCGTCTCGGTCGATCTGGGCAGTCTCTACCTGAGCGACAACCGGCTCAATCTGTTGCAGTACAAGCTTCCCGCCGGCACGCTCAAGCCGGGCGAGTTCAAGGCATATAGTCAGGGCACTGGCTCCAGCAGCCTGCCGTTCGGGCTGGATTTCTCGGGAGAAACCGTGTATCTGACGGCGGCCTCGACGGAGGCAAGACAGAGGCCGCTCCGGGTGCTCGATGCCGTGCGTTACGGCGTCATGCCGCCCGACGTCACGTTCGGCCGGTACCCCAATGGATCGCCATATCTGACTTGCCTGTCCTCCGCCACACGCGGAGCCGCCAACGCCAAGCCCCTCGTCCACGACATCGTGATCCACGAGATCATGTACAATCACGCGATGCGAGAGGACAGCTACGAGTACATCGAGCTGCACAACCGCGGGACCAAGTCCGTCTCGCTGGCCGACTGGGCGTTCACGGACGGCATCGAGTACACGTTCGGCAGCAACGCCGTGATGCAGCCGGGCTCGTACCTCGTCGTGGCCAAGGACCCGGTCTTCCTGGCCGCCCTGTACAACAACCTCACGATCGGCATGAATCTCGTCGGGCCCTACGTCGGCACGCTCGACAACCACAGCGAGCGCATCCGCCTGTGCCTGCCCTTCAAGGCCAACGACCCACAGACCGGCAAACTCAAAACGTACCTGTCAACTGCCGATGAGGTCACCTACTATGACGGCGGCCGGTGGCCCAAGTGGGCCGACGGACTCGGCGCCAGCCTCGAGCTGCGCGACCCACGAAGCAACAACGACGCCCCGGACGCCTGGGCCGACAGCGATGAAAGTGCCAAGACGACCTGGAAGCAGTTCTCGTACAGCATCTACAGCGGAGATGCCAAGTACACGCATGACAATGTCACGATCTTCGATCTCATGATGCTGACCGCCGGCGAGATCCTGCTCGACGATCTGCAACTGACGATCAACAGCTCCAGTCGCCTGACCAACGGCGGGTTCGAGAGCGGCGAGAGCTCCTGGCGAATCCTCGGCAACCACATCCGCTCGTTCGTCACGACCGAGGACCGTCATACCGGCTCGCGTTCGCTGCACGTGATCGCCACCGGCCATGGCGACCCCGGGGCCAACCGCATCAACCAGTCGATCTCGAGCACCAACGCCGGCAACGTGATCTTCAGCGGCTGGGCCCGCTGGCTGCGCGGCAGCCGGTTCCTGCTGCTGCGGACGACGCGGGAGACGTCGCCCGTGCATCCGCCGAGACCGTCGAACGCGTTCGAGCTACAGATGCCGCTGAACCTGGGCTCGCCCGGCCGGCAAAACACAGCTTTTGTCGCCAATCGTGGCCCGGATATCCTCGAAATCCATCATACTCCCGTCGTACCGAGGGCCAACGAGCCGATCGTCGTGACCGCCCGCGTGATCGACAATGACGGCGTCAGCGCCGTCACACTCTACTACCGGTCGGAGGGCACGACCGCGTTCTCGAACACCGGTATGCTGGACAATGGCTCGGGCGAGGATGAAGTCAGCGGGGACGGAATCTACACAGCCGTGATCCCGGGCGCCTCCACCAATACGATGCGGGCGTTCTACATCGAGGCCTCCGACGGCTCCGCGACGACGCGATTCCCCACAAAGCTGGAACCATCGGCGGATGTGCCGGACCGGACCTGCCTGATCCGCGTCGGCGATACCACCGTCACATCGAAGCTGGCGGTCTATCGAATCTGGATGTCCGATGCGGTGATCAACGCCTTTCGATCCCGGGCAAACCTCTCCAACGAGTTGCTCGACTGCACGTTCGTGTACAACGATAGCGACGTGTACTACAACTGCGGGATTCGCTTTCGCGGCAGCCCGTTCATTCGCTCGGGCTTCGGCCGCGACCCGCGCGACCGCTATGCCTATCGGATCGAATTCGACCCCGATCAGAGGTTCCACACGAAGGAGGAGATCAACCTCGACAACACCGAAGGCAACAATCGCGGCCCGCTCCAGGAACGCGTCGCCTACTGGTTCTATGCCCAGATGGGTCTGCAATACTCCCGGCAGGAATGGGTGCGCTTAGTCATCAACGGCCGACACTACTCCAATTTCGACGACGTCCAGAAGAACGACGGCGATTACGTCAACGCGTGGTTCCCGGGCAACGACGAGGGCTACCTCCACAAAATCGACGACTACTTCGAGTTCAACGCGGACGGCACTCAGCACAGCGGTGAGCGGGCCGACGAGGGCCTGCTGTACAACGCCCAGCATCCGCTCATTCCCGAGACCTACCGTTGGCACTTCGAGAAACGATCGCACCCCGAGGACGACAATTGGCAGCATCTGTTTGATCTGGCGGTGGCGATGAACACACCGACCTCCGATGGCCGGTATCCGCAGTTGATCGAGGCCCAGTTCGATCCCGTGCACTTCACGAAGGTTCTGGCGATCCGTCACGCGGTCGGCGATTGGGACAGCTATGGATACAGGCGGGGCAAGAACAACGTCTTCTACTATGCCCTGCCGGAGGGGAAATGGTACCTCGTGCCCTGGGATATCGACTTCGCCTTCGGCGCGGGCGACGGCGCCAACACGAGCGTGTTCTCCGTGGCCGGCCATTTCCCCGAGGTCAACGCGTTCCTGAACTACTCGAGGTACCGGCAACTGTACGGGAAGGCGTTCGAGGAACTGCTGGCGGGTCCGTGGCAGACCTCTTACGGCACAGACAATCCGCCGACGGCGTTCGACCGCTACATCGACGAGAACGCCGGAGTCCTGATTGCCGAAGGTCTGGGCGACGGTCGCCGGGACCAGATCAAGAACTACGTGCTGAGTCGCCGGGCCGCGATCCTTTCGCAAATCCCGTCGATCCCGCCCGACGAGCCCCCGAAACCACCGGTCCCGCCGAGGTGACAATCAGAGCTTCCGGTCGAGCTTGCGATAGCCAATGGCCTCCGCGACGTGCTCGCCGTGGATGTTCTCGCTGCCGTCCAGGTCGGCGATCGTCCGGGCTACTTTGCAGATCTTGTCGTGTGCCCGCGCGCTGAGACCCAGCTCCAGCACCGCCTCCTTGAGCAGAAGCTCGCCCACCGAATCGAGCGGACAGAACTGTTCCAACTGTTTGTGGGTCATGTGGGCATTGGTCAGGACTCTGCGCTCGCCGAAGCGACGCTTCTGCACCGCCCTGGCGGCCATGACGCTGGCCCGCAGCGTTGCGGAGTCGATTTGCCGTGTTTTGGACCGCAGCTTGCTGAAGGCCACGGCGGGCACATCGATGTGGATGTCGATCCGGTCCACGAGCGGCCCGGACACCTTCGCCACGTAACGGGCGATCTGGCCCGGCGCGCACTTGCAGGCCCGCAGACTGCCGCCGTAGTAGCCGCAGGGGCATGGATTCATGGCTGCCACCAACATGAACTGAGCGGGGAAGTGGATCGTCTTCTTGGCACGCGAGACGATCACGTAGCCATCTTCGAGCGGCTGGCGGATCATCTCCAGCACGTGCCGGGGAAACTCGACGAACTCATCGAGAAAGAGAATCCCAAAATGCGCCAGCGACAGCTCTCCCGGCCGGGGAGAGGAACCGCCGCCGATGAGCGCCGGACCACTGGCGGAGTGATGCGGCGTACGAACCGGACGCGTCGCCAGAAGGGCCTGATCCTTCTTCAGCAGACCTACCGCCGAGTAGATGCGCGTGGTTTCCAGCGACTCCTCCACGCTCAACGGAGGCAGGATCGTCGCCAATCGCTGGGCGAGCATGGTCTTGCCCGCGCCCGGGGGGCCGATCATCATGATATTGTGGGCGCCGGCCGCTGCGATGGTCAGCGCGCGCTTGACGCTTTCCTGACCTTTGACATCTGCAAAATCGACTTCATAATGTGACGCGACGTCGAACAGGGCGTCGATATCGGTCACGGTCGTGTCCAGCGGAAGCCGGTTGGCCAGAAAGTCCACAACCTGCGACAGCGAGCCCACCCCGAACACCTCGATGTTCTGCACGACCGCCGCCTCTTTGGCGTTGTCCAGCGGGACGATCATCCGGGAGAATCCGTTGCCGGCCGCCGTCAGAGCCATGCTGAGCACGCCGTTGACCGGCCGAACTCGACCGTCCAGCGCCAGCTCACCGACAATGACATAATCCTTGATGGCAGGCCCGGCCAAGACACCCTCACCGATGAGCATCCCCAGCGCGATGGGCAGGTCGAACGCGGGACCGGCCTTCTTCACGTCCGCCGGCGCCAGGTTGACGAGCGACTGCGTCTTGGGATACCTGTACCCGCAGTTGATGATGGCGCTCTTGACCCGTTCGATACTCTCCTTGACGGCGGTATCGGGCAGGCCCACGACGATGGACTTCTCCAGCCCGCCGCGAGCGACGTCCACCTCCACCTCGCAAATGACACCCTCGATTCCCTCAAGGGTCACGCTGTGCAGCCTCGCAAGCATCGTCTTCTCTCCATAGGGTTCGCGTAATCAGAGCCTACTATGGGATTCTACCATTCAGAGCGACAGGCCGCAAGTGGAAATGACTCTTTGACCATAGTACGGCGGATCTCGCACTCGCGGAGCGATGAGACGCGTGACGAGGAGGCTCAGTCCGCCCTGCCACCGACAGCTCGGTACAAGGCCGCCAGAGCGAACAGCGCCGTGCTGGCCAACACGATGCAGGCGCCGGTCGGAAGGTCAAGAACGTATGAGACGAGAAATCCACCGACGGCGCTGGCAGCTCCGAACAGGATGGAGGTGACCACTGCCGCTCGATGGCCGCGGCAAATCTGGTAGGCTGCCGCCGCTGGATTCGTGATCAGACTGAAGATCATCAATCCCCCGACCAGCGGCAGGTTTACGGCCAGAACCACACCGCACAGGCCGAGAAACAGGGAATAGACCAGCGTGTCATGCACGCCGGTCGCGGAGGCGATAGCACGGCTGAAGAGCAGGACCTTCAGCTCTTTGTTGAACGCCGCGGCGAAGACACCGAAGGCGACGCCCGCGAGGCTGATGACGAGAACGGTTCTTGCCTGAACGAACAGGATGCTGCCCCAGAGCAGCGTGAGGACTTCGGATCGGCTCCCCTGCACCAGGCCGATGCCGAGGAACGTGAGACCCAGCATCAAAGAGAACAGAATCGCCAGGGCGACATTCGGATCGAGGCGGGATTTCTCCGGCCGAATCGCCGCCAGGCCCATTGCGCCGGCGGCGGAGAATACCATCGGAGCGAGCGTGGGATTCAGGCCAAGCAGTTGGGAGTACACGGCACCGGCCATGGCCGTATGCGAAATGAAGATGCCGATGAAAGGCAACCGGAGACCCACGACATACACGCCGAGCAGGCCACAACTGGCCCCCGTGATGGCCCCCGCAAGAACAACAAGATAGAAGAATGGGTCCATTGACGACTCATCCGCCTGGTGACGGCGATTGGTCGGTACGCTCGTCCACAGCACTTGCAACATATCGGCGTCCTGCGACTTCAACCGACGTGAGCCACCCTCGATACGCACGGCACAGGACGTCGCGAGTCAGCACGTCTTCCGCCCGCCCATCCGCGAGAATACGCCCGTCCTGCAACAGAATCAGCCGTCCGCAGCCGGGAGGCAGCACGCTCGTATCGTGGGAGACCATCAGCACCGTGATCCCCGTCTGATGGTGAAGCCGCTCGACGATATCGGAGATTTGATATCGCCAGGTGAAATCGAGATTCGCGCACGGCTCATCCAGCATAAGGATTCGCGGCTCTTGCGCCATGGCGCGCGCGATCAGCACTTTCTGTTGCTCGCCTCCCGACAGACTTCGAAAGGTCTGACGACGCCGATCGGATAGCCCCAGGACATCGATCCAATGATCGACAGTTGCATGATCCCGCTTGTTCAGAGGGAGCATCAATGGGCGAACGCTCGCCCGCCCCATCGCCACGACCTCGCGTACGGTGAAGGGCAGCTCTGCATTGTACTGGGTGGATTGGGGAACGTAGCCGATGTGTCTTCGCAGCGTGCTCTTGTGCCAGGGCCGCAGCCGTGTCAGATCGTGGCCGTCGAGCCTCACGACGGCATCCTTGGACTCGATCAGACCGACGCAGACACGAAGCAGCGTCGTCTTACCTGCCCCGTTCTCCCCAATAACGCCAGTGAAAGCGCCGGAAGGAACCTCCAGTCGCTCAATCTCCAGGATCGTCCGCCCCGAGCGATGAACCCGCACGTTGGAGAGTATCAGCGAGCCGCCGGTCATCGGGGAACCGCCTCGGTCAATCGCCTCACGTTCTCGCGGACGAGCAGATCGAAACCGGCGCCGTCACCGCTCTGTGGGAAATTGCTGAAAACGACGGCCTTGACCTGCAACCGCTCCGCCAGAGCATCGGCCAGGGCCGTTCCCTCCTGCTGATTGGCGATGACGTACCGGACACCCTGGCCGGTAGCCTTCTTGAGACACTGGTCGATGTTGGACGCCGTTTCGACATCGGTTCCGACAAACGTGGCCACAGGCTCCAGCCCCAACCACTGAGCGAATCCGGCCTGGTGATTCGACACCAGCACCGCGGCCGAAGATGCCACAGACCTGCGCACGGCGTCCTTCGTCTCAACACCCAGTCTCTCCATGCGTTCTCGAATGGCCGACAACCGCTCACGGATCCCGTCGGCTTGCCGGGGGTATGCCTCAGCGAGGATGCGAGAGGTCTCCTCGCACACTGCCAGGTAGTTCTCCGGGACGCACAGACCAGCGGGCGCCCGGACCAGATGCGTCTTGAGCCCCTTGTCGCGAAGCCGCGTCAGCGTCTGCTCCACCGACTGCTGGAAATCGAACAACAGCAGCATCCGGCAACCCGCCAATCGCCGGACGTCGGCCGGCGACAGGTCGAAATGCCCAGGGCACATTCCCGGCGGCGCCAGACACAGAATTCCCGTGCCCGGGCCACACAGATCCCGGACGGCGCAGGCAAGATACGAATTCGTCACGGCAATCTCCGGGGCCTCGCGGCGCGCACCCTCGTCCCGGCAGCCTGCCACAAGCACCACCAACAAGGCGGCAGTTTCTCTGATACCTCTGTCTTGGAGGATCTGCATGCGCGCCTACTGGAACGAGCCGATTTCCACGCCGTTCTTCAGTTGCATTCTCACAATCAGGCCGTGATGCCCCTGTGCCGAGTACCACAGCTCCCTGGGCACCGGGTACCTGTTCTCCATGCCGAGCTTCTCCTCGAGCCATCCATCGTTGAATCTGGGTCCGAGACTGAAGACCACCCATGCCACCGGCGACGACGACGCGCGGGGACAGTCACCGTTCGGATACCACTTGCCCTTGTCGGCGTCGATGGTGCTGTGCGACGGGAAGCCATCCGGTATCCATAGCTTGGCTTGTATCCATTTGTCAACGATGTCTCTGTCCTTGATGACCTCACCGACGCTACGGTACTTGTACGTGCGCCCCCGGTTGTACCGATCCTCCATGACGGTGGACATGGGATTCGTGTCCACCGTCGAGGGCAGATATCGGCTCGCGGACAGAACCGTCGGGAGCTGATACAGATGGTCAGTCAGCCTGCCACTGAAACAGTCTTCCTGAGTGGGAGGGAACTTCTGATGGTCCTCGAAATAGAGCCCGAGAGCCAAACCAATCTGGCGCAGCTCTGCGTTCACGGCGGTGATCCTCGCCTGTTCTCTCGTACGCGACAAGGCCGGCACCAGGATCGCCATCATGACAGCAACGATGGCAATGACAACCAGCAACTCAATGATCGTGAAGCCTTGTCTCATCCGTGCAAACCGCCTACCACTGCTCGTACTTCATTCCCCCAGCGAGCCGGAGTCCGGGCTCACGTCGCAGGGCTGATTGCCTCTTCTGTGTCCGCGATCGGTCAGCACCAGGCCATTGCCGTCGTAGTTCGGCACCCAGAGCCGATATCCATCCTGACAGACCATGTATCCCGAGCTCTCCTGATCGAAGATACCGATGACGCTGATTTGCCCCGTCGGACAGGCATACCGGGTGAAGCCGTAGCCAATGCCGAGTTTCACGGGGAATGAGCGACCGGTCTTGTCCATGACCTCGATAGTCCCATCGGGACCCCAGCCATTGGGATCAACGACGTTAACGTCGTTGACTCGCACCAGTGTCCCCTGGTAATACTCGCAACCCGTCAACCTGGCCTGGTCGAAAAGGAACTGATTGTTGGCGTCTTTCACCATGTCCAAGATAATGAGTCCCGGTTGAGGCAAGCCGGCGGCCGGCTCGACCAGCTCGATCCGCAAGTCAAACAGGGACTCGACCTGATGCTTCTCATTGACGTTGATCTTGCCCTTGTAGAACTTGTACCAACCAGTCACTCTCACCTTGTCGCCGGCGGCGAACGTGTAGCCCGTATTCGGGTCGTGATCGATGCGGGACAATTCGGCGAGCCAGTCCTCATCGCCATAGTTGCCCGATCCTCCCACTTTCGCATAGTATTGTCCCATGTACACGGCGGTCCCGCCATGATCTTCGCCCTGACCCTGGACGTAGATCTGCCACTGGCCGCCCATGTATCCCGTGTCCGGCCCCGGCGCAGGATCGAGGATCTCCTCGGGGTTGTTCAAGATGACGCCAGTGATGGTGACCTTGTCCGATGCGGCATACGTCCCTACGCCACTCGCATCCACCGCCTGAAGCTGGCGATGCGTCACCGGCGCCACGGTTGGCTCGTCGGCCCACCCAGTGCCCCCGATCATAAGACCCGCCAGTACAATCAGAACTATCCAGTCTCTCATGCTCCTACCTCCAGCCCCCAAGCCCCGATTTGCGCATAATCCTGACAGAACCGTGCTACGCCACAGAGTGCGCATACTAATAGTGGAATCGTGCTACCGCGCCAAGAGGAAAATCCTCGATTTGAAAAAAAAGTATCGGGAGGTAGAATACGCCAACGGACCATGAAGAGACCGGCCACGGGCGTTTTCGGCATCGGGGAACGAAAATGAGTCACATTGATCGCATAGGCGTATCGCTGGAGAAGGAGTTGCTGGCAGCATTCGACGGCGTGATCGCCCGAAAAGGCTATGCAAGCCGGTCGGAGGCCCTGCGGGACCTGATCCGCCAGCAGATCAGCGCCGACCGATTAGGCAATCCGAAGGCCCAGGCGGTGGCCGCCGTGTTCCTGGTCTACGAGCATCATTCGACGAAGCTGATGGCAATGCTGGCGGACCTGCAACATTCCCATTTCCTGCAAGTCATCTCCTCCATGCACATCCACCTCGACCAGCACAACTGCCTGGAGGTGATCGTGCTGCGCGGACTGGTCGGCGAGATCAACAAGACGGCGGAGAACATCATCAGCCTCAAAGGCGTCAAGCTCGGCCGCATCAACCTCCTCGCCACCGAGACCGCTTGAGCATAGTGCACCTCTCCCACCTGGAAGTGAAGGGGGAGACGGCAACGAGCATCCCCATCATTTGTTAGATGCCATCGATGGGAAACAGGGTGTATCGCCCATTGTGCACGCATTTCCAACCAATTCCTCACCTTTTGTCCAAAGGTGGGTCCGAGTGTTGTAAGTCCAACCTCGCTCCTTCAAACGGCTGACGAATTCACGCCGGTCTAGTGCAAGGCAACCCAAGGCACGTCGGTTCCACATCTCGATCACCAGACGGTTGAATAGAGCCTCGCTCGTGAATGCGTTATCACCATTGCTGAGGCAAGTTTCAAAGACATCTGAAAGTACAGCAGCCGAATTGCCTTCAGCACTGTGTTTGTCTGGTACCTTTCTCTTCCTCCTGGCCCCAGTGGGCTTGTAGAAGGTAATGATCATCTCCCCCGCAAGAACACTCTCAGAGTTCTTTTTCTTGTGCATCGACCAGATGACATTGCCTGTCTGAATAATCGCCGCTTTCAGTTCCGCGCCCGCCTCGCTCGCGGTTTCGAGGATCGTGGCAAAGTAACTAACGTCCCAGTGCTGAAAGACGATAGAGAACCAACGGTCCGGATGCAATAGACGCAGACAAGTCCGGATACTCCTTGCCAGACTCCGTTTGTAGTGATCATCCGTATGGTCGAGTTCCCCGCCGACGATAGTCTCACGCTCGCGTGCCTCATCAGTGGTCGGGAAGCCAAGCCAATGATTCCAGAGAATTGAGAGATCAAGGTAACCTATGAACGCACCATATGGTGGATCTGTGAAAATATAATCCACGCTGCCTGGCCTGAGCACCTGATCAAGATCGGCCGCATCATGGGCCATGACTCGAAGATCACGCCGACTGTCGAGTGTTCGGGCTCCCAGGGAAAGCCTCTCCCAACAGTCGCGTTTCTGTAGGACTTCCTCTTTGGCGGCCACCACGTTCAAGAAGCGACCGCGAAACGTCTCCCAGATCGGCAGTTCCACGCACTGAGAGGCAAGCTTATACCGATAAATGCTGAAGATGCTTGAACCACCACGGCTGGGAGCGCGTCCTCTTGCCGAGAGAAAAGTCCTGTTGAGCTTCGCCACCGAGGCCGACCATGCTAGCAGCAACGCGCCGCGAACAACAGCCTCCGTCTCCTCGTCAATTGCCTCTTTGATTAGAGATAGTCCAGCAAGTTGGCGCGGCGTGAACATCTCATGGAAGAATTCCGCATCCGACGTTCTTGGCAACCGAATATTCTCCGGCAGGGGAAGCTGCTTCAACCATTGCTTAGCGGCCCCTTCACTGCCTTCGATTTCGGCAAGCGTCTGGGCGCACTTGCGCTGCACACGATAGAATGCTTCACGTAACAGGAATACCGATCGCAGGGTGGTGTCCCCGATATTCTGCGCGATGAAGTTGGCGAAAGGGTTCAAATCGTTGTGGATAGCCTTCCGCCCCAACAGCATCGCCTCTACAGCCGTGACTCCTGTCCCACCGAAAGGATCTAACACGACATCCCCTTCGCGGGAGTATCTCTCGATATAGGCGCGCACGACATTCGGCGGTCGGCGAGTGAAATACGGATGTGCGCCATAGTGTCGAGCATCCTGTTGGCGAGCAGCGGGAATGGCATCAAGAATAGGATGAATATCAGCACGATTCATTCAATGATCCAGGCAGTCTGCCAGGACAGGCAGAGCAATGAAGTCAATGTGTTCCGGCGGATTGACGAAGTTGTGGTCCATGCACAAGACTACGGCCCGAGGGAGCTTCGGGTACTGTGTCACCTGATAGTTGAATCCCTTCGACTGAATCTTGATCTCCACCGGGCACGTGTACATCGGCAGGCCAAGAAATTGAAACGTGCTGTCCATGCAGTCATATCCCGTGCCAAGATAGGGTCCCAAGTCAAGGCCGAGTCTGCTCAGCGCGCCTGCCGTTCGAAGGAGGTCTGACTCCAGAATGTTCTTGGCCGTAGGCGCACAGTGTTCGGACACCACACGCCTCACCTGCGATGCTGCCCAGGCGACATCGGAGGGGAATTTCTTGCGTTGCAGGTCGATCTGTTGTCTCCATAACTTGCTCTGATAGTCGCGATGGAATGACAACGGCGCGATTACCTTCTCCAGAACCTTTGGACGTGTCGCCCTCCTCAGCGTAACAGATGTCGGGACAAGAATGAAGTGGCCGTCAGGATGGATGGCCACCTCGACCTCGATCCGCTCGAAGTCGCGCCCTGCCCGGATTCCATACCAGTAGCGGATTGCCTCTCCGATGGACTGATCGCCGCCAGCCTGCTGAATACGATCATGTCCTACCTTGCCCTCGACTACTTTTCCATCCCTGGCAAGCTTGTGGTCTTTGTCCACAGCCATGAAGGCGCTGTGGGCTATGCCGTAAGGAGTCTGCAACACCACCGGGCAGGCTCCGCGATTCCGAAGGAACTCCTTAACGTGATCCGCCAACGCGTGAAAGAAATACTGCGGGCCGCCGGATACTCTACTCTTGGCTTTGGTCTGTTGGAGATGCAAATCCCGTTCTCCGTCCTGGGTGGAGCGCACCGCCGTGATGAGCCGGCAATCCTCGGGCACTCCTCTGGCACTTCCTCGATATAGCCTATGTTCTCACACTGCCATTGTGACCACTCTGGGCGCATTCACCTCATGGCGTTTCACGACCTGGCAACCTGTCGCGGCTCTACGCGAATGTAGGCCAACCTTCGGCATCCATGTCCAATCATCCGTAGTCAGGATAGCAGCGTGCGCGTGTTCTGGCAAATGAAATCAAACTCAACTGAGGAAGGTGTCTGGTCCTGGGCACGCATGCAAGGCAGTCGTCGCAGGGACGGAGAAGTAGGGCGACACCGGCAGCACTGCGTAAGACCGAGGTGCTACAGCCCCAGGAATTCGATGGCCAGGCCGCACAGGAGGATTGTGGCGCCGGCCACGGCGTGGGTGTAACGCTGGAGGCCGCGCAGCGGCAGGAAGTTGACGCCCGTCTTGCCGAGGAAGACCGCGGCGAGCATCGTGGCCGTGGTCGTGGCGCCGAAGACGGCGGTCACGAGGAGCAGACCGAAGAGGCTGCCCTTGGCCGCCGGGTACATCAGGAACGGGATCAGCGGCTCGCACGGCCCGAAGACGAAGATCGTGAAAAGGATCCACGGCGTGAGGCTCTTCATCGACTCGACGTCGTGCACGTGCGTGTGCCCGCCGAAGTGGCTATGGGGATGCACATGGCTGCGGCCTTCGCCCGCGGCGTGAGAGTGCGGGTGCTGATGAGGTCGGTTGCGGTAGCTGTGCCGAATCCCCCAGATCAGGTAGGCCAGGCCAAACGCGATGAGCAGCCATGCGGCGATTCGACCACGGATGGACTCGGCCCCCGTCAGACTCTCGACGGCCAGGCCCAGCGCGACGCCGGACAGACCCAGCACTACGGAGCTGCCGATGTGTCCGAGCGCGCAGAGAAACGTGATCACGGCGGTTTTGGCATTGGACCACCTTCGAGCCCAGGACATCATAATGAACGGCAGGTAGTGATCAGGTCCGAGCAACGTGTGGAAGAATCCTATTGAGGCGGCGGCTATTACCAGTGCCCTGAGTTCTTGCGTCATCGCCTTTGATTACTCCAACGCGGTCCAACTGGCCAGGCGAACCGAAGCCAAGCATACTCGAATGCATACGAGGAATCAGTATGGATGGTTGACATCGAGGCTTCAAATCCTTATCTAACGGCACTGATACTAAGCCACGGCCCATACACTGCAAGGAGAAACGATGGCGGCAGCACAAGAAGTCCTCGTCGTCAGCCTGAACGACAAGCCCGAGTACCAGCGAATCCTGGAGGGCCAGCCGCAGACTCACGGGATGCGGTCCGGCAGGGTCCACCTCAAGCCCGGGGAAGCCTGCGGGCAGCACAGCACCAAGCACCACGAGGAACTGCTCGTCTTCCTCGCCGGCCAGGGCGAGCTCCTGATCGCAGACAAGAATCGTCTCGCCGTGGGAGCAGGAAGGGCCGCGTACATCCCGCCCGAGACGCTGCACGACGTCCGCAACACCGGCCCGACGGCCCTGACATATGTCTACTGCGTGGCCCCCGCCGGCACTGAGAAAGGGCAACCCGAGGAAGCTCACCACGCGGCTCACTGACCGAGCCCGTCGGAGAGACGTAGAGTGCTCATAAGTAGCCGACCCCACAGGACTTGTGAGACATCCGCTCTGCGAGATGAGGAACAGCGAAAAGGCCGACTTTCTGTGGGAAAAGGGTTGCCAGGAAGGCCGCCGCCGGGTAGAATACTCATGTAGTATTACGTGCTCTTTTCTTCTATATCTTGGTTCTTGAGACAGCCATATAGATCATAAACCTGTTCTATATTCAGCATTGAGAGGCTGTCTCACAGGAGCCGAAGTTGCCAGACTTCGGCTCTTTTTGTGCGCGCG
>JAFGJR010000166.1 GCA_016928975.1 Sedimentisphaerales bacterium | reverse complement strand
GCGTTGAACTACGGCGACAACTTCTTCGTGCAGTTGGAGCCGACCGACGATCCGATGGTCTGGATCGTTCGCAGCACGCGACGCGAGACCAATCTCCCACGCAACGTACGCATCACCTTCACCGTCACCGGACGCGATCACGGCGGCCAAGCCACCACCCAGCGACCGCTCGTCGTGCGGTCGCTGGGTGACGTGGACGGCAATGGCGGCGTGGAACCTACTGACATGGCGGCGCTGATCAATGCCCTGAACGGCATGCCGCCGCAGGGGTACGACGCCGAGGCTTTTGACCTCGACGCCAACGGCGGGGCGGAGCCGGGCGACCTCTCCGTGCTGATCAACATCCTGAACGGCCTGCCCATACCATAGCGGTCGCTCAGGTCGGGCGGCGGCGATCGGGCGATGCTGGATAGCCGGTCGCGATGGACGCCTCTGACGAGCGGTTCGCATTGCGGCGGGCCGCTCGTTATCGTTGACAGGACCCGTTCGGCGACGGTAGGCTGTGGCCATGGTCAACCAACTGACAATCACCATCCTGGTGGATAATACTCCGAATCGCGACGCGCCCGGACTTGTCTGCGAGCACGGCTGGTCGGCGTGGATCGAGGCCGACGGGCATCGCGTGCTGCTGGACGCCGGGGCGAGCGACCTGGTGCTTCGCAACGCGGCGGCGCTGGGCGTGCCGCTGAGTGAGGCCGAGACGATCGTCCTCAGCCACGGGCACTACGACCACACGGGCGGCCTCGCGACGGTGTTGGCCGCGGCGCCTGGGGCCGCAGTGTACCTGCATCCGGCCGCCCTGGGCGAGCATTTCAGCAACCATCCCGGCAAGGGGCCGCGCGCAATCGGCCTGCCGCAACCTTCGGCTGCAGCCCTGGCCGGTCGGCGCGTGGTGCGGACCGAGGGGCCCACGGAAATCGCGCCGGGCGTTCACGTGACCGGCGCCGTGCCGCGGCGGACGGACTTCGAGGACGTCGGCGGCCCGTTCTTTCTCGATGCCGCGGCGGCGCAGCCCGACCCGATCGAGGACGACCAGGCGGTGTGGATCGACACGCCGCGCGGGGCGGTGGTCGTCCTGGGATGCGCCCACGCGGGCATCGTCAACACACTGGACCACGTGACGAACCTGACCGGCGGCGGCAGGATTCACGCGGTCCTCGGCGGCACGCACCTCGTG
Source organism: Sedimentisphaerales bacterium (assembly GCA_016928975.1). Next base: position 6,910 of record JAFGJR010000166.1, on the reverse strand, counting down.
AGCGCGTCGGCGCAGCGGTTGCAGCGAACGGCGGACGCCCTCCGGCGGTTTGGTGTCAAACTACTCGCGCCCTGCCATTGCACGGGTGCGGCGGCCATGGACTTCCTGCAGGATGAGTTCCCCCGGACATTCCTCCAGTGCACCGTCGGCACGCGACTGACGTTCGGGGGGCTGAGGCACTCATAGGAATCGCGGCCACAGCCCCGAACGATTGACAGGCCGGCCCGGCGGCCGGTATACTGGTTTTGTCGTAATCCATACATTCCATCGTTTGCTCGGCGGGCAGGACTCATGCGGGGTCCGCCCGATGGTGCGGCCGTTGCGGGGGTCGCTCGGCGATCATTCAGAGGCTTCAGCTCATTGTGGAGGAAAGCGGCAATGGGAACCTGCGCGCGAATCGCGGTCGTGGCGGTTTTGCTTTTGGCCCTTGCACCTGGGGCACAGGGACAGAGAGTCATTCGCATCACGCTGGAGGAGAAGCCCGAGACCGGCCAGCTCACAGCGGAAGAAACGACAAGGCATAAGATGGAACGCGGCGGCACGGTGGACGGCCAGAACTGGTCGATCAACCTGGACATGGTCGAGACGCCGCTGAGCAAGGCGCTGGACCACCTGGTGGAGCTGGCTGCGGCCAAGCCTCGCGAGATCAAGGTGGTCTACAACGGCCGCGACTTCGGCGACGCGGGGGTCCGCCTGGACGCCCCTGTCACGGTGAAGATGAACGACCTGTCGTTCAGGGAAGCGCTGCAGATGGTCCTGGGCGCGGAACTGGGATACGAGGTCCGGGAGGACGGAACGGTCGTCATCGCCCCTCGCGGTTTCATGCCCGGGTCGTTGCCGCTGCGGGTCTACGACATCCGCAACGTGCTTGCGACCCTGCGGGTTCCCGCGGCCGATCCCATCGCCGCGGCGAATGCTTCCCAGTTCGTCTTCCCGGTGTCCGACATGCCGGCCGAGGAGCATTTGCGGCAACTGATCGAGCGCAGCGTTCGCAGCACCGAGCCCTGGGAGTCCATGGGCGGCCGGGCAACGATCGATTTCACCAACTCGGGGCTGATGCTCATCGCCAATGCCGACGAGGCACACCGCCAAATCGTCGCCCTGTGCAAGGGGCTGCTCGTCGTGGACCGCGAGCGACGCGACGACCTGAGGCAGCGAGTGCAGGAGGTGGAGGCGTCGCTGGCCAACCTGCGGAAGGTGCGGGCGTCGCTGAGTGCCAACATCCGGGACTTGTCCTTTGAGGGAGACCCGGCCAGCCTGGGAAACGTGGTGACTTACGGGCCGGTGGTGGTCCTCAACGACATCCAGGGATGGCAGCGCCAGATTCACACCTACCGTGCCGAGGTCGTTTCCAGGAGGGCCGAGTTGGAGGCGCAGAAGCAACTGCTTGCCGAAATGCGGGCGGCTGCCGAGCGCGAACTGGCCGACAACCCGCTATACGTTGCCGCCCAGCAACGGGTCGAGCGCTGTCGCGCAGCCCTGAAGGCGATGCTGGAAGCCGACAAGGCATCCGATACCGCGGCCATCGCCGCGGCGATCGGCGACCTGGAGCGCGAGGAGGCGCAACTGACGTCGCTCGCGGGCCGCGCGGGCAGCAACCGCAGTCGCGTATCGCAGATGGAGGACGCCATCAGCCAGACGTGGGCGCGCCTCGTCCGGGCCGAGGGACAACAGAAGGCTACCGAGGCGGAACTGGAGGCCATCAATCCTAAGCGGCTGCTGGAGCTGGCCGACGAGATCGACGCCCTGCGGCGGCAACGCGACGTCCTGGACCGCCGCATCGACGAGCGGCAACAGTTGGCCGACGTCCTTCGTCGGCGTCTGGACGGCGTCCCCGATCCGCCGCGCACCGTCGCCCCGGGCGCAGCCGAGCAACCGGCCGCCAAGGAAGCCGGCGAGGCGTCGAAGTGACGCCGCGATTGGCGCAGGAACAACTCACCCTCCGGCAGGGCGCAGGGCGACCTCGATGCAGAACTCGCCGAGCGGCGAGCGGCAGGGAATGCTCGTGAACGGCACGCCCTTAGGGGCGCTGACGTGGATGGCCTTGCCGAGGATGACGGCCGGGAGGCCGATGTTGACCGAGCGCCCTTCGAGGCGGCTCTTGGCGCCGCCGGCGATCATGTTGGCCAGTTCGCCTACGGCGTCGAAGAAGTCCGGGTTGTCGGGCTCGATCGTCTCGCCGGTGAAGGCCTTGTAGGCGGCCAGGGCGGTGGCCGTCGGCAGACTGACCAGCACGCATCCGATCACGTCGCCGGAGAGACCGATCATGGCCGAGATGTCGTGCGGCGTGATGCGGTTGGCGTGCTGCGTTGCGGCGGCCACCTCGACGTCGCAGGCCAGCATGCTGCCGAAGACGTCGCGGAGCGACTCCGTCAGGGCGTCGACATATTGGGTGTCGGACTGGGACATGGGCAGGGGCTCCAAAGGGCCTCTCGAAGAACTGGACTCATCGGATTGGAGGTTCCAGCGCAGGAGCCATCTTGCCATAAACACGGTCTCATGGCAATGCGAAATGTCGGAATGACCCATGCCCCGGCCGGGGCGGCACTTCGGTGATATGGGGATAAATCACAGCATTCCAGTCTCTCGGTTCCTACTGAGCATTAAATGAACAGCAACCGCGCCTGCGAGCGGACAAAGCTCGTCAAGATCGTAGGCTGGCTGATCAGATGAGGAACATCTCAGCCCCGGGACAGCCTAGTCGTCACTGTGCCGCAGAAACACAACATTCACAGGGACGGTCATCGTTTCCTCGCCCACCAAGGCCCGGATTTCCAGCTTGACGTTCAGTACTCTTTCCTTCATTTCGCCGCGCAGCCTGAGAGTGATGAGTTTCTCATTGACCTTATCCGCGTCGGAGATTCCCGACGTCACACGATCTTTCATCTGTTCCGGAAAGACTATGCGCACCTGCCCTATCCGGCGTCCCTTCCTGTCGACGAGTCTTGTAGTGACAACTTCTCCGCTCTCCTCCGCGGTCCCTGTATTGACGACCGAGACGATACTGTCGGGTACGGCCGTCAAATCGCCGTCCACTCGTCCCACCACAGGGATGGCAACCGTCGGAAACTCCATATTGTCTGTATGTAGCGTGATCGCCCAAGACATTAGTCGGCTTGCCCGGAAGAACAACCTCTACGGTGAGGACCCACGCATCGGTCTCAGGGGCTTTTTCACACAATGCCGACCTCACCATGGGCGGCGTGTCGATTCTCGTGATCTTTACCGGCGGCGTCGCTGGTTCGATAGGCAGAATCGTGAAGGATCTACTTATGACCTCACCACAAGAGTTATTGATCACGTGGAACACGCTCGGTCGAGCGATTAGTTTCCCCTTCTGACTTACTTGGACATGCAACACGAGTTTGAAGTGGTATTCCAGACTGCCGTCACTGTAAACGACGAGAATATCACTTTGCATGTGGCCTGGCCGGCCGGCGGTATTGGCTTTAACGGTAATCGCGACCTCGCTGCCGGGCTGGATTGGCGCAGTAGAATACTCCCCCGCCGTACACGAGCAACTGGTTCTTACCGCAGTGATTCTTACGGGCACTCGCCCTTTGTTGCAGGCAACAAAGACGGCCTTGGCCTCCTTCCCCTCGGAGACTATTCCTGCATCAATCGTATTGGCCACGAATTCGAGCGGCCCCGCCGCGTCTTCTTTCTCTGCGGAACGGCCCTGTCCATGCGAGGGTAGCGTGGCGAGCCATATAACGCACAAGCAACCCATGATGGCTAGCACACTTGGAGTCCGGGCCATGTCATTTCTCCTGGCTGCACAGGCAAGGCAATGCACTCTACGCCCCGATCATCACCTAGTGCTGTCGTATCCCTCTTCGCAACAGGGCCACGATCAACAGGACCATGACGACGGCGATTCCGCTGCCCGAGAGCCATAGCGCCCAGCGTGGTCTCGCGGTGGTTGCGGCGTCCATTGGAGCAGCCACCACATCTGAGATCTTGTCCGTGATCACGATCGGCGACTCCGAAGAGGCCTCACCCATCGCCCCCAAATCCTCCGGCAATGCGTAGACCTCCAGGGCAATTGTGTCCATCGTTCTTTTCATCACCGACAACCGAGGATCCTGGGGCGCAAGCTTTTCGAGTTCTGCATAGGCCCGATAGGCTTGTTCCTTCAGACCCAGATTCAGGTAGATATTGCAGAGATCATAAAGCAGTTGTGCCATGTAGCCGCCCCGGCCCTGTTCAAGGGCCTTCTCATCGGCCAGCAGAAGCACTTCCGCATACTGTGCTCGCAACTGCTCATAGAGTTGCGCCGCATTCGTCCACTTGCCGTGGACCTTGTAGTCGTTGGCCAGGAAGAACATCAGAAACGGAGTCCAAGAGTCCGCGGGGCGCGTCGAAAGCCATTGGCTGACTTCCTTTTCAAAGACCTCGTCTCCGGTTGGCGCCAAAACGGTTGCTAATTGGTACATGTAGTATGAACCGGGCCACCTTGCTCCCGGTACGGCAGCCACCTCGTCCAAAACTTTGTATGATCGCTCGACCTGCCCGGCACGGGCAGAACTCAACATCTCATTCGCAGCCAACACTTCGCGGCTGTGTGTTGTCTCGATCAGTCGTCGGGCCTGGGGATGCATGGAATCCACCAAGCCCCTCGCGCTGGCGTAAAGGTCGGCCGATCTTGCGTGATTGTGGTTGATGCCACTCTCAAGATTCGCTAGCTTGTCGACAGCAACAACGTAGTCTCGCGCCAGGCCATAGGACTGAACAACTGCCTGTTCGTGCCCCTTTGCCAAATTGTACGCGTCACTAAAATGCCGCAAGGCCGCCTGGGCATCCTTCTCGCTCTTGCTTATCTTATAGCTGTTCTCCGCAATCTCACCTGCCTCAACCATCCACCGCATTTGCCCGGCCCAACTCCTCTGACTCTGACGTAACTTGGCGGTGAGCTCTTGTGAGACGGAGTACTTCTCCAGCGCGTTGGCAAGGCCGACAGCCTCGGTCAAGAGTTGTTCTCTCTGTGCGGGGGAATCAGCGGTCTCTGCCAGGGTGATAAACCGTGGCAACCACATCTCATAGAATCGCGTTTTTGCAGAAGGATCGTGCTGGCCGCCGCGAAATGCGCCGGACTGTTCGTGATACTCTTTCAGCGCATTCTCTATCTCGTCGCCTGCCAGAGTGTGCCGCGAGACAAGCAGGTTTGCTCCAATGACAACTACAAGCAACAATGCGGCCCGCAACAGCCTCAGACCAATGGCAGACCGTTTCATGGCACATCCCCCGCTCGTGTACGCCACCCACGCATACCGAGGCGGGGCAACTTGTTGAGCCGCCCCACCCATCGCGATCCCAAGAATTCATGCGGTTCCGGGCATTGCCCCTCACCCCTAATGATTACAGCCCTCCGGATCCGCACTGATGGTCTCACATGACGTATCGTGATAGCAACTTCCTGTTGCGGTTGACACCCTGGTGCCTTTGTCGCAGCTATTGCCCTCGATCATTCCGTATTCAAGGCCGCAGTAGAACATGTCTTGCCACACATAAGAACTTGTGATCTGCGTCCCTATGTTCCTCGTCACGCCAATTGATGCCCTGACGTTCTGCGTGGCACAGCCGGGAAGATCATTGGGGCCACAAGTCACAGCCGTGGAATAAGTACGCGCATCTGCATGACCAATCGAAGCATTAAGCGATGCGGCAATTACCTCAGTCGATGCCTCAATGCCGCCGCCAATCGTCCACGAATAAGTTTCCGTGTAGCTCACCGTAAGTGTTGGGTGACACGTTGTGGCCGCCGGCACGACGTTCGGACAGTCGTCGCCGCAATTCCTACACTCGTGCGTGATACTATACTCCGGCTCCGGGCTGCCAACGTTGGTTACGACCGCATTGCCGTCTGTTCTGAAGCAGGTACCACCCCTCGTACAGTTGGGGCTCGGCAACAAGACGCCTATGGGGCATTCGTTGGTATCAGGACACTCGCTACTTGGAACCACGAGAGCGTATGCATCTTCCGACGCCACAGTCAACAAGATGGCCATCACCGTCAACAGCATAACGCCCGTTACCGTGCTTTTCATAGCTTCTCCCTTCTGTAGAACTCGTGACCTGCAATTGCCAAGGCTTGCGCAGAAGCGCGGGGCACAGTCCTGGCCTTGCTCTCACTGTCGTAGTCAAGATCGGCACGGGCACCACTCCGAACTCCGCGCCTTCGCAAACGCAGGAAGAGGCGGCGCGGGCAGCAGCGCCATGCCCCCCAGAACGACACATCGCTTGCACTGTGACCGGCGCCGTGTTCAAAGCCCTCAGGATCACGCTCGCACTCACCCCGCCGTTTGTCGCAAGCCCGACCGATTACATAATACCCCCCCCCCCGTCGCAAAAGTCAAACAGATAATCGATAAATTCCGACATGCTTGGTAAAATAATGGTGAATGATAAGTGATAAGGGCGTTTTGCTGCCGTGTGATTGCCGGTATGTATGGGCAAATAGCCAGACGGATGTGAAGAATGATAGGAGGACATGCTCAGAGCCGGGCGCGAAGACGATGCGCCGGCAACAGGTCCAGTGATCCTGAAAGTGGTCAGCGGTCCAGCCGCCACATCACGCGTCAATAGGAATGCCGGGCGGCTGCTTGTCCCACAATCCCAAGCGCCACCGCGAGACGGTCACGCCAAAACTCAAGGGCGCCGCGCGCCCACGCGGCGAGGATCAACACCGTTTCGCCATGGCGGCACACAACGGCCGCCATGGCATCCATCAGTGCACGTCGGCCGTGGCGCGGCCGGTGGTCCGGGCCTGGCTGGCCCGGCGCTGCTCGGACTTCTGGCGGCACTGGTGCATGAAGGCTTCCAGACGGATCATCTCGGTCGACTGCTCCAGCCCGTCGTAGGCCACCTTGAGCACCGGCATGTCGAAGTCGGCCTGGAACTTCGTCAGCAG
>JAFGJR010000036.1 GCA_016928975.1 Sedimentisphaerales bacterium | reverse complement strand
TTTGCGGCTGGGCCGCACAAACATGAGCGCTATTGACAATTGAAGGAGGTATATCATGACCGTCATACCGAAACGACTTCTGCTTGCGTTGGCCGTCGTCTTGACGATTCTCTTGTGCGTCGAGGTTCAGGCCGCGCGCGAGCAACAGCGAACGCGCTTCCGCGGCGGCCGCACGGGAGCGGATGCCAAACCGATGCGTGTTGTCGCCACGCTGCCCGACTATGCCGAACTGACGAGAATCGTCGGCGGCGAACGGGTCACCGTCGAGCACATCGTACACGGCGTCCAGGACCCCCATCGCATCCGGCCCAAGCCCTCGTTCATCACGATGGTCAAGCATGCCGACGTGTTGATTGCCACGGGTCTGGACCTGGAAATGTGGCTGCCTACGGTGACCGACAAGTCAGGCAACCGGCGGGTCCGCAGCGGCGAGATCGGGTACGTTGCCGTGGCGGACGGCATCGAGCTTGTTGAGAAGCCGACGATCCTGTCCCAATCCGAAGGGGACGTGCACGTCTTTGGCAATCCCCATATTACCACGAGCCCCATCAACGCCATACAGGTTGCCAAGAACATCTGTACCGGATTGACCAAGAACGATCCGGACAACCGGGAGTATTACGAGGAGAATTTCAATCTGCTGAGAAGCGAACTCCAGAACCGCCTGTTCGGGGAAGAGCTCGTCAAGCTTCTCGGCGGCGACACCCTGTGCACCCTGGCCGCCAAAGGTCAGGTCATCAAGTTCCTCGAAGACAACAAGCTCCAGGGAAAGCCTCTGATTGACAAGCTGGGCGGCTGGATGAAGAAGATGATGCCTCTGCGCGGGACGCCCGTCGTGGTTTACCACAAAGACTGGAGTTACCTGCTCAAGCTGTTCGGCCTGGAAGAAGCCGGCGACGTGGAGCCCAAGCCGGGCATCCCGCCGTCACTCAAGCACGTCACCGAGTTGATCGACCTGATGCGCCAGCGGAACATCCGTATCATCCTCGCCGCCAACTACTTCGACGAGCAGAAAACCCGCTCGATCGCCGACAAGACCGGGGCCAAGGCGGTCATCCTACCACTATTCGTTGGCGGCACGCCGGGCGTTAACGACTACTTCCAACTCGTCGATCTCTGGACAGATGCCTTGTTGAAAGCGACGGAGGACGCGAAATGATATCACAGGCAACAAATCTGTTTCTTCTTCAGCTTTCCCTGATCGCGGTCGTTCTGATCCTCCACACGTACCTGGGCCTTCACATTGTCCGCCGGACTCTCATCTTCTGCGACCTTGTCCTGGCCCAGTTGGCCGCCCTCGGCGCCCTGGTGGGCGTGGCACTGCAAATCAAGTATGGCTCGCCCTTTTCGTATGCGCTGTCCTTTGCCAGCGTTCTGCTCGGTTCTCTGCTGCTGGCCCTCATCAAGCCCCAGAACCGGGAAATCCCGCGAGAAGCGGTGATCGGCATCCTGTACGGACTGAGCGTGGTGATTTCCCTGATGCTCACGGACAAACTGCCCAGCGGCGAGACCTACCTGGAGAAGACCCTGTCCGGGTACATGGAATGGGTGAGTTGGCCGCTGGTGCTCGTGACGATCTGTGTCTACCTTGCCTTGCTGCTCTTCCACTACAAGGCCCGGCACCGGTTCATCGCCTTGGCGGAAGGACGCCTGTCGCCAAGGGCGGAGAGAATCTGGGACTTTCTGTTCTTCACCACGCAAGGGACAATCACTGTCTTGATCGTTCCAGTGGCCGGGGTTCTCTTGGCCTATGCCTTTATGATGGTCCCGGCGTCAATTGCGGCTATGTTCTCGCGAACGTGGGCGCGGGCCCTGGGGCTGGGCTGGCTGGTGGGCTTCGTGGCGTGCGTCGTGGGGCTAAGTTCCTCCTACCTGTTCAGATTCCCCTATGGTCCCAGCCTCGTATTGTCCCTCGGCATCTTCTTCCTTTTCGCGATCATTCTCCGGAGTCTATCGAGTCCGAAAGGAGCTTGCTGATGTCACAACTGCTTGAGATGCTGGGCCTGCCATTGCTGGCCTGCTTCCTGATGAGCGCCCTTCTGGCTTACGCCGGCATGCACGTACTCAAACGGGAGATCATCTTCATCGACATCACCTTGGCCCAGGTGGCCGCCGTAGGCTCGATCATCGCCCATCTGGCGTTTGGGGCCCACGAGGAGACGCTGCTCTCCTATGCAGTGTCGCTGGCTTGCGTCCTGGCACTGGCCGCCTTGTATGCGATGCTGCACCAGAGAGCGATCCAGCTTCCCATTGAGGCTGTCATCGGAGTCTCTTATGCGATCGCGGCGGCCGGAGGCGTCTTTCTGATCAGCCTGGCCCCCACGGAGATTCACACGGATACGATGCTCGCGGGCTCGCTGCTGTGGATCGAGCGATCAGATGTTCTTTTCATGCTGGTAGTCTTCGCGGCGACCGGACTCTGTTTTTATCTTCTCCACCGCCCACTGCTGCGGGTCTCCCAGGGCTATCGCGAGGACCATGCCGGCGGCGCCCGCGCGGCCTGCTGGGATTTCGTCTTCTATGCCCTGATCGGCATTGTGATTACGACAGCCGTGAGGATTGCCGGCGTCCTCGTGGTGTTTGGCTTTCTGATCATGCCGGCCACGATCTCCGCCGTCTTCTCTTCCCGCTGGGGTATCCGTCTGCTGATTGCATGGGCCATTGGCGCGACGGCGTCCGCCGCAGGACTCATCGGTGCGTACTACCTCGATTTCTCGGTGGGACCGGTCATTGCCTTGTGCATGGGAGTCCTTCTGGCCGCCGTTGCGATCGTCGCGAGGCTGCGCTCCCGGTTGGCAGGCGGCTCATCTCGAATCGAGGACATGAGCACGGTGTGCACTCCGGAGCAGAGCTAGAATGACTGCCCGACCTGAAACGCCCAGAACCGGCAAGAGAATGTTGCCGCCGGCTTACTTGCTGCTGGCGCTCGCGGCGATGGCATTACTCCATTTGGTGCTCCCGTTGCGCCAGATCGCAGCATTCCCCCGGCGTCTTGTGGGCGTCCTGCCTGTTCTTCTTGGCTTCGCCTTGAATATGACGGCCGATGCACGACTGAAACAGCGTGGCACGACTGTCAAACCGTTCGAGAATCCCGCCTCGTTCGTCACCACCGGTGTCTACCGGATGACGAGAAACCCCATGTATCTGGGATTCACCCTGATTCTGTTGGGGGTTGCCCTCCTCATGGGTTCCCTGTCAGCCTTCTTCATCATCCCTCCATTCGCCGTGGTGATGGAGGTCGTGTTCATCCGAAAGGAAGAGCGTATGATGGACGCGGCGTTTGGCGGGGACTGGCGCGCCTACCGGGCGAAGGGGCGACGGTGGATCTGATCGCGGAGTTCGCTCCTGGAGAGCCATGTAGAAGGAAGACCTGCAATGAATACCGACCCGGAAGAGGGGCAGACCCGTGCGGCCCCAGATGACTTCTATGGCCGCATGAACGACCCATCCGCAGGGGCCTGGGTGACGGGCCCCTGCGGGGACACGATGGAGTTCTACCTCGTCATCGAGAATGATATCATCCGGCAGGTGAAATACCACACGGACGGTTGCGGATTCACGCGCCTGTGCGGTCGGATCGTGGCGACGTACGTTCAGGGCAAACCCCTCGTGGAAGCACTGTCGCTCAGCAGCAAAGCGGTGCTGGATGCGCTGCCGCAACTGCCGCCGGAGCATCGGCACTGCGCCATACTGGCCGTCAGCACCTTCTACAAAGCAGTGGGCCAATACTGGGTGGAAGAGGCTTGCTCGTGATCAGGGAACCGGAGAATCGGTTGCAGGTCGCATTTGTCTCGCCTCTCGCTCGCGGTGGGCTTCGACCGTTTCTTGACAGGGGCCGCGTCTGAACGTAGACTTCCAGTACCCTCGTTGCTGCAGGGATCTCGTTGCAGCTCCATTACATAGCATGCGTATGGGAGACAAGCATGCAGAAGCTGTTCATCCAGTTCGTGGTTCTGATCGCGGCGGTTGTTGGACTGTCTTTCGCCTCAAGCCAACTCTGGGGCGCCAAGCCGGAAGCACAGATGGGGGATCGCTCCCTCGTCATCGAGGAAGGAATGACCGTGGCCCAGTATGGCCGGCGCAATGAGCTGCCGCCGGAGCTGCTGAAGAAGGTCTTCGGTCTGGTAGACGCCGCGGATCAACAAAGACACGTGGCGGCGTTCGGGATGAGCAATGAGCAGATTCTGCGGAAGACACAAGCTTCGTTGGCCCTCCGGTCCGAGCATGGCTCGAAGAACTGGGCGAAGATCGTCGTGAAGTTCGCGCTGTGGCTGGCTTTTCTCGCATTTGTGTTTCTCCTGATGGCTCACCGCCGAGTCAAAGCGAAAAACCGCACGTGGCTGCTGCTGGTCGCTGTGACAGTCTTCGGTGTAGCGCTGGGGTCGGACCCCAGCCCGATGGGGACTGTCAAGGATGCCATCGTGCTGCTGGTGACCAGGCGCGTGGTCTTTCCGCCGCGACTCATCGCGCTTGTCGTATTTCTGATCATGGTCGTCGTTGCCAACAAGTTCATCTGCTCCTGGGGCTGCCAGCTTGGCACGCTGCAGGACGCGATCTTCCGCCTCAATCGGGACAAGCAGGACCGTAGAGGGTTGATCCGCCAATTCAAAGTGCCATTCGCGCTCTCAAATAGCGTTCGTGTGGTGTTCTTCATAGCCATCATCGTCTTTGCCTCCCTGTGGGCGACGGACATCGTGGAAGACATCGATCCTTTCAAGACGTTCAAGCCGCAGGCGCTGGGCTGGGCCGGTGCCGTATTCGTAGGGGTGACGTTCATCCTGAGTTTGTTCACGTGGCGCCCATGGTGCCACTTTCTGTGCCCCTTTGGTCTGGTTGGCTGGGTGGCTGAGAAGATCAGTGTGTTCAAGATCCAGGTGGATTATGACAAGTGCATCGCCTGCGGGGCGTGCGAGAAGGCGTGCCCTTCCACCGTTATGGGCGCGATTCTCAAACGGGACCGTGTGATTCCGGACTGTTTCTCCTGCGCCACATGCATGGAGACCTGCCCTGCCCAGGCAATCTCGTTCAAAGCAGGCCAGCGACGCCGACCACCGGCGGGCAAGTTCAGTTCGGATGTCGGTACAGCCACAGCACCGGTTCTCCCACGGGAGGGGGAACAAGAAGGGAGAACCGCAATGGAAGAACAAAGGCATGGATGACTACTGCCGACCAAAGGCAGGACCCATCGCAGGATGGCCCACTGGCCCCTGCGGCGAGGCAGCAGAAATCTCAGCGGGCTACAAAAAAGCACCGAACTCTATGCTGGTTGTCCAGTAGTTCTTAAATCGTAATGAGTACGATTTAGACAGAAGGGCTGCGATGACCGTGTCGAGGATCGAGGTCGATCGCCGTGTCCAGGCATTTGTGCAGACGTGCCGCCGGCGGGGTCTGAAGATTACCCATCAACGGATGGCGATCTTCCAGGAACTGGCGGCCAGTGCCGTGCATCCGGACGCCGAGAGCGTCTTCCAGGCGGTCAGCAAACCCGTGCCGGGCATCTCGCGCGACACGGTCTATCGCACGCTGGCGACCCTGGAGACCGAGGGTCTGGTTCGAAGGGTCGAGCCCCTCGTGGAGAGCAGCCGCTATGACGCGAACCTGGATCGTCACCACCACTTCGTGTGCACGGTGTGTGGCATGGTCAGCGACTTCTACAGCGCGCCGCTGGATCGTCTGCCGATCCCCAAATCGCTGGAGTCGGTGGGCAGGATCGACTCGGCCCAGGTCCAGGTGCGGGGGACCTGCTTGACCTGCATGAACCGCACGATAGAAACGCGACAGCGCCGACCGCAATAGCCGCACGCGCTTGCACGATATCGGGAGTGACGACAACATACGGACTGTTTGGGAGAAAAGGACACCTACCATGCCAGAGGGAAAGCAGACGGTGCCGACGTTGCGGGAGAACCCAGTCAAGATCGGCAGCAAGATCGTGCGCAGCGCTCGATGCGTGGGATTCCAGTCGGCCGAAGTCGCTGTGCCGGCTGGAGGTCATATGGGAAATGTCGGATCGTAACGCCGTTCAACAACTCACACAACGAAAGGAGTGAATACCATGAATGAACATAGCAAGTGCCCGGTGACAGGCAAGAGTCGCGGACATGCGGCCGGCGGCGGCACGACGAACCGGGACTGGTGGCCGAACCAGTTGAGGCTCGATGTCTTGCACCAGCGTTCCTCCAAGTCCAATCCGATGGGCGAGGGCTTCAACTACGCTGAAGAGTTCAAGAGTCTCGACTTGGCGGCCGTGAAGAAGGACCTCCGTGAACTGATGACGAAGTCGCAGGACTGGTGGCCGGCGGACTTCGGCCACTACGGACCTTTGTTCATTCGCATGGCGTGGCACAGCGCCGGCACCTACCGCATGGGGGACGGCCGCGGTGGGGCGGGAAACGGCAGCCAGCGATTCGCGCCTCTCAACAGTTGGCCGGACAACTGCAACCTGGACAAGGCGCGCCGACTGCTCTGGCCGGTCAAGCAGAAATACGGCCGGAAAATTTCCTGGGCCGACCTCATGATCCTCACCGGCAACGTCGCCTTGGAATCGATGGGCTTCAAGACCTTCGGCTTCGCCGGCGGACGCGAGGACATCTGGGAACCGGAAAAGGACATCTACTGGGGCGCCGAGGGCAAGTGGCTGGAAGACAAGCGATACTCCGGCGACCGGGATCTCGAAAATCCGCTCGCCGCCGTGCAGATGGGCCTGATTTACGTCAATCCGGAAGGCCCGAACGGCAACCCGGACCCGATCGCTGCGGCACGGGATATCCGCGAGACCTTCGCGCGAATGGCGATGGACGACGAGGAGACGGTGGCACTCATCGCCGGCGGCCACACCTTCGGCAAGACGCATGGCGCCGGCCCTGCGTCCCATGTGGGACCTGAGCCCGAAGCCGCCGGCATCGAGGAGCAAGGCCTCGGCTGGAAGAGCAGCTTCGGCACCGGCAAAGGCGGTGACACGATCACCAGCGGCCTGGAAGTCACCTGGACCTCGACGCCCACGAAGTGGAGCAACAATTTCTTCTGGAACCTGTTCGGCTACGAATGGGAGTTGACCAAGAGCCCCGCCGGTGCACACCAGTGGATGCCAAAGGGTGGCGCAGGCGCCAGTTCGGTGCCGGACGCGCACGATCCATCAAAGCGCCACGCGCCAACCATGCTGACCACGGACCTCGCTCTGCGGCTCGACCCTGTCTACGAGAAGATATCGAGGCGCTTCTACGAGAATCCGGACCAGTTCGCGGACGCGTTCGCCCGGGCGTGGTTCAAGCTGACACACCGCGACATGGGCCCGCGCACACGCTATCTCGGCCCGGAGGTTCCGGCCGAAGAGCTCCTCTGGCAAGACCCCATCCCTGCCATCAATCACAAGCTGATTGACGCACAGGACATCGCCTCCCTCAAGGGCAAGATCCAGGCTTGCGGCCTGTCAGTGTCGGAGCTGGTTTCGACCGCCTGGGCCTCGGCGTCTACCTTCCGTGGATCCGACAAGCGCGGCGGTGCCAACGGCGCCCGCATTCGTCTGGCGCCACAGAAGGATTGGCAAGTCAACCAGCCTGCCCAACTGGCGAAGGTGCTCAAGACTCTGGAGAGCATCCAGAGTGCGTTCAACAAGGCGCAGTCCGACGGCAAGAAAGTGTCACTGGCTGACCTGATCGTCCTGGCCGGTTGCGCGGGTGTCGAGCAGGCTGCGAAGAATGCCGGTCACAAGGTGACGGTTCCCTTCACGCCGGGACGCATGGACGCCTCGCAGGAGCA
>JAFGJR010000035.1 GCA_016928975.1 Sedimentisphaerales bacterium | reverse complement strand
GAAACCGACGGTGTTCGCCACGTAGGAAAGGTCCTTCAGCCGGCCTTCGATCTTGAACGACGTGATTCCCGCGTCGATCAATTCCTCGATGTGATCCGCCAGGCACAGGTCCTTCAAGGAAAGCAGGTGGCGTTTTTCCACGATGACGGCGCCGTGCCGGTCCCTGAGGGTATACACGCGCCGGCAGGGCTGGGCGCACTGGCCGCGATTACCGCTTCGCCCGCCCAGGACGTAGCTCATATAGCACTGTCCGCTTGCTCCCACGCACAGCGCGCCGTGAATGAAACACTCCAGTGCAATGTTCGTTTGCCGGCGGATTTGTCGAATCTGTTCGAGGCTCAGCTCGCGCGCGAGGATCGCGCGAGAGAAACCGACCTGCTCCCAGAATCTCACCCGCTCGGCGGTTGCGTTATGCATTTGCGTGCTGGCAATCAGGGGCAGCGGTGGCAGGTCCAACTCCAGCAGGCCCACATCCTGGACGATCAGGCCATCGACGCCGGCGTCATGGAGTTGGTGGATCATCTTCTCCGCCAACGGCAGCTCGTCGTCGTTGAGCAGCGTGTTCAGAGCCACGTAGACCCTCGCGTGGTATTGATGTGCGAAATCCGTGACTCGCTGGATCGTGGAGAGGGCATTGCCGGCAGCCTCCCGAGCGCTGAATCGTTCCGCGCCAATGTACACCGCGTCCGCGCCGCAGAGAATGGCGGCACGGGCGGTCGGACCGTCCTTGGCGGGAGCCAGTAGCTCGATTCTGTCAGACGTCACTTGTGAATGCTCCTCGTTGGCTGGCAAGGGGAACGGGTCGCTCACTCGACACTCCCCAAACCAGAAGTCCTGCCCATTGTACGCGGGGAGCCGGTGGAAGGTCCATTGAATGGGCGGTCGTTTCCGGTGGATGGAGGCTCACCCTGGGATAGGAATTCTCAGGCCCTGGCTGTGTGGGATCGGACGATCGTCTCGGCTCGGGCCCGCCAGGCGGCAGGGCCGTTCGCCCGGAAGTACTCGAACGACTCGTCCTCCACGAGCTTGCCCAACAACGATTTGCGGTCGATGGGCGGGGAGACAGTGTCGATGATCTCCCGCCGTACCCGTTCGAGCTCGGTGACGAATTGGCCGTGCTCTTCCGTGAACATGGCCTCGAGCTTCTGCCGTAGGTGGCCGGCGTAGGCAGGGCTGTTCCCCTCGGTCCCGATCGCAATCTGCAGATCGCCCCTCTTGACCACTGCCGGGACGAAGAAATCGCAGTGCTGCGGGTCGTCCACAACGTTGCAGAGAATCTCCAGGGCCTGGCAGTCCCGGTAGACCTGTTCGTTCACGTTTGCGTCGTTGGTTGCCGCCACGACGAGAACGGCCTCGGCAACGTACTGCTTTGCGTACTTCGAACGAATCAACTCCGCTCCGTGTTGCGCGCATAGAGCGTTTAGCGCGTCGCCGGGTTCCTCCGCCACGACGATCAGCCTTGCCCCGGCGTCCAGGAGAGCCCGGGCTTTGCGCGTGGCGACCGTGCCGCCGCCGATCACGACGACGCGCCTGCCACCAAGCTCAAGGAATACTGGATACTTCGCCATTACTCCGATTATAACAGGTTCGCTTGCCCGACAACACTGATTTTTCGAATCTGCTCAGGTATTGTCTCCCCCGTCGAGGCCGACGCGGCCATATCATGTGGGCAGGGCTGGTATTCCGCACCGGTTCTGGTATCTTTGTGTCTTTGGCCCGGATGGACTGCGTTGGGGGCAGTCGTTGGCAGGATGGAGTAGCGCAACAGCATGGCAAGAAGGTTCACCCTTCAGTCGCGGACAGCGGCGGGGGAGATTGATTTTGCGAGGGATCTGAACCCGGAGCAACTGGCGGTGGCCACCGCTGCCGGCGGACCCATGCTCGTCGTGGCCGGAGCGGGCAGCGGCAAGACGCGGGCTCTGACCTATCGGCTGGCCTGGCTGGTGCATCACGGCGTGGACCCCGGCCGGATCATGCTCGTCACTTTCACCAACCGGGCGGCACGCGAGATGCTCAGCCGCGTGGAGGCGCTTGTCAAGCAGAAGACCCGCGATATCTGGGGAGGCACGTTCCACCACATCGCCAACCGCATCCTGCGCATGTACGGCAAGCAGTTGGAGATTGCGCCGGACTTCACGATCCTCGACCGTGAGGATGCCAAGGACCTGCTGGCTTCCTGCATCGAGGGAGCCGGCGTCGATATCCGTCAGAGACGATTCCCGCAGAAGAACGTCCTGGCGGCGATCTCCAGCTTCGTCCAGAACACGCTCGAACCCCTGGAGACGGTAATCAGTAAGCGATTCCCTATGTTCGTCCAGGAGTTGGACGGCATCGAACGGGTGCTCGTTCTGTACAACGCCAAGAAGCGAGAGCGGCAGCTTCTCGACTTCGACGATTTGCTCAGTGGGTGGCTGCGGCTGATGGCCGACTGCGCGGATGTCCGTGCGGTGTTGGCCGGCCAATTCCTGCACATCCTCGTCGATGAATACCAGGACACGAACGCGATCCAGGGCGCCATCGTCGATCTGCTGGCCTCGAAGCATCGCAACCTGACCGTCGTCGGCGACGATTCGCAGTCGATCTACAGCTTCCGGGGCGCGAACTTCGAGAACATCATCACGTTCAAGCATCGCTACCCGGACGCCCGGGAGTGCAAGCTCGAGACGAACTACCGGTCCGTGCCTGAGATTCTCACGCTTGCCAACAGCAGCATTGCGCAGAACACCCGCCGGCTGCCGAAGAATCTCAAGGCGATTCGCGCCTCCGGGCTCAAGCCGGCCATCGTGACCTGCCAGGACCACTTCACGCAGTCGCGATTCATCGCGGAGTACGTGCTGTATCTGCTCGATCAGGGCCGAACGCTCAACGACATCGCCGTGCTGTACCGCAGTCATTGGCACTCGCTGGAGATCCAACTGGAATTTCAGCGTCGCAATATACCGTTCCACATTCGTGGCGGCCTGCGATTCTTCGAGCAGGCGCACATGAAAGACGTTTTGTGCTACCTGCGCGTCTTGCAGAACCCGCGCGATGAGTTGGCCTGGCTGCGGCTGCTCAAGATGCTGCCCCGCGTAGGCAACGCCATCAGCCGGCGAGTCTGGCAGCACATCAACAGTGCCGCCGATCCGTTCAATGAAGTGCTCGGCGGTGAGACCGCCAGCCTTCTGCCGACGAGCGCCCAGCCGTTCTTTCAGGAGTTCGCAGGGATGCTCAAGGAGTCAGCCCGGCTCGATTCACCCGGCGAGATCATCGACCTTGTGCTCAAGCGCTCTTATGATGACTACCTGGTCTCGCACTATGACAACGCTGCGATGCGCCGCGAGGACATCCGTGCCCTGGCGAATTTCGCAGGCCAGTACAAGAACGTGGAAGCCTTTCTGGCGGACACGGCTCTGGCCGGGGAATTCTCCGGCGAGACCTGCGTGGCCGGCCCGGTCGAGCAGGAATTCGTGATCCTCAGCACGATCCACCAGGCCAAGGGCCTGGAATGGCCCGTGGTCTTCATTCCCTGGCTGGCCGACGGCCGGTTCCCCACGGACATGGCGATGAACAGCGGCGAGGATCTCGAAGAGGAACGACGCGTCTTTCACGTCGCCGTCACGCGTGCCCGCGACGAACTCTATCTGGCTGTGCCGCAAGTCTACCGCAATCGCGGCGGCAATATGATTATGATGAAACCCAGCCGTTTCCTTATGGAGCTGACCAAAGATCTCACCGAGCCAATGGAGCTCGAAGAAAGCCTGCCCCACCTGATCGCGGGCACTGAACGCGATCTGCTCCCACCTTCCCAGGAGGCATAGCGTCCGGCCTCGCCAGTCAAGATTTTTTTGATAATTTTCTGGACAACATGGAGGGTGACCAAGTAGAATCATGCCAAGTCTAAAGTAAGGAGTACGCTTTCCTCCCTCGGAGTTTACCCCTTGTGATTGTGACAGAGGGAGAATCTATTTGCGGACCCGCTTGGGTCCAGGGAGTTCAGAAATGGCAAAAGGAACGGTGAAATGGTTTAACGCGGACAAGGGATTTGGATTCATCTCCCCGGACGGTGGCGGCGAGGATCTGTTCGTCCATCACTCGGAGATCAAGACCACTGGGTATGCTTCGCTCAACGAAGGCCAGAAGGTCGAATTCTCGGTCGGCCAGGGGCGGAAAGGCCCATGCGCGACCAGTGTCGTGCCTTGCTAAGGTGCGATTCGCCTGCACGTCGAAAGGCCCCGGGCAAGTTCGGGGCCTTTTCTATGCTCTCTCCGTGGCAAAGACAATGGATTCAAGCGGCGATTGCAGGCGTGGCAGTTCCTTGAGACGATTCGCACTCTCTCGGCTCGCTCTGTGAAGGGTGGCGAGCTACGCCCGAGCCTATCGGGTATTTCGATTGGGAACGCTTGGAGGTCTGCCCCAGGCAGCCAAGCTTGTTCTGCGGATGTCCACGTTGCCGCTCTGCTGCGGTGAGAGACTTGCGCCCTGTTTGCCAAATTCCACCGTGCGCGGGTCGTTCCACTTCC
This sequence comes from Sedimentisphaerales bacterium, assembly GCA_016928975.1. Next base: position 15,320 of record JAFGJR010000035.1, on the reverse strand, counting down.
AGTACTCCATGTGCCCATCCGCAAAGGAGAAACTCGTGCCGGCGCCGTGGTGTACCGGCGGCGGGTCCCACCATCGATCTTCGCGGACGAAGCAGGTCCATCCGCCCATCAGGGTGACCGCGTTGCCGCCGTGATCGATGAGGACGAATCTGCTCTCCGGCTGCTCGATCTCGCCTCTGTTTTTGACCATGATGCCGCCGGGGTCCCAGCCTTTGCAGTTCATCACATCCACGATAGAGTAGCCTCGTGTGGCCGTGGGGCCGCCGAGCGTACAGCGGTAGAATCGAACATCCCTCACGTACGCGAATAATGCTCCAGCCATTATGGCGACCTTCTTCTGTTGGATCGTCGCGCCGTTGTTCCAGTCCATGGTGACCCAGGGTGGTTTACGGTAATGTGATTTCGCCGGGGAAAGCCCTGGCATGTACATCGCCGTGTACTCCTGCGTGTCTCCATTGACGATCTTGCCGGCATTGTCGTCGGCGTACAGGTTCCAGGCCCGTGTCAACTGCTGGAGGTTGACCAGGCAGACCGTTCGCCTGGCTCGTTCCCGTCCCGACGGGTTCGCCGCACCGACAGTCAATACCAGCAGAACGGACAGGCACAGGCACGCGACATCCTCTCTCGTGAGTCTTCTCACAGATTGCATCGTCGATCACCTCCAGATCTCAGCCGTTTCCGGGCACGATACGTCCTCTCATCCCCGCGCCAGGCATCCCGTCGTGGGGTGAGGCAACATACGCAATGTCCAGCAGGCCCGCCGAACGTTACGTTCTTTCCACGACCCACCGAGAGAAGCCGTCATCCGCGCACGTGCAGGCGGAGTTCTCCGGACCGCATGTCGCGCCCGATTGCAGGGTTGACCGTCCGGCTGTAGAATGTCGGGCGTTGTTGTGCCGGGGCTGGCGGTCCATGGATCAGGACTTGGGAACTGAGATTGTGGAGGTTGAACAATGAGGACAGACATTCGTCTCTGGGGCGTCATCGCGGCGATGCTGGTGGCGGGGGCAGTCGTCTGGGCGGCCGACGGTATGTACAACGAGGAAGGGTTCGTGCCGCTGTTTCCGCAGGACGGCGTGCCGCAGGGCTGGCTGGTCAGGCGGTGGGATGATGTGAACAAGCCACCGGACTCGGCCGTGAGGTGGGTCGTGAAGGACGGAATTCTCCATGGCGGGGAGCCCCGGGGGACCTGGCTGCTCAGCAAGCAAGAGTATGGGGACTTCATCCTGAAGTTCGACTTCAAGCTCGGTCCAACCGGCAACAGCGGTTGTGCGCTGCGAGCGCCGCTGTTCGGTGACCCCGCCTTCGACGGCATGGAGCTGCAAATGGCGGACTATCGTTACAACCCGCAGGCCAAGGATTCCGAGCTGGCCGGCGGCATCTACCGGGCGATCGCGCCGCTCAAGCAGGTGTACAAGCCTACGGAGTGGAACGGCTACGTGGTGACGCTCATCGGTCCGAAGCTCCATGTCACGCTGAACGGCGTGGTGATCCACGATCTGAACCTCGACGAGCAGAACCAGGTCGTGCTGCGGCATAACGGCCAGCCGTGCCCGAAGGTCAAGGACCGGCCGCGAAAGGGACATATCGGCTTCCAGGAGCTCAGCCGAGGCGCCGAGCACGTCCAGATCCGCAACGCCCGCATCAAGGTCCTCGACAAGCCGCAAGATGCGTCATCCAAGCCTGCTGACAAGGACCCCGAGCGGAAATGAGCCGCGCGCCTGGCTGGTAGGAGCCCCCTGAGCCGTTTCTCTCGATGCGCTTGCGGATAATTGCCACGGAGTCCTTCTTCTTGTCGACTCTCGGTGGCAGCGATTCGATGATCCTGGCCGGCCGGCGCTACATTCCGGCGGGGCCGGGTGGCTGCTCGCCAATCGGAATGAGACGGAACTGCACCTTCGGTACGGACTGGTCCAGCGTGATTTCGCCCCGCTGCATGTATTCTTGCGGGAAGTTGAAGACGACCTCGCGAGAGGTGTACTCCTGGCTGGGCTTGTCGGAGTCCTCGATGTATAAGAGCATGTGGAACGGCATCTTGTCATACGCCTGGTGTGCGGCGGCGGTCGCTCGAACGAGCACGAGATCGGCCATCGGGTCCTCGCGCAGCTCGACCTTGTACTTGCCCTGAAGGTTGCGGCTCATGCACAGGCCCAGCGTCCCGGACACAGGGTACTGGCGCAGCGCGTTCTCCGCCGGGGGCAGCTTCACCTTCACCGGTTGCAGGGCATCTCGCCGCTGGCCGTCCGGCAGCTCGACGTACGGGGTCTTCTCGACCGGCGCTTCCCTCGCCTGTCTTTGTTCCTCTGCGGTCAATCGCACCCTCGCGGCCGCAATCCCTTCCGGGAGGACCCTCGCCTTCACCAACGAAGGCTCGATGGCTTCGGTGACGATTTGGTTTCCCATCTCATCGACGCATTCCACCGCCATTGGCTCCGTCCTGAGCCTGGCAACGCGGACCGCAATGTTCCTTGGCTCGCAGGTTTCCACCGTCAGGCCGAGGCGCCGAATCTCGTCCGCCTCCTTGAGGAAGCTCAGCACGTCCAGCGTACTGAGGGTCGTCGTCTCCGTCAGGCCCATCTGCTCAGGCACGAGGAACAGGTTGAGGTCCAGCTTCTCCCGGTTCTTGCGCCGCACGATCTCGCTGACTCGCGAGGCGGGGCCCTTGAGGACGACGCGGTCGATCGTCAGCGACGCCCGCGGGGAAGAGTCCTCATTCTCCAGAGCCACCCAGAGGTTCGGATCACTGGGCTTGGCCACGGTAACCGTGACGAAATTCGACAGGTCCAGCCGCTCATCCTGTGCGAGGTCTGCCCAGACCCAGATCAAAGCGGTCAGGAACACGGTCACCGAGATCTTGCCAATTTTGGGTCTCTTGTCCATCGCGTCAGGATCTCATGTGGAGTTCTGCAAAATGCAAGTCAGGCGTACTCCAGATCATGCATGGCGTTTCAACAGTCGTCCCACGAGGGGCTTGCTCTCACCCATCGCCGTGGTCAGATACGAACGGACCTCCGACTCGGTGACGTTGCGATCCAGTCTGCCCTGGTGAGCCACGGAGATTGCCCCCGTTTCTTCGCTGACGACCAGGCACAAGGCATCGGACCCGGCGGTAATGCCGATGGCCGCCCGATGGCGCGAGCCCAGCTCAATGCCGTCGATACCCCCGGCTTCGGCCAGCGGCAACTGGACCCGGGCGGCGACGATCCTGTCGTCGCGGATCACCACGGCCATGTCGTGCAGGGCAGTCCCGGGATAGAAGATGCTCTTGAGCAGGTCGGCGGTTACGCGAGCATCGAGTCGCGCGCCGGTCTCGATGAACTCTCCGAGTGCGACCTCCCTCTCGAGGACGATGATCGCCCCGATTCGTGCGGCTGAAAGCTGCGTCACGGCCGAGATCAGTTCCTCGACGGTTCGGGAGACCTGATGGGACGAGCCCGTCCAGATGCGCGGTTGGCCGATCTGGATGAGGACCCGGCGAATCTCCGGCTGAAATGCAGCCACCGCCACGATCAGAATAGCGAGGAGGAAGCCCTTGTAGAGATACTGGAGCCGTTCGAAGGGGAGCCTCTCGACCACCAGGTTCAGGACGAGCACGCCGGCCACGAGAATGAAGATGACGCCGCGAAACAGCCGTTCACCGCGTGTCCCTTCGAGGAAGTTGACGACCCACCAGACCACCAGCCCGATTGAAAGCAACTCGACTATAACGATCCACGGTGGATTTGCCGCGACGCGATGAAGATAATCAATTAGTGCATCCACCATAAACAGACCCTTCCGTGGGCCCCTACCCGGTGAGACCCCGGATGCCTCACGGCAATCGTTTGTCGGTGAGACGGGTGGGCCGGTCCAGCAACAGGGTCCTATCCACATCGGAGAGCACCATCTGGCTGTTCAATCGCAGAATCCGATCGTGTCTTCGACCAACTTCCGTGGCGGTCTCGCCCGGCTGGGAGCAGCCGCTCAGAAGCATCCCCAGCAGGCACACAACCACCGTCGCGAAAAGGCGCAAGCCTGTCCCCCTCCGCGATCCTTTCCTGTTTTCCACAGCCATCACGCTTTTCATCATGTCCCCTTTTACTAAGGTGCAATCGAGTCGCTGGGTCGCTTTCGCGACACTCTGGGCCCTGTCCAATCCTGGACCGTCTCTGATGGCGGCGCAAAGCCCGCCCCACCATGGACTTAATTATACCGGACCCTTGCCTGACTGTCAAGCTCCGTCATGGATTTTCGGGTTCTTCTCGCGTATAGTCATGCTGCCGTCCAGGTCGTGGGATTTGCGAAGGCCCTCACCGTGTTCTGAGAACAGTGAGTTCCGAACAGCCGTGAGCATATGGCTTAGGGTGGTTTTGGAAGAAGGAGTTCGGCCATGAATCGTACCTGTGGAGTTGTGCTCATGGTTCTGCTGCCTTTGTTGATCTTGTCTGGATGCGGTTCCCGGGACAACCCGCCAGCCGCGCAGCCCCAGGCGGCTGCCCCTCCGGCAATACAGGAGAGGTACACCATCGGCAAGACGACCAAGGCGGAGATCCTCGCAGAATGGGGAGAGCCCTAGACAGTGACGGTCACGCGGTCACAGGAGGTACTGACCTACAATCGAAGCCACCCGACCGGCAAGGAGTACATTCCACTCTATCGCGGAAGAGACAGCTTCAGAGTGAAGCTGTACACGTTCACCTTCGACAAAGAAGGCATCCTGACGGCCATGAGCAGTCACGAGCAGCACATTTGACGAGACATTGCATGCGGACGCGCCGGGAACAACGCGAGTGGTGTTCCTGCCTGCGAACCGATGAGCACACCGAGAACCACGATTCTCGGAGGTCAGGGCCCCGGGCCGGTCAATTTTGCCGAGAGCGGCGGACCTCTTCCAAGTTGGCCTTGGCCGGTGGGACGTTGGCGAGGAACTGGCTGATCGTTTGACAAGGGTAGTCGTCGCACAGAGCGCAGTTCTTCACCTTGCGGCCCAGGCCACACTTGCGGATCTCGCATTGGGCGCAGTGGGCGATTTGCACGCCGGCGGTCTCAAGGCAGCCCACGCAGTTGATGTCCGTAGGCTTGAGCTCGATGTGGAATTGCTTGGACCACTCGGCGGCGGTCTTCTCCCGCAGAGCCTGGTCATCGGTCCGATAAGCGATGAAGGCCGGGCACGCCCCACAGTCAAGCCCGCACATCGCCAGCATCTTCGTGGTTCGCTTGTTTTCTTGCATACAGCCCGCTCCTATCACGCCCACGACAGCAATCGAGGCGGTCGTAGTTGCCAGGAAATCACGACGCGACAAGCTCATGTGACTTGCTTTTGCCTTCATGGTCCCTCACCTCGTTCTACGTGTGACCGGTCCAATCCAGGCGACCGATCCCGATCCTCATTGCCAACCAGAATGGGCGAGATTGTAGCTGCACGCTGAGCCTGCGTCAAATCCAAAAGGGGTGTGCGTGTTTGTCAGGGGAGTATGACAGGACTGCGTCGACCGGGCCGGGAGCACAAGTAATATGGAGGAAGCCGAAATATTCGCGCTCGGAAGGCGACTGATAGTACGAATCGTACTATTGGAGCTGACTGCATGGCACAGGAAACCGGGTTATCCACGCTGTCGCTGGCGATCTTGGGGCTGATCTCCCAGAGGCCGCTGACGGGGTACGACATTCGTAAGGTCTTTGCGACCACGCCGATGGGACACTTCAGCCGCAGTCCTGGAGCGATCTATCCAGCCCTCAGGCGGATTGAGAAAGCCGGCTGGGTCCGGGGAAGGGCCGGGCAAGGCAAGACTCACCGGGAACGAGTGGCGTACGAGATCACGGCGAAGGGACGCGAGGTCCTCAAGCAGCACCTCTTGAGGCCGGTCACGCGGGACGACGTTATCTGGCGCATGGACGACCTGATGATGCGGTTTGCGTTCATGGACAGCGTCATCGGCTGCCACGGAGCCGTGCGGTTCCTCCAGGATTTCGCAGCGCAAGTCGATGCCTACGTGACCGTCCTTCACGGCTATCTCGGCAGCGTCCGGGACATCATGCCACCATGCGGCAGGCTGGCCCTGGAGCAGGGCATTCAAAGCTACGAGATGAACGCCCAATGGGCCAGACAGGCTATCCAGGAACTCCAAAGCGATTCGAAACAAACGGGCTGAACACCCAACTATCCCCGGCGGGGAGAAAGGAACGACCATGAACACGATGCAGAATCGCAGTGCCATCGCAGGGTATCTCTGGCGAGTCCCGCTTTGTGGTCTCGCCTATGTCGCAGGGACAGTAGTCGCGGGCGCGGGGGTCTCCGCTCTTGGCTTGCCGCTTCCACAACTCCCCGAGCAAGCGGATGCACGGACGATGGGTATGCTGCTCTTGGTTGCCAGTTGTGCCCTGGCAGCGGGATTGTCACCTCTCGCCCGTCGATTGTCTGGACCATACTGGCTGCGATGGTTGGTGCTGGCAGTCCTGTGCTATCTCTGCATTGGCGTGACCTCACCGCTGGAAGGGGCGGTCTTCACGACCATGGACATGGCCTCCATCCCGGCCCTTTCCCTGCCGCCGTGTCTGCTCTTTGCGGCTGCCGTGGCACTGCTGTTCAAGCCGATCCAGAGCGGCGGTTCGCTGGCCGTGAGTGCCCAGCAGTTCTTCCGCGGTCGCACTGCGCGGCAATGGCTGTGGCGACTCGTCGCAGCAGTCTTTGCCTTTCCGCTGGTCTACTGGACCTTCGGCCTGATGGTCGCTCCCTTCGTCATGGAGTACTACAAGCAGGGCCAGTTCTCGCTGGCTGTGCCGAATCCGGTGGTGATCCTCGCGACGCAGTTTGCCAGGAGCGTGCTCTTCCTGCTGGCGGCCATGCCAATCTTGATCCTATGGTCGGGATCCAGACGTCAGCTTGTCATGGCCCTGGGCCTGGCGTTCTACGTGCTGGTGGGCCTGTTCGGCATGCTCCAGTCGTACTGGCTGGCCCCTACGCTTCAGATCCTGCACAACACGGAGATCTTCGTGGATTCGATGGTGTATGCCCTGGCCTTGGCGGTTCTGCTCGTACACCCGGAGGAGACGAAGGCCGATCGACTGTTCGCTCGTTACCTGCTGTGCATGGCACAGACGCCTGTCGCGGATTGAAGAACCACACTTGACTGGAGGTATGAACCATGAGAACACACAGAATCGCAACGACGTTGATGACTGTACTGATCTGTAATGCAATCTCTCTCGCGGCAGGGGAGTCGAAGCGCGTGGACGATTCGATCCTGCGGCAGACGTTCGATTTCGCGGCCCCTCGCTCGCCGCAGGCGCAGTGGTTTGACATGGAGACCGTCGTCATCACCTACGGCCCGGACGGGAAGCGAGTGAATACGGACATCCTGAGGCTGCACCTCAAGGGCACGCCGGCGCGTGTGGCCGGCAAGGACGCGGATGAGTACACGTGCATCCGATTCGCTGTGAAGTTCGGTCCCGGCTCCGAGGTCACCGTGCCGGCTCTGGCGAATTGGACCTACCCGTACAAGATGACCGCCACGGGAATGGATGAGAAGGGCCAGGTGCTCGGCATCGATCACGCAAAGTTCGAGAAGCTGCTCGACGCGAACGGACAGCCGCTGCCACCGGACAAGGCCTACTACGTCTACAACGCGTTCATCGATTTCCACGCCTTCTGCAACATTTTCGCCGAGCCGATCATCGGCGGCAAGGGCATCCAGGACCTCAAGAGCATTGGAGACAAGATCGTCCACGCCGCCGCTTTCACCGAGCCGCCGGTCAACCTCGGCAGCAACATCGCCAAGGGCTCCACGTTCAAGAATGGGGAGGTGACGCTCGAATGGAAGGGGCTCAGCCTGGTGGACGGAGCCGCCTGTGCCATCGTGACGTACGACTCGGGCCAGAGCTCTTTCCAGATGATCGTCAATCCCATGCCGAACATGGAAGTCCGCTCCGTCGGCGCCTCGCACTACAAGGGTGACATCCACATCGACTTGGCGACTCGATGGCCCAGGAAGGTGACGATGGACGAGCTGGTCGTCGCCCAGAGCGTGGTTCCCGCGCTGCCCAACCCGGTTAACGCCGTCATCGAGCGCAACACGATCATCCGCAACGTCACCGCAACGAGAGGGAAGTGATCGATCGTTGCGTTCGGAGTATATCTGCATCACCGGGGTGCCGTGTCTTTGCTCACACTGACGCGGCACCCCGTACCCGATAGTCGCTCCTTCGGATCAGGCTCCGTCTGGGCTAATCTGCGGATCTCGTCCATGATAGCCCAATACTCCTTCAGGACTCTTCGTCCCTTCCGCGTCAGCCGGTACTGCGTGTGCGGAATCCTGCCGATGATGCTTTTCTGGACCTGCACATAGCCGGCTTGTTCCAGGCGGCTGCTGTGCGCGGAGAGGTTGCCCCGCGTCAGTCCGAGCATGCGACACAGGGACGGGAAGTCCGCCCATGCGACCCCCGACAGCGCCGTCATGATCTGTAGTCGGGCTGGCTCATGCACCACGTGGTCAAGAGGCAGCGCGATATGCCGGTCGGCTTTCGCCTTGGTCATGCTCAGCCGCCCTCAGTATTTGGTGATTCCGTACCCCGCCAGCGCCTCACGACCAGCCTCGGTCACATAGTACCTGGTCGCCTTGCCCTGCCGTTGCCGGATCAGCCAGCCTTGACGGACGCAATATTCCAGGAAGCCCCCGCCAATGGCGAAGCAATTGACCGGATCGCCCTCGGGCAGCGGCTCGGTCGTTTCGACGGGGAGCATCCCCTTGGCCTTGTGCCACTTGCGGTCCTCTCTGTCGCTGACGCCCAGGTGCTCCATGAGTTTCCTGTGTTCCTCGGGTGTCAGATGCTTTCCCTTGTGCTGCTCATGCCACAGCCGGTGCTCTTCCTCGCTCAGGGTCATCCCCATGTGCCGGATCGGTCGTTTCCTGGCCATCGTCATTCTCCTCAACATGCCCACACGAAGACTTCGGAGTGCCATATGACTGCTATGCAGACATGTTTGCAGCGCAGACACAATCTGTCAACAGAAAAGTCTCATGGATTCGGCGCGGTTTCTGGAGGTCAGGCGTGCTCGTCGCCGACCATGGATCTCTCTGCGTCGCGGGCCGATGAACTCGCAGGTGCCATCCTGCTGGCCACGGCAAATATGACGGCAATGATCCACAAGCTGCGTACACCTTGTCCTTATGTCACGGCGTGATTCTCCCAAAGGAATGGTCCAGACCTGGGGACCGGACCAAGCGTCAATTGCCCCTGACCGATCTCAGGGTTCGGCCGTAGACTTCCACTTCGATGTAGTGGTTCAGACCGTCGCTCGTGTTGCCGTTGCTGTAGAGCCGAACGTAGCGGCCGTGCACCCCTTTGCCGTCGATCAGCTTGCCTTCATTTGTCTCTGTGTAGTGCAGGTCTGTGCCGGCGCCGAGTCCGAGGGAGTTGTCGCGGTCGTTGTTGAAAACGGTCTGCACGCGCGTGCGGAAGCTCTTGTCGTCCGAGATCTGGACGACCACGTCGAAGTACACGCGTGGCAGCCTGTGATAATGCCAGACGACGATCGCGTAGATCTCACATGACTCGCGCAGGTCGATCGTGACGTACTGCGGTTCTGGACCGAGCTCGATGAAACTCCCGTCGTCGGCCTCCTTGTCGCCGTCGGTGATCATATCGAGGGTGCCGTAGAGCGGATCGCGGTCGCTGGCCGAAACGGGCTTGCCCAGTGCGAGGTTTGTGGTTGCGGGCGGGGCCAGGAACGGCGGTCGCGGCCGGCCGCGAGGCTGCTCCAGGTGGGGCGTCCGAGCGTCCTGCGGCGTGCCGACGAATTGCGGCCTCGGTAGCTTGATCCGTAGTGGCACCAGCTTCACACTGCTCGCCGGCGCCGGCGTAGGAATCATCGCCGGCTCATCACTCGGCGTGCCGACCGGCTGCTGCCGCCGGTCGATCACTCGAGCGGTGACAGGCACGCCAAGATCGAACAGGCTGGCTGGCCCCGATTGTGGATAATCGATGGCCCAATCTTCCCGGCCGAGCATGGCTCCGCTCCGGCCGCGATACTCGACGTTCGCTGCCACGACCCGCTTCGTCGCCGGATCCGCCAGCATGGCGATCCTGACCCTGGTCGCCGGTCGGCCGCCCGTATGGAAGCCTGTTGCGCTGGTTTCGATTCCATATGCGCGGACGCTCTTGCCTTCGTATTCGGCGGTCCACGTGGTCGTGCCCACGTCGTCCCTGGCGGCGAACACCGCGAACGCGTCGATGAGGTTGTACGCCGACTCGACCCCGAAGATCGACGCGGGCGTCAGCTCGGAAACCACTACGGCCTTGACACGCGGGCTGTACACGAACTGCTCGCGTCGGGCCCCGCAGTCCCAACCAAGGACACTGCCGTCGTCCATGACCACGTAGGTTTTCTGGGCCGCGAAGTCGTACCAATGCTGCATGGCGCGGGCCTCGCCGTTGACAGAACCCTTGATGACAGCGTGCAGCCAGGGCATCCTCGCCGTGGCCAGGCGCACCTGGTCGAAGGTCATCGGGCCGCTGTGGCCGAGCCACGCCCAGAGCCCCACCGTCGCCGCGACAAGCACCACCGCGGCGATTGCGAGGATTCTCAGACTCAGGCTCGGAGACCTGAATTGCAGAACCCCGCGCCCGGCGGTTCCCTCGAAGGTTTGCAGCATCTGGCGTCGCAGCCGCTCGCGGTGGGCCGGGTCCGGCTCCGCGTCGATCTTCACGCCGGCCACCAGCTTTCGAAAGTCGTTCTCGTTTTCAGTCATTACTGTTCTCCACCCAAGTCGTCCTGTAGCTCTTGTTGCAGCCGGCGCAAGACTCGGTGTAGTGTTACACGGACCGTGGCGGGCCGGGACTGTACCACCCGCCCGATCTCGTCATAGTCCATATTCTCAAAGAACCGCAGCGTCAGGATGGTCTGATGCTCAGGCTTGAGCTGCTGAATCGCCGCGTACAATGTCGGCCAGTCGAGGCGGGACCATTCGCCCGCGTCCTGCCCATCGGCCTGGCGGCGCGCTGCGACACGGCCCATCAGTCGCTTTCGCCGCGCAGTCTTGCGGATGTGGGCGTTGGCCTGATTGGCCGCGATCGCGTAAATCCAGGCGCGAAAGTCCTGTTCGGTCCGGCCCTTGAACCCGCGCATCATCCGGGCGACCGTCAGGAACACCGCCGAAGTCACGTCCTCGGACGCGGCCCGGTTGAACAGCCGGTGCACGCAGAACCGGAAGATCCGGTCGTAGTACAACTCGTAGAGCCTGCCCAGCGCGTCGGCCTGGCTCTTCGCCAGTTCCACCAGGTCATCGTAAGATGTTTGCTCAGCAGGCTTTGCCATGATTGCGACCATTGCACAACATCGATTGCGCCACCGCGAGTTATGTTACACGCCCCACCCCGGAAATGCAAAAACCGCCCGGATACATCCGATTGACAGCCCCGGTCTCTACGGGAACAATGTGCCGCACGCAAGGTAGTGCCCTGCAACGAGTGTTGTTTCCGGAAAGGAGCACGTCATGGCGCGATCCACAAGGAGTGCGGGACTCATCGCTCTGGCAGTCGCGATCACAGCGATCCTCGTATCGTTCGTTATCCCCGGCTGCACGCAGAATCAGGAGAATTCGCCAATCAGCGTCTCGAACTCGCAGGGCCGGCTCGCCCTGAGTGTCGCCTGTAGCACCGACGGCTCCATCGCCTACGTCACCGATGGTCGCAATGTCTACCGCTACAACGCCTCCGGCCAGCCCCAGCCCTGGCAGTGCATCCTCTCCGAGTCCGAGCGGCTGGAAATGGCTGTCCAGCATGACCCGCGCGAGCAGCGGCAGACAGCGAGTCGTTGAGCGTGCTGACGGCCGGGAGTGGTGTTAGGGCATGGGCAAAGCGGTCACTGACGTAGTGGAGAACAAAGATGGAGTACGCAGTTGGCAGTGTGGGTCGGGCGGTCGTGGCGAGGTTGCATGAGGGGGAGGATTTGCATGGATGCATCGAGCAGATCGCTCGCACGGAGGGGATTCGCTGTGCGGCGGTCCTGATCACAGGCGGATTCCGCAAGGCGAACATCGTGGTCGGGCCCCGGCAGGAGGACCCGACGATTGAGCCACGGTTTCAGGTGTTCGGCGGGCCCGGAGAGGTGCTCGGCGTTGGGACACTCTACTGGGCCGAGACTGACCCGAAGCTCCACATGCATACGGCCATCGGCAAGGACGGCGAGAGCCTCGTCGGTTGCGCACGTCACGACTGTCGCACGTTCCTGATTCTGGAAGTGACGATCATCGAAGTCACCGGCATCGACGCCGGCCGCCAGTTTGACCCGAAAGCTGTCCTGAATCTCCTCCAGGTCAGGCCGCAGCAGTCCGAGGCGTGATGGTGACGTGTTCCGTTATTGTCCCTGAGTCCTGACGCGCCGCATTTCCATCGGCCGGACGGATCGACGGGGTCTTGTTCGAATCATCGATAGAACAAAACCGCGGCGGCGTCCGAAGGCATTGACCCTTCTGTCCATCCAACCACGGGCAATTCACACATTCCGGTCTCATTTTCCCAGCCTCTTTTCCACTTGCTTATGTTCCGACTCACCGTCGGTACTACGTAATAAGGGAGCCCAAACCTTGGTACGGGAGGCCCCCAAAACAATCCGAAGACAATCGGTAGGAATGCAAAACATGAATGATATCATCTCCTGAACCGCGTGTCAATAGCCGGCACGCAGAAAAATGACGTTGTTTCACAATCTTGAGATTGGCTGCCGGGGAGCCCGTCAAAGGACTGCTGGATTCACGCAAGCAATCGCTGCCTTCACCTTTTGCCATCATCCTCCGGTGGAGGGGGGAAAGGGTGTTGACGCGCGAGTGGTTGGATACGGCCCATTGAAGATCTTGGCGGAGCCGGCTTCTTCATAGCCGTTCAGGTACGGCAGCGCGGCGCGGACTGACTGGCCGGCGTGCTCACCCTGCACGACATATCCTTCGGCGAACAGATAGCCATCGAGCCCACGCACGTACAGCTCTGCGGAGAACAACGGACCTCGCTCACCGGGGTAGTCTTCAGGCCAGGCAATGTCGTTGAAGTAGGCGGAGGGCCAGGTCTCGCCGGGCGGGGAGGGATTCAGCGCGTCCAGGATCAGGAGATGCCGCGTGCCATCCCGGTCGATGGGGATAGCGCCGACGCTGTGGCCGACAGAGCCACAACGCAGGCGCACTACGGCGTATTCGCCGTGGCCGGCATTGCGGTAAAGGGCGCCAATCATGTCCGTGCCGCGAACGCAGTCGAGCTTGCCGGCGTCCAAAGCTTGCGTCAGGGTCATCGTGCCGCCGTCGTAGTTCTCCCAGCCTTTGAGCAGGCTGTTGGTCAACTCGTGGGCGCGCCGTGCGACCAATTCCTGGTCGCCGGTGATGCTGCCGGCCGCGTCGAGCAGGCGATGGTCATAGCGGTCGGCCCAATGGAAGCCACTGCTGTTGAACCCCGACCGGTAGAACAACACATCCATCAACTCCGCCTGCGTCACGACCGGGTGGGATAGTCCGAACCTGTGCAGCACCATAGCCATCTGCTCCAGGGAGCGGGCGGTCATGGCACGATAGAGCATGTTGGCCAGGTAAGACCGGTCAAGGGGCGACGAGGCCGCCCGATCCCAAGCGGCCTGTACCGCCGGTGACAGGCGCGCGCGAAGCCGCAGGAACACCTGCCGCACCTCTGGCGGCATCCAGCGAGCGGACGGGGTGCCTGATACCCCGTGGGAAGTGACGGCCGTGGCAGCCATATCCACGGGCGTGAACAGTCCCTCCGCCTGATGTTCCACCTCCAGATAATTCTCGCCCCAGGCGATCATCAGGCCGGCTGCCGGCAGCGACGAATCCCACGTTGCCTGGGTTCCGCCTGAGATCGAGTCAGCGTAGGCAAAGGCGGTCCGGCAGCAAGCCTGAAAACCCAGCGAGGTCAGGTGGCTGTCCAGAACGACATTGAGCCAGCGGTGCAAGTCGGCCAGAGCGAATGTCGCGGCAGCCAATTCATCGCCCCATGCCTCCACGGAGGACGCATCGCCTGCCCGGACGGCTGTCCGAAGCCCGCGCAGACATTCAGCAGGCCAAGCCGCGGAAGTCAACCATTCGCCGGTGTCGCCCCCGGCCAACGCGTGAGGATTCTGGTGAATCCCGGCTGCCAATTCGCGGGCGGCGGCCATCAGTTCCTCCGCCCCGGCCAGGGCAGAGGTGTTCGCTTCTCGCTCCGCCTGGAGAAACGGACGGAGCTTCTCCTGCGACCAGGAGTACAGCGCCAGCGGCGCGCTGGGCGAGTCGGCGTGGAACGCGATGATGCGTAGGCCCGCGCCGCCGTTGGGGCTACCCTGCAACAGGACGCGGTTGTCCTCCAGTTGTTGCGTGATGCAGGTGGGGTCGCCCGCGGCCCGTTGGCCAAGCAGGACGCGTTGGCTTTCTGCCAGCACGGGTTCTATCTGCGCTGCCAGCCGGAGGAACAGGGCTTGCATTCTGTTCTGTGGATCGGCGGGCTGACTGCTGAATGCGCGCGCACCCTCCCGGCGGGCAGCGTTGTGTGCCCGAACCGCCCACGCGGTCAGACATACGCCCAGTGATGGGATCACTACAAGCGCACACACTATCGAGAGGGACCTGAGACTGACTTTCTGCGGATAGACCTTCCACCGTTGTGCCCGCCTCTTCTTAGGGGGCGACGATCTTCTCACTGGCACTCTTGCACCTGCCTTCAATGCGATTCATCGTGAGGACGGACCGCGTCACTGGCGCTGGCCTTACCGGCAGACACCGAAGGAATCCTCGTGTCGTTCCGTGCGGCCGTGCCAAACGCGCGACGGGTACTATGGAAGCCCCGACCGCCTTGTGACGCCACGTTGCGAGCTCAGCGACCGAAACCCAGATTCACAAGGCCTCTCAGTTCTCGTTGAAGCCTTCGCTGAGCCGCATAGGCCCCCTATGCGAAGTGCGAGAGCGCATCGGCACTCTCGATAGATCACTCTGCTCTCTGCTGCGTACAAATCTAAGCGATGACTGTGCTGACGTCCTTTCTTGTCCTACGGATTGGCCAGACAGATTGCGCGATGCAAGACTCCAACGAGCCGGCGTTATCTCTGTCGCCTATCCATCTGAATAGTGGCCAAAATCTGAGCACGGTGACAATCTTATCGTTCTTTTCTCTCGCTGTCAACAGAAGGGAGCCTCGATTGTCCCCGCCGCGCCGCCGTCCGGCACCATTGAAATCGGGTGTCGTGCCCGGGTATCATTGGATGTGTGCCGTACAGGAGCACAGGCCGAATGGCACTGCCGTGAGTTTTGGGGCTTACGGGCACGCACGCTCTCCGGAGGCATGAAGGGAATCATGTCAATCTCTCTTTG
>JAFGJR010000165.1 GCA_016928975.1 Sedimentisphaerales bacterium | reverse complement strand
CTTGTGACCCTCTACGAATCCTGGCCCAAACCCGACGAAGCCGCCAAGTGGCGAGCGAAACTGGCGGAGATGAACCCTACCGAAGAGTGACATGCCACGTGACGACGCGGGCCTTCAGCGAAGATGCTGTCCCGGCGGACTTCGCCTTCTATGTTGGTCCAGCCCCCGGCGGCTTCTGGATCTATGACGTGATGTTCTACGGAGGCGACTATGTCCCAACGGCTGTGCGCAAATAGCCAGGGGTATAAGCTGGAAGCAACCTGCTACGCGACTTATACCCCTGTTCCTCGGCGTGGCTTCGCCTTGTACGGGTCGCCCCGTCGTGCCCATTGCTGTGGCACCTGCCCCAGCGAAGCCAACTCCCCAGTTAGTTCCTGGTTTCGCACATCATGGCGGTCTCCCACTCCTCGGCAAACCGCCCCACCGCCGTGTGCAGACGGCTCTTGACCGTGCCTACCGGAATTCGCAGTACCTTCGAGATCTCCGCATACGAGAATTTGTGAAAATAGGCCAGCAGGATAATCTCACGCAGCTTCGCCGGCATTTTCGAGATTACTTTTTTGACCGAGTCCGCCGTTTCTGCACGAATCAGCTCATCATAGGGCATTTGATTGTCGTGGTCGAACGTGTTGAGCACATCCTCGATGGTATTCTCTTCGCCATTGAACATATCCCCGAGATAGGCGGATTCCTGGTGCTGCATCCGGCGAAGGGCGTCCTTGGCCTTGTTGGCCGCGATGGTGAACAGCCACGGACGCAGGGGTCGGGAGACGTCGAACGTGTCGCGGCTGACGAACAACTGCATGAACGTCTCCTGGAACACGTCTTCCACCATGTCCGGCCGACTCAGGAATCGTCGCAGGAAACCGTACACGCTGTCCTTGTAGCGGCTCACCAGTTCCTGGAACGCCTCCTCCTCACCTGCCGTGTAGCGAATCATAAGGTCTTTGTCACTCATAAGATCCCCTTCCAACTTCAACGTTGTCATTCATGCGCCATCGTAGCAGACGCAGGGTTTTGTCAAATCGGGCCTTGTCTGCTTCTTCCATCCGGCCTCGTCCCGCTTTTTCCATCGGGAAATCCCCTATAGAAGGGCCTCCTCCTATACGCGACCTTCTGTATCCAAATGACCGCGACGATTGTTGCGCCCTCAACTGGCACGCTCTTCGGAGTCTGTGATTTGTGTTGTGTTTGCATACCCGGCCGCTATCATGGAGTGTTGGCAAACCGCTCAGAAAGGAACCGTACGACGATCGCAGGAGACGGCGTTCATGAACAACTCAGAGCCATCGCGGTCTCAAGCCGCGCCACCGTTTGACGAGGGCGCCTTCCTCCGGAACCACGACCTGCTCCAGACCATCCTCGATTCGCTGACCCATCCCTTCTACGTGATCGATGTGGCGGACCGGCGCGTCCGTCTGGCCAACCGCGCCGCCCGGCAGACGCACTCGGGCGACGCCGCTACGTGTCATGCTCTGAGCCACGGCCAGGCCACCGCCTGTGACTCCCAGGACCACCCCTGCCCAATGGGAATCGTCACGCAGACGGGCAAGCCGACGGTCGTTGAGCATATTCACCGCGACGAGCACGGCGAGCCCAGGATCGTCGAGGTCCACGCGTTTCCCATCTTTGACGAGGCGGGCAAGGTAATGCGCATCATCGAATACTGCGTGGACGTCACCGAACAGAAGCGCATGATGCGCGAGCACGAGTGGGATCTGGCTGTCAACCGAGCCCTGGCCGAGCTGGCGGACGCGCTGATCGACCCGTCGTTCGATATCGAGGAAGTTGCCGATACCGTCCTGGCCCAGGCTCGCCAGTTGACCGGCAGTGAGCACGGATACGTCTCGTCCATCGACCCCGAGACAGGGGACTTGATCGGCCACACCTTGACGCACATGATGGGCCGGCAGTGCGGCATGAGGGCAGACAGGCAGAGCATCGTCTTTCACCCTCGTCCCGACGGCACTTACCCCGCGCTGTTCGGCCACGCGCTAAACACCCGCCAGGGCTTCTATACGGATGCTCCGGGCGAGCACCCCGCCTCGATAGGTGTCCCCGAAGGACACATCGCCTTGAAGAACTTCCTCACCGTCCCCGCCGTCGTGGGTGACATGGTCGTCGGCCAGATCGCCCTGGCCAACTCGGATCGCGGGTATTCCGACAGGGAGCTCGATGCTATCGGCCGCATGGCCAAGCTCTATGCGCTGGCCGTCCAGCGAATGCGAAGGCAGACGGCCCTGAAGAGCAGCGAGGAACGTTATGCCCTTGCGCAAAAGGCCGCCAATATCGGGAGCTGGGACTGGAACATCGTCACCGGCAAGCTCCTTTGGTCGGAGCGCATCGAGCCCATGTTCGGCTTTGCCAAGGGCCAGTTCGCAGGCACCTACGAGGCGTTCCTGCAATGCGTGCACCCGGATGACCGCGACTTCGTGGTCGGCTCGGTCAATGCCTGCGTCAAAGACAACGCCGATTACCGGATCGAGCACCGGATCGTCTGGCCGGATGGCGCCATCCGTTGGGTCTCGGAGACGGGAGACGTGATACGGGATGCCGACGGCGAAGCGGTCCGCATGCTCGGCGTCGTGCAGGACATCACCGATCGCAAGCAGGCCGAGCAGGAGATTCGCAAGCTCAACGAAGAGCTGGAACAACGCGTCCTGGCCCGCACAACAGAACTGACGCAGAAGAACGAACAACTGCGTGAGGAATTCCGCCAGCGCCGACAGCTCGAGAAAGGAATCCTCGAAATCAGCGAGCGGGAGCAGAGGCGCATCGGCCGTGAGCTGCACGACAGTCTCGGCCAGCAACTGACCGGAATCGCCATCATCAGCAAGGCCCTCGAACAGAAGCTCCAGCGTCAATCGCTCAAGGAGGCCGACAGCGCGAGGGAGATCGCCCAGCTCGTGAACGAGGCCATCGATCAGACGCGCCAACTATCCCACGGGCTTCACCCCGTTTCGCTGGACGAGGACGGCCTGATGTCCGCCCTGCGCGCCCTGGCCGCCACCACGCAGAACGTCTTTGGCGTCCGCTGTACCTTCAGATGCAGCAACCCCGTCCCCGTCAAGGACGCCTCCGCCGCGATCCACCTCTACCGCATCGCCCAGGAGGCCGTCACCAACGCCATCCGCCACGGAGACACGAAGCAGATTCTGCTCGGGCTGCTGGCCGATCCCCACGCCGCGTCGCTGGTCATCGAGAACGATGGACGCGATTTCCCTGCCGAGCTTCCCAAGAGCAAGGGGATGGGATTGCAGGTCATGAGCTATCGAGCCGAGATGATCGGAGGCACCCTCCGGGTGCAGCCCCGTGAGGGAGGCGGAACCAGGGTCACCTGCACATTCAACCTCGAATCCGTTGCAGACCGGAAGGAGGAGTAGTATGTCCGCGAAAGCGACGTCCACTGCTGCTCAACGTTCGAAGTACAGCATCCTCATCGTGGACGATCACCCGGTGGTCCGCCAGGGGCTTGCACAACTGGTCAACCAGGAAAAGGACCTCGAAGTCCAGGGTTACGCGGAGGACGCCTACCAGGCCATGCAAGCGGTCAAAGAGGTCCGGCCCGACATGGTCATCGTGGACATCTCCCTCAAGGACACCAGCGGCATGGACCTGATCAAGGACATGAAGGTCCAGTACCCGAACCTGCCCATCCTGATCCTGTCGATGCACGACGAATCGCTCTACGCCGAGCGCGCCCTGCGAGCCGGAGCGAAGGGCTATATCATGAAGCACGAGGCCACCGAGCGGGTCATCACCGCCATCCGCCGGGTCCTCGCCGGAGAGATCTACGTCAGCGACTCCATGGCCGCCACGATGGTCAGCAAGCTCGCCACCGGCGTGGCGCCGCGGAGCACCTCCCCGGTCGAGAGCCTCAGCGACCGCGAGCTGGAGGTCTTTCGACTCATCGGCGAGGGCCACAAGACGCGAGACGTCGCCGACAAGCTCCATCTGAGCGTCAAGACCATCGAAACCTACCGCGCCCACATCAAAGAGAAGCTCGGCTTCAAGGACGGCAACGAGCTCTTTCGCTTTGCAGTCGAATGGGTGAACTCCGAGATGAAACGCTGAAGGACCCTCGCGAGACCCATCCCTGCTTGCCGCTTCTGTGGAGAAATGGTCCCCATGGCGTGCACAGGCCGTATCGGGAAATCCCCGATAGACAAATGGGTACTCCAGCCTATGCGAAATCACACGGCGTCCCTGATTTCCATCGTTTCTCCGCACCGGTATGATGCTGAGAGAGTATTCGGTAGTGTGAGTTCCGGGAATCAGCAACAGCAGCGCCACTGAAGGTGGGTGAAGTCACAGCTTATGATCGAGTATACAGCCGGCACTGACGCAGCCAAGAAGAACGTCCTCATCGTGGACGACCATTGTGTCGTGCGTCGCGGCGTAACAGAGCTGCTCAACCAACAGCCGGACCTGTGCGTTTGCGGCGCCGTCGCCAGCGCCGAACAGGCCCTGGAGGTCGCGGGACACGAGCCCCTGGATCTGGCCATCATCGACATCAGCCTCGGCCAGATCGACGGCATCAGGCTGACAAGCATGCTCAAGCAGAAGTACCCGCGGCTTGTCATCCTGATCCTCTCCATGCATGATGAGCACGTCTACGGCCCGCGAGCCCAGCGCGCCGGTGCCTCAGGCTTCGTCACCAAGCAGCAGGCCGGCGAAACCCTCCTCGATGCCATCCGCCAGGTCCTCAACGGCCAGTTGTACTTTCATCCAGGAACCTGAACCGCCGCCTTGCCAGGCCGGTGACACCGCCAGCAGCACCCACGACCGTCTACCGGCCAGCGCTTGAGTCGGGACAACTGTGCAACGACTGCGCAGTCCTATTTTGGCCGTTCCGCTGCTTTGGTCCCCTGCTCTTGCCCGGCAGCCGCGAAGACGTAGGCAACGTACGGCGGGCTGGGCTCCTGGCCCGGAGGCAGGTCCGCCGGCGTATTCCCCTCTCTCGGGCCGAGACCCTTGATGAACCGATACATCGCACGCAAATCCGACTCGCGCATCTCGTGCATCGCCCACCATGGCATCGGAGGCATCGTCTTGAGCTCGCGCAAGTACGTCACCCATGCGTCCTCCGTCATGTTGGCGGCGAGGACTCTCAGGCTGGTCGCGTACGACGTGCCCCACGGGCCGTAGTAGCCGGTGACATCCCCCGCCAGCCACTCCGCTTCCGGCACCTTCGACTCCGCCCGCAGATACCCGCGCGTGTGGCAATCGTTGCATTGGCCGATCACAACGATGTAACGCCGAATGGCACTGCCGTGAGTTTTGGGGCTTACGGGCACGCACGCTCTCCGGAGGCATGAAGGGAATCATGTCAATCTCTCTTTG
>JAFGJR010000164.1 GCA_016928975.1 Sedimentisphaerales bacterium | reverse complement strand
GGCGTGACGTAAGGGTGTATAGTATGCCATAGGTGGGTCCCAATTCGGCGCCGACGTGGGGCCCTTTTACATGCCGATTTCCAGCCGGGCGTCCCGGGGTCACCGCATAATCGTGCCTTTCATCGGGGTGAAGGAGTGCGGCGGGAAGGAGTACTGGAAGCCCTGTCCGGCAGCGGGCATGTCCGTCCCTACAGTGATTG
Source organism: Sedimentisphaerales bacterium (assembly GCA_016928975.1). The sequence continues at coordinate 5,022 of JAFGJR010000164.1, read as the reverse complement.
CTCGTATCACTGTTATGTACCGCCGGGTATAAGCAGCACGGGCTTCATTGGAAACGGCGGTTCGTTCCTCTTGAGGAAGTCCTTTACGGCCCGCATGATACTCTCCACGTCTGCGGCTGCCTCGCGTCTGAGTAAGATGTGAATACTCGTCTTCGTGTAGTCGCTCGTTACAAACCGTCCCAGGCAATACGCCCTGCGACTGTTCTGAGTCAGCGCCACGCATTGCGTTATCATGACCTGGCTGCCGGGGACCTCCGCATGGACAGGGTCATCGAAGACAATCACTCCATATGCCTGCTTGACCAGGTCGGCTACGCACATGCAGCTTTCCACACGATCGGTCGCTACGATCGCCTTCGTCATTTCGGCGATGTACTTCACAGCCGCGGGCGTGGCAAAGAGCCGGTTTCGAGATGTTGACAGGGACAAGCAGTCTGCTACCTCGTTCCACAGGTCTGCCTCATCCATTGCGTCTGCGGTCGACTTCACGCCGCTTCTGCCCCGTGTTGATTCCGCCCGACTGAGCGCGGAGCGCTCCTCGGTACGGGCATACTCAGTCATCCCGCTCATGAGCTCACTGCGGCTGTTCACGCTTCCAGCCATGTCCACAAGCTCTTGAGCCGCCTGTTGGAAGACAGGCCGAGCCCGCGGAGACGTAGGTTCCAGTTCGCGCGCCCTTTCCAGGAGCGTCTCTCGGAGGGTGTTGATCTCCCAAGAGGTCAGATTCTCATCCGGTCGACCGTCAAGCACCAGGAAGACCCGGCGAGGGGATATGCGTTTGCGGTCATCAACGTGTCTCTGCCATCGGGAGCCGCAAACGACGTGATACAATCCATAAGTCTCGGGACCAGAGAACGCTCCGATCTTTGCAGCCAGCAATCTCTGAACAACGCCTCGAATCCCCTGACCCGCAATCGGCATGTGCACGTAGAGAGACTTCTTGTCACTCGAAACAACCGCCTTCTCAAGAACGGGACTGCCGAGCACATGCTTCTGGAATTCAGTAACGTCATGGCTTGTGTGTGGCGGATGTTCCAACAGTGGCGAGAATGCGACGGTATCGGGACCATCGCGTTCGATCCGTTCCACGGTGGAAGGTGCAAGAACGTGCTGGCCGATCACCCCCACGAGCGAACATCTGTCGTCGAGCATCTGTGGCCATCGCAGTCCGCCGGCGAAGATAGCCAATTGATGGACGTTCGCCAGCGTCTCGGGATTGAACGGTCCCTCCGGGGATTTCTCGTCTCGGACTTCGATTGTGATCGTGTTGTACAGATGGAACATCTGGCAGAGCTGCTGCGCATAAGCGTCGAGAGAGCTCCCGGCGACATCATCGGCGAGGATGTACGAAACCGTCGCGTCCTCTCCCACGCCCGATTCGGGGGGCAACCCCGCTTGAGGGTCTATCTCGGGCAGAGCAATCCCTTCCCACTTCCACTGCGGCTCGTAGATCTTGGTGCGATCCGCGTTTCCTCGTGCCCAGGCCGCCTCGTCTATGACGGGCGCAAGTATCCCGGCAATGTCGTTTTGTCTTTGCGCTATCTGAATAGCCCTGAGCCGGTATTCCTGGACCCGCGGCGCACTCCTGCCTTCCAACATGGCCAGCTTGGCCGTGAGCTTCTGAACGTCCTTCAGGGACTTGTCCAGGCTATCCTTCGCTTTCTTGAGCGGTTCCACTGCGGTGGCGCCGAGGGGTATACTCACACGATAGAGTTCCTCCAATTCATCGCGATCATTCGGGAAATCGATGTTCTCCATCAAATGCGCGAGGCAACGGCGCAGCTTGTCCAGATGTGCCTGCTTGGCTCGGATCTTCTGGCTGTCCGGAGAAACCTCCTGCTCAATCTTGTCCAGCACACCCAGCTTTCGGGCAACCTGCAACGTGTAGGTTCGGTATTGCTCCAGCGCGGGTATCCCGTCTTCGCTTGTAACAATCGCTATCCCATACCCATCGACCGGCTGCGTCCTCTGGTGTGACGCGACAATCGTCCTCTCTGCAAATCGTCCGGCCTCCTGTATTTGCAGCAGCCGCTCCTTCGCTTCGCCGATTGAGGCCCTTGCAGCGGGACCAAGAGATATGCCCAGGCGATAGATGTTCTGGGTGAGCTCGGGCTCGTAGGAGCCATGGACGAAGCAGTCCAGAAGACCCTCGTATGCCTTGGTCTCTGAATCTGTCTTCGAGCCGCATCCCCCAATCAGCAGGATCATGAACATCACGGCTGTGCCTATGCTTGCGGCCAGCCGTCGGCGTGCCTTGGGTCTACGCAGGCTATTCACGTTTTCTCTCCATCGTGTCTTACCATCGCACATATCTTACCATCCAGTTGGTGCTACGGCACTACAGGGTATTCCGGACGCACCTGCTTCTTCTCTTCGCTCGCTGCCAGGCACCGCCCTTGGGCGTCGCCTTACAGGAGCATGAGAGCGACATCGCGAGAGGGATCCGATAGCCTGGAGCGGTTCGAGGACTTTCAGCTACGGAGTGCTCGCGATGTCGCACGATTCACGTCTGCCGCGCACGGACGGCACGGCAACTGTTGATTTCGGCGACTAATAGCTCAGCCCGTAGGCTCCCATTTTTGACTGAAGCTGATATCTGTAGTTCCTCATCTGTCTCGCGGCCTGCTCCTGTGCGCGCTGGTAGGCGGCGTCCATGTCCTGTTGCGAGCTCTGCGGCGACCGATAGGTCCAGTACTGGTATGACGGCGTGCTCGTGGTGGTCAGTGAACGGGACGCGGCCTCGTTCGCACGCCGCTGCCGCTCGATCTCGGTCACGAGTTGCCGCGCCTGCTTGTGGTCGTGCTGGCTTGCCAGCCGCAGCCACTTCATAGCCTCGCCGGAGTCCTGATGGACGTCCGTTCCATTCTGATAGTGCAGATACAGCCGGTACATGGCCTCGCTGTATCGTCCGTTGGCGGCGGCGCGGAGGTATCGGATCGCCTTATTCGGGTCCGTCGCCGTCCCTTCGCCGTGCAGGCAACACAGGTACATGTTGTAGCTCGCCTCCGGCATTCCCAGCTCCGCGGCCTTCTGCCAGCACTGCACCGCCTTCTCCGGAGACTTGGCTGTGGACGCACTGCCTCTATAATAGAACCAGCCCATATCGAGCAGGGCCGCACTGCAACCTCCCTGAGCCGCGTAGTTGCACAACGTGATCTGGACCGGCAGATTCATCGGGTGCACGTTGGATTGGTACAGATTTCCGTAGGCATACAGCGCCTCAGGCTGTCCATAACTCGCCGCCAGATCGTACAGAGCGAGTGCCTTTTCCTTGTCTGTGCCACAACCGATGCCGTTGACATAGAAGACCCCCAGATTGTTGATGGAGGATGGGTACCCGGCCTTGGCCGCCTTCGTCAGCCATGCAAACGCCAGGCGTTCGTTCTTCTGATTGTAGTAGCGGAAGGCCAGCGCTTCCATCGCGGGCGCATGGCCGGCCATGGCCGCTCGTTGCAGCAGGGCTATTGCCTCCTCCTCATCCTTCGTGGCGCCGGCCTTCTCGAAGCAGTCACAGGCTTCCACCTGGTCGCGCCAGGGCTCCTGCGCCTGGCGGAACGTGGGGCTCTGCTCCAGCATGTTCAGCCCGAGATGGTGGCCGACCCGGACCGCCGAGCATACTCCGGCGCCGGGCATGGTCTTGTTGCAGATCATTGTCGCCAGACGCGCCTTGATCTGGGCATCCGGAGCAGCTTCCTTGAAAGCATCCGCATAGGCTTCCCCCCAGTACCCGATGGCGACCAGCAGACGGTGAGCGGATTCCGGCGCGGCCGTCGCCTGATCAGCGACGGACTCCAGGAACGTGGTCCCCTCGGCGAGAATCTGGGCCGGCGTGTGCCCGCTCAACTCCCAGAGAATACTCTTGATGAACAGACAGGAGGAATAACTGCCGTGATCTGCGAACGAGTCGGCCGCAGCCATCAGGCTCTCTTGCCACTGGCGCAGGACGCCAGGCCGGTCCGACAGGATCTTCGAGATCAGGCCGGTCCACGTACCGCCCATGAAGTAGTGGCGATAGGTGTGCTTCTGGCTGGCCAGAAAGGATAGCGTCATGCGACTGCCAGTGTCGGTGCTGTCTGAGGCATCGGGATTCATCAGCTCGTCCGCGGTGTGTCGCTCGACGACCACGCTTCGTTGCTTGCGGCTCGCGCCATTGTAGCGATCGTCCGGAGAGATCAGGACATCGTCACCGGAAACGACCATGCTCTGTCCCTGAGCCGCGATCCTGGCAAGCCGAGTCACCAGCACGTCCATCGCCATATGAGGCCAAAGCGGCTCCCACTGCGGCTCAAGGACCGATGCTCTCTGGAATTGTGCCATGGGCGACTGATCCTGCACGACGTTGCGGCCGTAGAACTTCGACATCTGAGCCATCATTTGCTCCTGGATGCGATGGAACATCTCCCCGGCGCCGTCTTCTCCGCCGCTCGTGGCGATCTGCTGACACGCGCTCAAGACGGCGGCGGATGGCGACGAGTCATCCATGTCGTCGAGAAGGTCCGAGGCCACATCTGTGTGGCCGGTTTTCAGCAACTCATAGATCTTCGTCCCTCGCCCGCCGAGCAGACGTTCGATCTCAGCCGTCTGATTGGCGGTGATGGAACTGACGACTTCGGAGCCGGAGGCGCCTGTCTTCTCCCTGCACGTCGTGATGCCAACCATCGCGACCACGATGGCGCACACGATGACGACCCATGTTCTTCCGTGCTTGCTCATAAACATCTCCTCAATCCTGCAACATCCTGGTCGTGGTTCGCCGCTCGCCAGCCACTCTGGGAGCGGGACCCTTGCTCATGTACTATGGAGAAAACCGCTCCTTCTTGCGCGCGGCGGCCTTTGCACAAGTTGACGTGTGCGTGATTCCGTGACTGACGCGGATTGCAGGAGGACTGCCGGCAGACCATTGCCTTGTGCGAAGGTCACATCGGTCGGCGCTGACCCCAGGGCCAGCGCACACTAAGTTCCTTTTCCGGTAAGGACTTGCATCAGGAAGTCGAGACTCCAGCCCGCCATGCGACGCTTCAT